>JABEUX010000006.1 GCA_013044185.1 Vulcanimicrobiota bacterium | reverse complement strand
GTGAGATAGCCCTTTTTTAGCGCGGCGGCTTGCCGTGGCCGTGCCCGCCGTGGCTTTGCCCGCTGTTTCCCTTGCCGCCTTTGCCGGCATGGTCGTTCGCGGGCTTCCCGCGGCCGGACTCTTTAGCCGGGGGAGCGCCGTGATGCGCCTGCATTGCGTGTCCGCGATTCGCCGAGTGCATCCGGCCGGCGAAACTCTGATGGTTCTGCTCGGGCGAACGTCGATAGACGTTACGATCGAAGTAGACCGCATGAACGGTATGCTGGTCGACGTGGGTAACGTAGGTGTTGTAAAGGAACGTTTTCCCCTGCCATTTGCCCCCGTCGTAGCCTTGCCCGAAATATCCGTGACCGTAATTGAGATTGCCGTAATAGCCAACGCTGCGCCCCCAATATCCGGAGTGGTAGAGGTAGCCGGCGGGCGTTGCTTGCCAGTAGGAGGGCGTCCACACGAGCCCGGGGCTCGGTGCGTAGGTCCATCGCCCGGCGACCCAGTTGTATGCGTTACCGTTCCAGTTCCAGTACCCGGGTATCCACATGGAGTTCGGTGCGGGCGGCGCGGGCTGTAGGTAGGAGGACGATGGAATCGCCGGCGGCGCGATCAACGAGATAATTTGGCTCAGGGTAATCGCAGATGCCGGCCGAGGCATAAAAAATGCGAGGGTAGCGACGATCGCGACGAACAGCGTGCGCGAAAATTTCATAGGAGTGCCTTCAATCTGGGAGTTGCCCCGTTCCATTCTTCCCAGAACGATGGAACTTCACGCATCAAAACGGCGCGGCCGCCCGAAGGGCGACCGCACCGGTGATGCGCCGGGGTGTTTAGGCGGGCGGTCTTCCGTGTCCGTGCCCGTGCTGGTTCCCCCCGCCCTGGTTTCCGCGTTGCTGGTTACTGCGCGGTTGCTGCCGTTGCGGTTGTCGACGCGGTTGCGGTTGCTGCCGTTGCGGTTGTCGACGCGGTTGCGGTTGCTGCCGCTGCGGTTGGTAGTGCGGTTGCGGCTGCTGCCGCTGCGGTTGGTAGCGCGGCTGCGGTTGCTGCCGCTGCGGTTGGTAGCGCGGTTGCGGTTGCTGCCGCTGCGGTTGGTAGCGCGGTTGCGGTTGCTGCCGTTGCGGTTGATAGCGCGGATGGGGTTGCTGCCGCTGCGACTGATAGCGCGGTTGTTGGCGCTGGTAGCGGGCGTTCCGCGGAGCGGCGACGTGCGTTACCTGGACGAAGCTCGAACGGGCCTCCTGCGGCGTGCGACGATAGACGTGCGGGTTGTAATAGACCGCGTTGCCGATGGTGTGGCGATCGACGTGCGTCACATAGGTGTTGTAGCGGAAACGGTCGCCCTCCCATTCGCCGCCGTCGTAGCCCCGGCCGTAATAACCGCAGCCATAGTTGACGTCGCCGTAGTAGCCGACGCTCTGCCCCCAGTAGCCGCCGTTCCAGTAATAGCCATTGCCGTCCCAGGCCCAGTAGCCGGGGGTCCAGTAGAGCCCGGGTGCCGGAGCGGGGGTCCACCGGCCTTGCACCCAGTAGTAGCCTCCGTCAGTCCAGCGCCAATAGCCGGGAATCCAGATCCAGTTTGGAGCCGGCGCTGGCGACTGATCGTAGGCATAGTAAGGAATCGGCGGCGGCGGGCTCCCGACCGAGATGCCGATTCCAATATTGATGCTCGCCATCGCCGGGCGTGCCCCCACGAGACTGAGGGCGAAGAGTGCGGCGGTGAGGACGAGTGCGAGGCGTTTCATGCTCAGCTCCTTTGCCGACCGTTTGCTCGGTGTCGGCTACCGATAGAACGTTGCGAGGACTCCGCTCGGCACGCCCTGGGCCGAGTTTCATCGATCCTTCATCCACTGAAACCGCTTGCACTCGCCCGGGGTCTCTGCTAATATCGAACAGGTTGGCACTCAGATGCTAAGAGTGCCAGAATCCATCTCGAATCACATTTTTGGAGGTTTTTCCGTGAACCTGAAGCCATTGGCCGACCGCGTGGTCATCGAGCACGTCGAGCAAGAAGAGAAGAGCGTCGGCGGCATTTTCCTTCCCGACACCGCGAAAGAGAAGCCCCAGGAGGGGATCGTCCGCGCGATCGGGAGCGGCCGCGTACTCGACAACGGCACGACCGTGTCGATGACCGTGAAGGTCGGCGACCGCGTTATTTTCTCGAAATACTCGGGCAGCGAAGTGAAGATCGACGGCATCGAGTACCTCATCGTTTCCGAAAAAGACGTCCTAGCCGTCGTCGACAAAGTGCCGGCGCACGCGTAAGGAGTTAGAAAGAATATCATGGCTGCTAAACAACTCGTATTTGACGAAGCCGCTCGTCGCGCCCTCGAGCGCGGAGCGAACATGCTCGCCGATGCCGTCAAAGTGACGCTCGGCCCTAAGGGACGCAACGTCGTCCTCGACAAGAAATTCGGTTCGCCGACGATCACCAACGACGGCGTGACGATTGCAAAAGAGATCGAACTTCCCGACGCCTTTGAAAACATGGGCGCACAGCTCGTGAAAGAAGTCGCGAGCAAGACCAACGATATCGCCGGCGACGGCACGACCACGGCGACGGTGCTCGCGCAAGCGATCATCCGCGAAGGCCTCCGCAACGTGACGGCTGGAAGCAATCCGCTGCTCATCAAGCGCGGCATCGAGAAGGCCGTAGAAGTCGCGGTCAAGGAGATGGAGTCGTTCAAACAGGTCGTCGACACCAAAGAGAAGATCGCGCAGGTCGCATCGATCTCCGCCAACGACAAAGAGATCGGCAACTTCATCGCCGAGGCGATGGAAAAAGTCGGCAAAGACGGCGTCATCACCGTTGAAGAGTCGAAGACCCTCAAGACCGAAGTCGAAACCAAAGACGGCATGCAGTTCGATAAGGGCTACATCTCGCCGTACATGGTGACCGACAGCGAGCGTATGGAAGCGGTTCTCGACGATCCGTTCATCCTCGTTACCGAGCGCAAGATCACGGCGATCGCCGATATTCTTCCGCTGCTCGAAAAAGTCGTCCAGGTGCAGAAGCCGCTGATGATCATCGCCGAAGACGTCGAGGGCGAAGCCCTTGCGACGATGGTGGTGAACAAGCTGCGCGGTACGTTCACCAGCGTTGCGGTCAAGGCGCCGGGCTTCGGCGACCGCCGCAAAGAGATGCTCAAGGACATCGCGACCCTCACCGGCGCGACGGTCATCAGCGAAGAGCTCGGCCTCAAGCTCGATAAGGTCACCCCGGATCAGCTCGGCCGCGCCAAACGCGTGAAGATCACCAAAGAAGAGACCACGATCGTCGACGGTGCCGGCAAGAGCGACGCAATCAAGGGCCGCATCGAGATGATCAAAAAGCAGATCGAAGATACCGATTCCGATTTCGATCGTGAGAAGCTCCAGGAGCGCCTCGCGAAGCTCTCGGGCGGCGTTGCGGTTATCCAGGTTGGCGCTGCGACCGAGACCGAGCTCAAAGAGAAGAAGCATCGCATCGAAGATGCGCTCTCGGCGACCCGTGCTGCGGTGCAAGAAGGCATGATCCCCGGCGGCGGCAGTTCGCTCGTACACGCGGTCAAAGCGATCGAGAAGTACGTCGAGACCGCGCCGAAGACCAACGGCCACGCGGCAACGTGGGCCGACGAGAAGATCGGCATCGACATCATCCGCAAGGCCCTCGAAGAGCCGCTTCGTCAGATCGCGTTCAACGCGGGCTTCGAAGGCTCGGTCGAAGTGAACAACGTGAAGAGCAAGAAGGCTCCGCACGGCTTCGATGCGATGACCGGCGAGATCGTCGACATGTTCAAGGCGGGTATCGTCGAGCCGTTCAAAGTGACGCGTTCGGCCCTGCAGAACGCCGCTTCGATCGGTGCGTTGATTCTCACCACCGAGACCCTCATCGCCGATAAGCCCGAGCCCAAGAAGGACAATGCCGGCGGCGGCATGCCCGGCGGCGGTATGGGCGGCTACGACATGATGTAATTTCGCTTCGCAGCGAAATGCACGTACGGAGCCCCGGTAGCGAACGCTGCCGGGGCTCTCTACGTCACGGCAATCACGGCGACTCCGGCGTGACGGGCGTAGTGGCAGTTTGCACCTAGGTACCGCCTGTATGATTGAAGGTCGTGTCGGCGGGCATGGCGTAGGATGCCTTCCACACGAGAGCGAGGGAGCGATGGAGCGCAGGCCCAGGTTATCTCCGGTGCAGAGCATTGCCGTGGCGGCAATCTATCTCGCCGCGTGGGTCGGCAGCGATCTCCTCGGTGCATTTTATAACGGCGCACACGGAACGTTCTATCCCTGGTATCTCGGCGCGGCGCTGACGTTCTATCTCATCTACACGTTTGGATACGAATTCGCGCCGCTCGCGGTGCTCGCCGAAGTTACGCGTCCGTTGCTCTTTCCTATGACGGCGCGGCTTCCGATGATGCTCTATCTTGAGTTCGGCGTTCTCGCCGCCGTCGGATACTCGCTCGTCGTGTTCGTACTCAAACGAGTATTAGCTATTCGCCTCCCCTTCGAAACGTTCCAAGACGCCGCGAATTTTTGCGGCGTCGCTATCGTCGCGCCTCTCATCTTGGCGCTGATACCGGGAGCGATTGCGGTCTCGATCTTCGGCGGTGGATGGCAGCACTTTCTCCGCGAGGTCGTGAGTTTTTGGGTCGGCGATACGCTCGGTCTTCTCGTTCTCGTACCCATCCTTGCGACCTACGTAACGCCGCGCCTCATCCCCGATCCCGATGCCGCACCCGCACCGATCTTCGATATCAAAATGAGAGAACGGTTATTACTCTATGCTACCGTCGTGGGTGCGACGCTGTTGGGGTATGCCGCCGTGCTAACGGGCGTGAGCGGAGATCCGCTCCGGTATTTCGTCTTCCTTCCCCTCATGTGGATGGCCGCACGTGGTGGTCTGAGACTTGCTATTCCCGGTATCTTCGTGACTGATGCGTTGACGAGCATTCTCAACTATATCTTTCCTACGACGTCCATCCATCCGATCGATCTACAAACCTTCATCGTGATCTCGGCGATTTCGTCGCTCTCCGTCGGAGCGCTCGTGGACCAACGCGCACGAGCCGAGCGACATACCCGAGCGCTTGCGTTCAGCAACTCGCTAAGCGGATTGCCGAATCGGCGCGGCCTCGAACGGTGGCTCGCCCATACCGAAGGAGTGCTCTTGCTGGCGCTCATCGATATCGACCACATGAAACTGACCAACGAAGGGCTGACGCGAGCTGCCGGCGACGAGCTCCTCAAACGCATTGCCGAGCGCTGCAACGAGTTTTCCGGGGCAGATTTCGTCGCACACGTCAGTGCCGACGAATTCGCGATGGTGGTTCGCGGCAGTGCCGATAGCGCACAACAACTGGGGAAGCGAATCGCCGAACTCTTCGAAGAACCGATCGCCGTCGAAGAGCACGAACTCTACGTTTCGGTTTCGGTGGGGATTGCGTTTGCGAATGGATCTCCGGATTACGAGGATGTGTTACGGCATGCCGATCTCGCGATGTACCGAGCGAAGCAGGCCGGCCGCGGCCGCGCCGTGCTCTATACCCCCGACCTCGCCGATGAAAAGCGGACGCTCTCGTTAGCGACGGAGCTGCACGCCGCCGTGCGCAACCGTGAGTTCGTCCTCTTCTATCAACCGATCTTCGAATTTATCGGCGAAAATCTCCGCTGCACCGGCGTCGAAGCGCTTCTACGCTGGAATCATCCACGGTTGGGGTTCCTCGAGCCGGCGGCGTTCCTCGATTTTCTTGAGAACATGACGCTCGCCGAACGGGTCGGTCTCTGGGTGCTCGGCGAAGCGGCGCGACAGGCGCGCGAATGGCTCGACGCCGACATCGACCTCCAGGTGTGGATCAATCTCTTTCCGCGCCAAGCACTCGACCCGCAACTGCCCGAACAATTAAAAACGCTGCTCGACGAACATGGGCTCTCCCCGTCGCGCTTCGTGCTCGAAATCGTCGAACGCGTGATCGCCGAAGATACGAACGATATCGAGCGCGCGGTACGAGCGCTCCACAATCTTGGAACGATGACCGCAATCGACGATTTCGGTACCGGGCATTCCTCGCTCGCGCGGTTGCGCGAAGTTCCGGTGGACGTCATGAAAATCGACCAGCAGTTCGTCGCGCGCTGCGAGATTGACGACAAAGCGAGCGGCGTGGTGCAGGCGGTTTTGAAGATTGCGCAGGAGCTACGCCTCCGCCCGCTCGCCGAGGGCATTGAAAACGAAGCACAGTTGGAGCGATTACGCTTCTACGGATGTCGCTACGTCCAAGGATATTTTCTCGCCCGTCCGATGCGAGCCGATGATTTCTCCCACTGGCTGACGGCAATGCGCGTCTAGCGAACCTTCCATAACCTGCTTGCAGGTAGGAGTCGAGCCGACGCACGCAAACATCATAGGGCATGAGCAATAAGGCGGTCAACGATTTCACGATTCGGGTCGCTACGGTCAACGGCTCGGGGAGTCAATCCTCGAACTTGGTGCTCACGAATGCGATCTTCCGACTCGGCGTTCCCGTAGCGCCGAAAAACGTTTTCCCTTCGAATATCGAGGGGCTTCCAACCTGGTACGATATTCGTGCGACATCGCGCGGTTATCGGTGCCGAACGGGGACCATCGATCTCTTGGTCGCACTCAATACGGCGACCTGGACGCAGGACGTCGCGAGCGTCCGCTCCGGCGGCGCCATCGTCCACGAAAGCACGTACCCCGTTGCCGGGCTCACGCAACGAGACGATATCACGTATTACGCAGTTCCATTTACCGAACTCGCGAAGGCGCACGTCAAAGACGGAGCGATGCGCAAATACCTTACCAATATGATTTACGTCGGCGTGCTCGCCGAGCTACTGCGTATTCCCGAAGCGACGATCGAAGCCGCACTCGGCGCGCAGTTTAAGAGCAAACCGAAGGCCGCCGCCGCGAACCTCGAAGCGGTCCGCGTCGGCTCGGGATACGCGCGCGAGCACCTAGCTCCGCTGGAAAATATCGCGATCGAACCGATGACGGGCGCGACCGACGAGTTGTTTTTTATCGATGGGAATCGCGCCGCCGCGCTGGGATGCGTGATGGGCGGCTGTACCGTTAGTGCGTGGTATCCCATCACGCCGGCCTCCTCGCTCTGCGAATCGTTTATCGCACTCTGCGAGAAATATCGCGTCGATGCCGTGACGGGCGAGCGAAAGTACGCCATCGTGCAAGCCGAGGACGAACTCGCAGCGGTCGGTATGATTATCGGCGCCGGTTGGGCGGGGGCGCGCGCGATGACCGCAACGTCGGGGCCCGGCATTTCATTGATGGCCGAATACGTCGGGTACGCATCCTTTGCCGAGATTCCGGCGGTGATCTTCGACGTGCAACGCGTCGGGCCGTCGACCGGTTTGCCGACGCGTACGATGCAGGGCGACGTCAGCTTCACCTATACGTTAGGGCACGGCGATACGAAGCATCCCGTGCTGTTGCCCGGAACCGTCGAAGAGCTCTACGAAGACGGCATGGCCGCACTCGATCTCGCCGAACGGCTGCAATGCCCCGTCTTCGTGCTCTCCGATCTCGATCTCGGCATGAATTCTTGGCTGACCAAACCGTTCGCGTTTCCCGAAAAGCCCTTCGATCGTGGGAAGGTTCTACGCGCCGAAGATTTAAGCGCGCACCCCGATTGGGGGCGCTATCGCGATGTCGACGGCGATGGGATTCCCTATCGAACGCTTCCGGGGACCGAACATCCCGCCGCCGGCTATTTCACCCGCGGTACGGGACACGACGAAGAGGCAAAATACTCCGAAAACCCCGACGTATGGTTGCGCAATCTCGATCGCCTCGCGCGCAAGCACGATACTGCGCGCACGTTGGTGCCCCAGCCGCAATGCGACGAGGCGGGGAATCCCGTCGGCATTCTCGCCTACGGATCGACGCATCATGCCGTTGTCGAGGCGCGCGATCTCCTGCGCGAAGCGGGCCTCGAAACCGATTACCTTCGCGTCCGTGCGTTGCCGCTTGCCGCCGAGGTGGCGGCATTTATCGACCGGCACGAAACGGTCTATGTCGTCGAACAAAACCGTGACGGTCAACTGTTTGGAATTCTGCGCAACGAACTGCGCCCCGACCAGATCGCGCGATTGCGATCGCTCCGCCATTATAACGGCGTTCCCATCGATGCTTCGACGATCGTCGAGCCGTTGCTCGAATCGCGACGCGAACTCGCCCACGTAGGAGGTGCACGTTCATGACCACCGCGGCACAAACGCTCAACATCATCGGGCTCGCTCGCGAGGTCTATAAAGGCTCGCCGACGACGCTCTGCGCGGGGTGCGGGCATAATTCGATTACCAACCATCTTATCAAAGCGCTCTACGAATACGGCGTACCGCCGCACCGTTTAGCGAAGATGAGCGGCATCGGGTGCAGCTCCAAGACCCCCGCCTATTTCGTCGATCAGGCGCACGGCTTCAACGGTCTCCACGGGCGCATGCCCTCGGCGGCTACCGGGGCGAAGCTTGCAAACCGCGAGTTGATGGTCGTCGGTATCAGCGGTGACGGCGACACCGCCTCGATTGGCCTCGGACAATACTGTCACACGATTCGGCGCAACGTCGACATGACGTACATCGTCGAAAATAACGGCGTCTACGGGCTCACGAAAGGGCAGTTCTCCGCAACGGCCGATGTCGGTTCGACGCTCAAACACGGTGGAACCAACACCTATTCGACGATCGACATCTGCGGACTCGCGATCGAACTCGGCGCAACCTTCGTCGCGCGTTCCTTCTCCGGCGACGGCAAACAACTCGTTCCGCTCTTGGAGGCGGCGTTCGCCCATCGTGGCACGGCGATACTCGATGTTGTCAGCCCCTGCGTCACGTTTAACGACCACGAAGGCTCGACCAAGAGCTACGCCTATGTGAAGGAGCACGACGTGCTCGTCAACGCACCGGATTTTATTCCGGCGGGTGAAGAGATCGTCGTCGATTACGAACCCGGAACCGTTCAAGAAGTCGCGCTCGACGACGGTTCGCATCTCTTGTTGCGAAAACTCGAACGCGAGTACGACGCGACCGATCGTCTCGGCGCATTGCGGACGATTCACGAAAGCCGCACGCGCGGGGAGCTCGTCACCGGCCTGCTATTCGTGAGCGGCGACGAGCCCGATCTCTGCGAGCGCGAGCGTATGCCCGCACGCCCGCTGCGCGATTACTCGGAGGGCGATCTTCGCCTCGACCGCGCGACGTTCGCGAAGGTCGCCGGCGGCGCATAGCCTTTAGGGCCGGTTGCGAAGCCCCTCGCTCCGCGAGCAG
>JABEUX010000005.1 GCA_013044185.1 Vulcanimicrobiota bacterium | reverse complement strand
TGATCGAGCGGGTCGAAGAGCGTGTCGTTCGGAGGCGTCGCGAGCGCCGCATTGAGTGGGTAGCGACGCTGCACCGATTGCACGCTGAGAACGCCGGTGCTCGCGCGCAGACGCGCCGCGACCAACGATGCGCTCCCGGCGGGAACGCGCACGATATCGCTGCGCACCGGTGCATCGCTCGGAGTAATCGTGCGCGCGAGCAGCGCGCCGCTCCGCGCGGCGAGGGCGAACGGATGCACGCGCCCGGCGGCGACCGCCGTGGGATCGTAACGCACCTCGAGCAACGTCGCGTTCTGCGAGATCGGCGTCGCCGGTGCGACCGAGAGCGCGCGGCGCACCGGCACGCGCACGAACGGAATCGAGGCGGGGCCACGCGAGACCGAGGCGACCGAGGCGATGCTGCCGGCGGTATCGGCGTTCTGGTTGTAGAGAACCGTTACCGGGTTCGCGTTGCTCTGCACGCAGAGCGCGTAGGCACCGTTCGCACCGCCTCCGGCGAACGAGACCGTCGTGAGCGTCTGACTATTCGGGAACGGGTTGATGTTGACGACGCCGAGAGGCGGCGTCGTCGCGGTCGGCGTCACCCCGATCGGCGTGCCGTTCACGCTGACCGATATCCCCGTCGGCACCGAGAGGAACGAGAGCGCGGCGGGCGTCGGGGATGGGCGCGTATCGGGAACCGGGGTCGGGCCAGGCGTCGGCGTCGCGGTGCCCACCGGCACGATGCCGATTCCGGCAGTGCAGAGCCCGGGCGTCGGAACCGTGGTCGGCGTCGGAATCGGTGTCGGCGTCGGCGCGAGCGTCGGTATAGGAGCCGGCGAACCGCCGTTGCCGCCGCAGGCGACCAGCAACGCACACGCGGTGAACAGGGAGGCCATCGCCGGAAGAAGGCGCACGCTCGATCGACTCATCGCCGCCCTATTCGCGCTGCTGCGCTGCCGCTCTTTGCGAGATTATTGCGCGGGCGGAAGATTCGGATCGCCGAGCACGTCGGCCATCGCGCGATAGATATCGAGCCGGCCGCAGCCCTGCGCCGCAGCACTGACGGTCGGAAGCGTGTACGCATCGCTACAGAGATAATTCCGCACCTGCGTCGGGTTGAGATTCGGGTTCACCGAGAGCAGCAGCGCAGCGGCTCCCGAGACGTGCGGCGTCGCCTGCGAGGTCCCGGCGATGAGGATCCGGCAATCGCCCTGCGAGCCGCTCGGTGCCTCGAAATCGGGGGTACAGGTCGCGCCGCCCATCGCGGTGCTCGAATAGATATTCTCGATCCAATGAAGATCGTCGACGCCGGGGCCGACGTTCGCGGGGTCGCCGCCCGGTGCGACGAGCCCCCAAGTCGTGCTTCCGGCCTGATAGTTGGAGTACGAAGGGACGTACTCGACGGGAGCGCCCGAGGTTCCCGGCGCGCCGGAGCTGTACGTGCCGGTGGGATACCCATCGGAGAGCGCGCTCGCACCGACCGCGATGACCCCGGTATCGCACGCGGGCGCATCGAGCGCCGAACCGCCGGAGTTACCGGAGGCGGCGACCACGACAACGTTGGCCGCAAGAGCGTTTGCGACCGCGTTCGCTTCGAGCGGGTCGTCACCGCCGGCACAACTCGCACCGATACTCAAGTTGACGACCTTCGCACCGTTCGCGACGGCGTCGTCGATCCCCGAAGCGATATCGGCGGTCGATGCACTCGTGCTGCAGGCCTGCGGGTTACTGCTCAGTTGCGAGACGCAATTCGAGGGAGGCGAGGGAAAGACGCGTTCGACGATCAGAGAGACGTTGCCACCGGCACCGACGAATCCAAGGCTGTTGTTCACGTCCGCCGCTGCGATACCCGCAACATCGGTTCCGTGCCCGTCGAGATCGGTCACGTAATTCGAACTCGATTGCACGCCGGAGTTGATATCGGTAATAAAGCAATGCGTGTAGACGACCTTCGATTGCAACTCGGGATGGGTGACGTCGGCGCCGGTATCGACGATCGCGACGCGCACCGAGGAAGTGCCCATCGCCGAAGCGTTGAGATAGCCGGCCGGTGCCTCGCTGGCGTTTGCATAGGCCCAGGCATGGCCGAGCGATATCGCGTGCATATCCCACTGCCCCGGAAGGCTCGTGCCCGGCGCGGGGCTCGGCGCTGGATTGCCGGCCTCATAGTAGGGAGCGGCGGAGCCCGGGAAACCTTGGAAATAGGGATCGTTCGTCGTGACCGGTCCGAGCACGCTCTGCGTGTACCGTAAGCCCATCGGCACGACATTCGTGACGCCGGGTACCAGACGCATCTGCGCCGCGATCGCCGCACTCTTTGCTGGATTGACCGCGACAACCTCGATGCTCGTCCCGAGATGCGCGAACGTGAAGCGCTGCGTGACGTTTCCACCCGCATGCGCGATCGCCGTCGAGAGCGTTCCCCGCGCACCCGTAGCGGCGCTGCTCCGTACGACCTCAAGCAATCCGGGGAGCGTACTCGGCTGCGTGCTTGATTGCGAACTCGCCTTCGCGGGCGCTCGCCGTATGGCATCGCTACCGAAGGATGCGAGCGATGCCGCCATACGCACCGTGCTCGTGCCGTTCACGCTGCTCGGACAACTATAGCCGACGTTGGTGCTGCCCGGCGTACTCGTCGGGGAGGGGGTCGGCGATAACCCGCCGAGGATGTTCCCAATTCCGCCACCACCACCGCAGGCCACGAGAAGCGACGCGGAGAGGAGTGCGGCGAGCGCGGTACGAGCGGATATCATAACGTTAAGACGTTACCCCACCGCGATTCGTTTCACTCTCGCGCGGCGGCGAATCTCACGGAATCTTTATCTCGCGCCAGAGCAGCCCCAACGCCGCCGTCGTCGCTCGTGCTTGAATTGCCGCGCGGTCGCCGCGCAGATGCAGCGTCCAGGCGCGCTCGCCGCGTGGATCGGCGATCGCGACGCAGAGCGTTCCGACCGGCTTCTCAGCGCTTCCACCATCGGGCCCGGCGATTCCGGTCGTTGCCAACCCGATCTGCGCGTGCAACCGGTCGCGAACGCCGCGTGCCATTGCCAGCGCGCTCTCTTCGCTCACGGCGCCGAAGCGCTCGATCGTCTCCTCCGGCACCCCAAGTTGCCTCTGCTTCACCGCGTTATCGTACGCGACGATCCCGCCGAGAAAGCGTCGTGAGGCTCCCGGCACGGCGGTTATCGCCGCGGCGATCCGTCCGCCGGTACGGGATTCGGCGACGGCGAGAGGCTCGCCGCGTTCGTCGAGAGCGGCGAGCACCGCACCCTCGAGCGTCATCGCATCGATACCGAAGATATGTCCGCGCAGTCGAGCGCGCAACTCTTCCTCAAGAGGGGCGATCGCCATACGCGCGCTCTCCGAGGAGGCCGCTTTCGCCATGATCTTTACGTCGCAGCGATAGTCGTGAGCGAGCACCGCGATTTTCGGATTCTCCGACGACGCAAAAAGGTCGGCGATCCGATGATCGATCTCCGACTCACCGATATTGACGGTGTGCAGCACGCGCGTGAGGATGCCTTCGCGCACGTTGAAACGCGAGCGTAACCACGGCAGCAAACGCTCGGCAAGCATCGGCTTCATCTCGCGCGGAACGCCCGGCATACAGGCGACGAATTTTCCGTCGGCGCGGATTGCTACGAAGCCCGGAGCGGTGCCGTGCGGATTCGGAAGCGGTACGCTGCCGACAGGGAGATAGGCCTGTTTGCGATTGTTCTCGCGCATGGTCCGCCCGATCGAGGCGAAGAACCCCTCGATCTCCGCTAACGCATCGCCATCGAGCTCGAGTGCGAGCCCGAGCGCATCGGCGACCGCCTCTTTCGTGAGATCGTCAACGGTCGGGCCGAGCCCGCCGGTCGAGATCGCGCCGTCGGCGCGATCGAGGATCTCTCGAAAGAGCGCTGCGATTCGCTCGCGGTTATCGCCGACGGCATGGCTCGCATAGCAATCGATGCCGTTCTCGGCGAGCGCGGCGGCGACGTAGGAGCTATTGGTATCGACGAGTTGGCCGAGCAGCAATTCGGTGCCGACGGCGACGAGCTCAACGCTGCTCATCGTCGATGACCTGCGGAGCGAACGAGAGCGCGAGTTCTTCTTCGAACCACTCCGGATAGATGAAGCGAACTTCGGCATCGAAGCCGTCGGCGACCCGGATCATCTCCTTACGCCGCAGTCCGCCCTGCTCTGCAGAGCGGTAGCGGCGTTTGATGCGCTCTTTTTGCGTCGCGAGACATTCGATAAATCGTTCGAACGTGCCGTCCATCGCGCGTTGAAGCGCAACTTTGAGATTCTTGCCGACGCGCGGCGCGAGCCCGGTCGTCGAGACGGAGACGCGCACCGGGCCGGCCTTGGCGATCGCCGCCATCGCGACGAATCCGTAGCGCGGCTGGTCGATACAGCAGAGCAAGAAACGGTGGCGATCTGCATACTCCCGCAATCTCGCCGAGAGCCGTTCGTCCTGCGGCGTCGAGATCACGAAGAATGCATCGCGCAGATCCTCTTCAACGACCGCCGAGGGATCGGTGAGCCAGAGGAGATCCGCGCCACTCTCTTCTAGCGCAGCGGCTTTCTCGACCGCCTCGCGGTCGTCGCGAGCGCCGATGACGACGCAGCGGCGCCCTTGCAGATTCAAGCTTACCGGATAAAACGGGGTTACGGATTTCATCAGTAATCGACCGGGCGGAGATAGAACTCGTTAATCGCAGTATTCGTCAACATCGCCGTCGTCGGCATATGCCGTTTCCAGTGCGTGCTCTCAACGCGCCGCCGTACCAACGCCACCTCGTCGGCATCGAATCCGCGCGCGATCAATTGTTCGTCGCGATAGCCCAGGAGCATCGAGGAGAGGATCGCATCGGCACGCGGGTAGCGAATACCGAGATCTCCTTCGTCGGTCTGATTTGCTTCCAGGTCGGCGCTCGGCGCCTTCTCGACGATCGAGGCAGGGACGCCGAGATACCGCGCGAGCTCCCAGACCTGCGTTTTAAAGAGATCGCCGAG
>JABEUX010000082.1 GCA_013044185.1 Vulcanimicrobiota bacterium | reverse complement strand
GAGGGGGCGATCTCGGTCGGCGAAGGCGTCGGAGCCGCCATCATCATCTTCACGGCGAGTCCCTGTTGCGGGAAGTAGCGCGGCGTCGCACCATCGATCTCGATCGAGATGATACGGCCGAGGCGCAGGTGCTCTGCCACGGCGACGGCTTGGGCTTGGGCGCGCGCATCGGCCGCTGCTTTCGCGAGGGCGTGTTGGCGCGCGTTATGCTGGTCGGCTATCCCGAAATTCACGCCGTTGATGCCGGTCGCACCGTTGCCGATACTCGCGTCGATTGCTTTGCCGACAAGATCGAGCTTCTCAACGTGGATGGTAAAGCTGCGATAGAGCGAGTACCCGTAGTGGACGTACGGGCTGACGGTTTTCGGGAGCGGATTCGGCGGCGGATTGTAGCTGAGGTTATACCCGGCGGTGCGAAGATCGTTCGCCCCGATGCCCAGCCCCTTTAGTGCCGCTGCAATGCGTTCGTAGGCGGCGTTATTGCGCGAGGTGACGTCGGTCGCTTTATTCCCGATCGTCGAGATCGTCACCGTGATATCGGCGACGTCGGGCATCTGTGAGACGATGCCCGTGCCGTGCACCGAGAGAACGGCGTGAGAGGGTTGGGCACCACCGGCGAGCGCGGGGAGTGGTGCGAGGAAGAAGGCGCAGAGCGCGAAGGCGATGGTTTTCATGCCGACAACGTAGAGCGCCGAGGCGGGCGCCCCCTGCCGCCATGAAGAGCCGCACTCGACGCCGAATGGGTCGGCGATGGCGATTCTCCTCTGGCTCGTGGTTGGGGCACTGGTCGCAGCGTTCCTCACCCCCTATATTCCCGGCACCCCTCGCAGCCGTCCGTTGGAGATGGCAGCTGGCGTGCTCGGAGGAGTGCTTGTCGGCTGGATAGGGGAGCGCGTCGCCCATGCGGGAATCGGAGCGCCGAGCATCCGCGATGTCGTGATGGCGTTCCTTGGAGCGGTGCTCGCCCTCAATCTGCTTCGTCGATTGCGAACGCACAAAGCGACCTAGGTCGCTGCAACCAACCTCTCACTCCCTGCATCCTGGGAGAACGAGATCGTTACCACCGTTTATCGCTCGTCCTATAGTGAGGTTTTTTCCGCTTCATGGCCTATATCATCACCGAACCGTGTATCGGTACGAAAGACAAGTCGTGCGTCGACGTTTGCCCGGTCGATTGCATTCACGGTGAGGAGAGCGACGAACAGCTCTATATTGATCCGGAGGTCTGCATCGATTGCGGAGCCTGCGTCTCCGCCTGCCCGGTCGAGGCGATCTTCGCCGACTCCGACGTCCCCGCGAAGTGGGCGAACTTCACGGAGATCAACGCGGCGTTCTTCAAGAAGTAACGCGCAACCGTTCGCCCCACGGGGGCGGTTGAGCGTGCCGTGCTGCCCGTTCGTGTATCGCATGTTCGAAGAATCTACGAGGGAGGGGTCGTCGCGCTTGACGACCTCTCCCTCGCCATCGATTCCGGTGAGATGCTGGCTTTGCTCGGCCCGAGCGGCTGCGGCAAAAGCACGCTCCTCAATCTCATTGGGTGCGTCGATCTTCCCGATCGCGGAAGTGTCGAAATTGACGGAATCTCGACGAACGATCTCAACGACGATGCGCTGACGCGCTTGCGGCGCGATCGCGTCGGAACCGTTTTTCAGTTTTTTAACCTCCTTCCGACGCTCGATGTCTTCGAGAACGTCGCACTCCCGTTACGGCTTCAGGGGCGTTCGCACGCTGCAATCGTCGCACGGGTCGGCGAGCTCCTCGATGCAGTCGGAATCCCCGAAAAGGCACGGGCGATGCCGTCCCAACTCTCGGGCGGGCAGACGCAACGCGTCGCTATCGCGCGCGCCTTGGTGCACGAACCGGCGATTCTCCTCGCCGACGAACCGACCGGGAATCTCGATTCGCAGAGCGGCGAACGCATGTTGGAATTACTGCGCTCGTTCGCACGGCGCGGACAGACGATTCTGATGGTCACGCATTCGGCGGAGGCCGCCGCCGCCGCCGATCGCAGCCTCCACATGCGCGACGGTCGCATCGTCGCGGCGCCATAGATGGCGCTCTTCCGCGCATTGGTGCTCGGCTACGCCCGTAACGGCGCGCTGCGCGCGGCTTTCACCCTGGTTGCGGTCGCCGTCGGCGTCGCGTCGCTCTTCGCCATCGATCTTGCGAACGCAACGGCGGTTGCCTCGTTTGCCCGGAGCGTCAACGTCCTCTCGCCGCGCGTGAATCTCCAGATCGTCGGAGCCGGGCGTGGCTTCGACGAACGGACGTTGTTGCGCGTGCAGCGCATTCCCGGCGTTCGTTCCGCCGAGCCGACGATCGCCGGTGAAATCAGCATCGGCCGCAGCACCGGGCCGTTTGCCGGCACCGTCCTCAATACCATCGGCGTCGATATCACGCGCGCCGCGCTCCCCCCCGGCGCCGCTATCGCTGCCTCCTCGCATTTCAACCTCGGTCAATTCATCGACGAGAGCGGCGTACTCGTCAGCGATCGGCTCGCGGCGCGCGAGGGCCTTCACCTCGGCAGCCGCTTCAAGGCCTGGGCCGACGGCGCTCCGGTGCATCTGCGCGTGATGGGCTTGATTCCGGCACATCGTGTCGGTATCGATGCCTACGTTGCGTTCGTCGATATCGCGACCGCTCAGCGAATCTTTCACGAAGTCGGCAGGCTCGACCGCATCGATCTCGTCGTCGATCCGGCGCGCCTTCGGGAGGTACGCTCGCTGCTCGCGCGCGTTTTGCCGCCGGGCGCGCAAGCGATCGCACCGAAGACGCGACAGGATCAGGTCGATCGTATGCTCGCGAGTTTTCAGATGAATCTCGCGGCGCTCGCGTACGTGGCGCTCTTGGTCGGAGGCTTCCTCATCTACAACGCCGTAGCGATCTCGGTCGTGCAGCGTCGCAACGATGTCGGCACGCTGCGTGCGCTCGGCGCGAGCCGCATGCAGATTCTGCGGGTCTTTCTCGGCGAGGGTGCGCTCTACGGTGCGATCGGATCGGCGCTCGGGCTCGCGCTCGGTGCGCTGCTCGCACGGTACGCCGTCGCTGCCGTGCAAACGACGGTCTCAACGCTCTATATCGGGTCGCACGCCGACGGCGTGCGTTTTTCGCTCGCTCTCGCGGTGAAGGCGTACCTCGTCGGGGTAGCGATCGCCGTCACGAGTGCCGCGATTCCCGCGTTTGAAGCCTCGCGCACGCAGCCCGCACTCGCCATGCGCGAACGCGGCGTGAGCGAACGCGGCCTCGGCAGGCTCCTCCCGATCTCAACTGCCGCAGCAGTCGTGCTGCTCGTAGCGGCGTGGCTTTCGTCGAGGTTGCCCGCCGTCGGCAGCGGTATCCCACTCTTCGGCTATCTCGCAGGCGCGCTCTGCATCGCCGGGATTGCGGCGCTCGCTCCGGCGGGGGTGCTGCTGGCCTCGTTGCTGCTACGCGCTTTCGCGGGGGAACGCGCGGTCCCCGGGCTCGCCGTCGGTTTTCTGCGTGGTTCGCCGCGGCGCTACGCCGTGGCGGTGGCGACGCTCGCGACTGCGGTCGGCATGATGCTCTCGATCGGTATTCTCGTCGCATCCTTTCGCACGACGGTCGCGCAATGGGCGTACTCGGCGTTGCCGGCAGATCTCTACGTGACGCCGATTGGGGGGAACGATGCTTCCTCGCGTGGCGGCTTTCCGGGAAGCGTTGCGCGGAAAATCTCGGCGCTCCCCGGCGTTCGAGCGGTCGATAGCATTCGTGGATTTTCGGTCGTCGTGCGCGGGGATCTCGCCGAACTCGGCGCGACGAATCTCGCCTCGTTTACGAATCGTCGCAAGCTGCCGTTTATCGATGGGCCATCCCCGCAGCGGCTCGGCGAACTGATGCACGGGCGCGATGCCGTCGCGATCAGCGAACCCTTTGCCGTGCATTTTGGCATGCATGTCGGCGATACGTTTCACCTCGATACACCATCGGGACGGGTGGCGTTACGCGTCGTCGCGCTCTACAACGACTATTCCACCGGTGGCGGCACGTTCATGATGGACGAATCGACCTTCCGGCGTCTCTACAAAGACGACACCCTCGATTCGCTTGCGGTCTACGCACGCCCCGGCGTCCCGCTGGGCCGGCTGCGCAGCCGCATCGTCGAGGCAATGCTGCCGTTGCGCGCGCAAGTGGAGAGCAATCGCGAGCTTCGCGGTTTCGCTCTCGGCGTCTTCGATCGAACCTTTGCGATTACCGGCGCGCTCTACGCGATCGGCACGCTGGTGACGATTTTGGGAACGATCGGAACGCTCGTCGCGCTGGTCATCGAACGTCGGCGCGAGATCGCGCTCGCACGCTATCTCGGGCTCACGCGCGCGGGCGTCGTCCGCAGCGTGCTCTTGCAGGCGTTGGCGATCGGCGCGATCGCCTCGGTGCTCGGAACCGCCCTGGGGCTGCTCTTAGGGCGCGACCTGATCTTCGTGATTAATAAACAGAGTTTCGGCTGGTTGATCGGTTGGAACGCCCCGGGGGAGCTCGTGCTGCAGTCGATGGTTTTGGTGATCGTCATCGCTCTCGTCGCGGCGCTCTATCCTGCGAAGCTCGCCGCCGATATTCGCACGCTCGAGGCGCTCCGCGTTGAATAATCTTCCGCGCATCCTTCGCTCGGCCATAGCGACGCTCGCACTTTTCGCGATGCCGTTCGGTATCGCTTCGGGCGCGCAGCCGTGGCGGATCGCGCGGGCACCCTACCGTTTCACGTTTCCCCGCGACCACGACGCGCACGACGCCTATCGCACGGAGTGGTGGTATTTCACCGGGCACCTTCGCGATAGCGAAGGGCGACGCTATGGGTTCGAGCTGACGTTCTTTCGCATCGGCCTTCGCCCGTATCCCTATCGAGTAGAGCCGGGCGTGAGTGCGTGGCGCGCCGCTCAACTCTATTCCGCCCATTTCGCGATTACCGATATTCGCGACAAGCGGTTTTTCTATGCCGAAACGCTGGCGCGCGATGCACTGGGGCAGGGCTATGCCTCGCAACGGCGCCTCCTGGTGCGGGTGAATGGCTGGTCGCTTCGGGGGAACTCGGCGATCGAACCGAGGATGCGGTTGCACGCCGCGGCTCGGGGGAATGCGATCGATCTGCGGGTCGTTCCCGAGAAACCGCCGGTGGTGGAAGGGCCGGGCGGTATCTCTCGCAAGGGGGCGTGTGCGAGTTGCGCATCGCATTATTATTCGCTTACGCGCCTGCGCGCCTCGGGAACGCTGAAGATCGCCGGGCGCAGAGTCGCCGTGCGCGGCGTGGCGTGGATGGACCACGAATACGGCTCCGACGAACTCTCGCCCGGTCAGGTCGGTTGGGATTGGTTTTCGATTCAACTCGACGATCGTCGCGAGATCATGCTCTATCGACTACGCGAGAAAAATGGCGCGACGACGCCGCAATCCTCGGGGACGATCGTGGCGCAAAATGGCCGCCCCACCTACCTCGCGTTACGCGATTTTCATATTACGGCGACCGGAACGTGGCGCAGCCCGCGAACGCATGCGCTCTACCCCTCGGGGTGGATCGTTCGCGTTGCTGGGATAGCGGAGCCGCTGCGCTTGGTTCCGGTGCTCGACGATCAGGAACTGGCGAGTGCGGGAACGACGTATTGGGAGGGCGCCGTGCGCGTCCTGAATGCGCGGACCGGGCGTCGGCTCGGGCGCGGTTACGTCGAGCTCACCGGCTACGCCGGCGCGATCTCGCTCTAGCTCTCCGGCTGCGGGCGGAATTTTCGAACGACGCTGCGAACCATTGCGCTCGTTATGACGACAGCCGTTACGCTCTCGGGAGCTCATTTAGGGCTTTTCATGGCCCTCGCGCCGCTCACCCTTGGCCTGATCATTTACGTGGTTGCCTATATGGCCAAACGCGGTGAAGGTTCGATCGTGCCGCCACTGGGGCAGACCTTTGCTTGCGCGAAATGCGGAAAGCGCAACGTGCGCGAGCACATGGTGCCTGCAAATTTTGAAGGCGCAGTCGCGTGGTATTGCGACCGCTGTGCCGTGGGTACTACCAGCCGCGCGTCTTAATTCGGTGAATTGCGCCGAGAACGTAGGGAATCTCCCAGAGCCCAAATCGTTCTTGCTCGCCGATCGCCATTACGTAGCGCTGCATCGATCCAGGGCCGTTCATGACGACTTCGATGTGATAGTTTCCCGCCGCTAGGTGAAGGTTCACCGGAGGCGACGAGAGATAATGGATTCGTGAGAAGGGCTCGAAGAACGACTGCGCTCCTTTAAGCGTCGCGCGTGCGACGACGGCACCGGAGTTGCTGGTGAGGATGGCGACCGGGCGTGCGGAATTCGCCGCGTCTTTTTTTTCGATGAGGAGGTTCCACGGCACCGTTGCCGTGTGTTGTAGCGTAAAAACGTAGCGGTCGTGCTGCCCCGGCGCGAGCCGGCCGTAGAAAGCCCACGATTTCGTTGGGTCGGCGATGTGGATCGCATGTGCGCTATCGCGCGGCGAACAGGCAAAACGCGGGTCGTGAGCGCACGCGCGCTGGGCTCCGATATAACCGGAGCCCAGCCACGCGAGGAGGAGAAGTACGGCGAGCCCGGCGGCCCGCAAAATCCTCCGTCGCGTCATCTATTTTTTGCGTGCCATGATTTTGGCGAGCATATTGGGAACGCCCTTGATCGGCACGAGGTGCGGATAGCGCGGGCCTCCGGTGTAGTTGACGTTCACCGTGTTGAAATAGCCATCCGATTTCACCAGGAGTGAGATCGGCTGTTTATTTTTTTCGGCGCGGACGAGTGCGCGCGTGAGAACCTTGCCCGAGAAGGCGCGCCCATCGATCGCGACGATCGTTTCATGCGGCGAGAGCATCGCCGTCCAGGCCGGCGAACCGCGACGGACATCGCCGATCCCGCCGTTCATCGCTAAGTTGAGACCGAGCGAGTACCACGCATTGACGCCGTGGCGCAACGTTTCGTTCGCTTGGATGAATTTGTTCGGCTTGGCGGTGTAGACCAGCTTGAAACCGGTGCGCGCGAGCGCGTCGGGTGGCTGGGGCGAGACGGAGTAGACGTACTTCTGGAAGAAGGCGTGCCAGTTGTAGGGAACGACCTGATTGAGTAACGCCTCGATCTGTTCGCGATTGTAGAGTTTGGTGATCGGTCCGGTGTTCGGCGGGCCGGCGTAGAGATGCAAGAAGGTATCGAGCGATTTCGTTCCGTGAGATTTTTCACGGATGATCGAATCGACATCGAGCCAGAGCAATTCGCCCTCGGTGTAGAAGTCGCCGGCGGTACGGCGCAGCGAGGTGTAGTCGCCGTAGGACTGATAGAGATAGGGCGCCGAGGTGGTGAGATCGATGAGCGGGCGATAGTCGCGCCCCGGTTCGTTCGCCATGCTCGCATAGATGCTCGCGAGATACTCCGGGTACTCCGACGTCTTGCGAATGCCCATGCGGAACGAGAGCAGGTCGCCGAGATACTGGTTCATCCCTTCGTAGACCCAGAGCAGTTCGGTGCGCTCGGGGATCTGGAAGTTCGGTTGGTAGAGATCGAACGGGCGACGGTATTTGCCGTTCCACGAATGCGAAAATTCATGCGTGAGCAGATCGCCTGCTGCGAGTTGCATCATCGGATTGGTCATGAAATCTTCGGGCGCGCGGTCGTCGCTCGACTGGTGATGCTCGATTCCCTGAAAACCGATCTTGTTGCTCAGCGTCAGAAGCGAGTGATAGACGTACCAGTGGCGCGCGCCGTAGAGGGCGAGTGCTTGGGGCGTCATCCGCTTGTATTCTTTAATAAGTTTCTTTGAGAAATTGAGGTCTTCGGGATGATCGGCGAATGCGTCGAGTACTTGTTTTGCGGTTCCGTGCTGCCAGAGGACGATCTTGCGAACGTACTGCCCCATATCCAGGGGCGTATCGACGATGAAGGCTAGCGTCACCGGCTTGAAGTTAATCTGCTGCCCCGAGCGCGATGCAACCGGCATCGAGCTTCCATAGTGCCAGCCCGCCGGCAGGATGATCGAAGATCGCACGATCACGTCGCGGTTATTGGTATCGTTCTGGTAGAGCAGGTCGCGGTTCCAATTGACGATTGCGAGTTTGCTGGTGCCCATCGTGTCGCCCGCCGAGTTCAGGATCTCGCGGAACGTCACATCGATGGCGCTCGCGCCGGCCGGAACGGCGATGTGAAAGGCATACATATTCACCAGGTCGCGCCGCCACGGAACCTTATGCCCGTTCACGCGTACGGAGAGCATATCGAGATCGCCGATCGGGCCGGTCGGGCCATGTTCGCCCGGAATCCATTTCGGATAGACGAGAGTAAAATTGCCCGGGCGCGCGGGGATATGCAGGTGGGCGATCATGATGCCACGAGGGGCTTCCCGCGCATCGAGTAGCAGGGTTTCCGGATTGCTCGCAGTCGCGAGCGAGGGAACCAACTGTGGAGTCGCTGCGGCGCCGATATGCGGGGCGAGCGTCATACACGCTGCCACTGCAAGCGCCGTCATCGTTCGACGGATCATTCGTTCTCCTTCGTTTCGTTGAGTTTTTTAACGGGTCGACGTAGCAAAAAAGGCGTGCGCGTTAGACCTGCACGACTTCGGTGATCTCGGGGACTTCGGCGGTTACGATCGCTTCGATCGCTCCCTTGAGCGTCATGTGCGAAGCCGGGCATCCGCCACACGCCCCGAGCATCTGCACGAAGGCAACCGAGCCGTCGATCCGAACGAGCCAGACCTCTCCGCCGTCCGCGGCGATACCGGGGCGTACCTTGTCGAGTGCGGCGTTAACGCGCTCTGCCAAGGCGGTTGTCGTTTCGTGCATAATGCTTCCTTAACCATTCGCGCTCGCCCGCGAGTTTCGCTAGCGAGCAAGCGCTATTGGCCGTAGCCCTTCATGAGCTCGTGCATGCGGCCGGCCATCGAGAGCGCGCTCTCCCAGGGTCGCTGCCACATGTTGCGCCCGAAGATCAGCCCGACGCAGCCCGCTTCCATCGCGGCTTGGGCCTTATGGATCGTTGCTTCGTCGCCCATCTTGCTTCCCCCGGAGACTAAGACGAGGGTACGCCCCGCCGAGCGCACGACGCGGCGTAAACCTTCGAGATCGTCGAAGGCGAGCGCGTCGTACGGTTTCGGCGATTTGGCTGCCGCTTCGGGCTCCCATTTCGGCTCGTTGAGTTTTACGATATCCGCTCCGACTTCGCAGGCGACGCGAGCCGCGTAATCGATGGCGTAGAGCGAGTCGACCCCGCCCTTGCTTTTGACCGCACTTCCGCGCGGATACGACCACACGATGAGCGGCATGCCGTACCGTTCGCATTCGCGGCGCACTTCGTTGCATTGTGCGAGATCGACGTCTTGCGACGGGCTGCCCACGTAGAGCGTGTAGCCGACGGCATCGGCGCCGAGACGAACGGCATCTTCGACACCGGAGGTCAGCGAGGAGAAGGCCTCGTCGTCGGGAGGGAGGTTCGTTTTCCCGTTCACTTTCAGGACGAGCGGAACGCGCCCGGCATAGTGCCGGTGGTATTTCTCCGCGAGTCCGATGTGGAGTGCGATTCCCGAGAAGCGGCCCTCGACGGCGAGCCGGTAGATCCAATCGGTGTCGAGCGAATCGGGATTGTCGAAGAAGTCGATCGGGCCATGCTCGAGACCCTGATCGATCGGGAGGATCATCAAGGTGCCGTTCGCCGGGCCATGCTCGTACATCAGCCGGTGGAGACGGGCGCGTTTGCCCGTGGAGAGGTTCATGTCGTCGAAAGTCGGACGACGAGTCGGTGTAGGCATGGGGCCGGGGCTTCGTCCGGGTGGAGGCTCGCCCCTATGCCGGATGCCGGAACGAGGAAGGGCGCGGCGAGAGCGATAAACGCTCGCTGCGATGTCATCCCCCACAACCGTAGGTTTTATCGGGCTCGGCGCTATGGGCGAGCCGATGGCGCATTCCTTGGTGCGTGCGGGCTTCCCGCTCGCCGCCTCGGCGCATCGCAATCGTGCGCCGCTCGAGCGCCTCGCCGCCCTCGGCGCGCGTGCGGTTGCACACCCCAGCGAGGTTGCGGCGGCGAGCGAGATCGTCGTCCTCTGTGTCCCCGACGCCCCGCAGGTCGAGGAGGCGCTCTTCGCCGCGCGCGGCGTCGCCGAAGGACTGCGCGAAGGCAGCGTCGTCGTCGATATGTCGACGATATCTCCAGTCGCCTCGCGCCGTTTCGCCGAACGTCTCGCGCAACGCGGCATCGCCTTTGTCGATGCGCCGGTGAGCGGGGGTCCGATGCGAGCGCAAAGCGGCACCTTGACGATCATGGTCGGCGCGAGCGATGAGGATTTCGCGCGCGTCCGCACGATGCTCGAAGCGATGGGGACGCCGCATCATCTCGGCCCCGTCGGCATGGGTGAGACGGTGAAACTCGTGAACCAAATTGCAATCGGCAGCATTATGATCGCCAACGCCGAAGCGCTGATGTTCGCCCAAAAAGCCGGTGCCGATCTCGATGCGGTGCGCGAGGTTCTCAAAAGCGCGACGGCATCAAATTACGTGCTTGAACAGTGGATTCCCAAGACGTGGCTCGGAGCGGGATTCGAGGGAGGGTTCGCTATGGACTTACTGCGCAAAGACCTCGCGGCGGCGCTCGACGCGGCGCGATCGATGGGGCACGCAATGCCGCAGGCGGCGTTGGCGCACCAACTCTATACGTTGCAGGCCAAGACCGATGGAGCGCGCGACTATACGGCGATCGCAAAGCTCTACGGAGCGCAGGAGCGTTGATGATGCAACGCACGTTTACGAAACAAGCCGATTTCGATAAAAAAATTCTCGTCGTCGACGATGAATCGGCGATCTTGCAGACGCTCCGGTTCAATTTAGAGCGCAGCGGCTATCGCGTCGTTACGGCGGGGGATGGGCGTACCGCCGTCTCGCTCGCGCAGCGCGAGGAGCCCGATTTGGTGGTGCTCGATATCATGCTTCCGGTGCTCGACGGCGTCGAGGCCTGCAAAGAGATCCGTAAATTTTCGACCGTGCCGATCATCATGCTCACGGCGAAGGACCAAGAGATCGATAAAGTGCTCGCACTCGAACTCGGCGCCGACGATTACGTGACGAAGCCCTTTGCGCTGCACGAGTTTCTCGCGCGCGTCAAGGCGCGCTTGCGGCGCGGCGGGCCGCTCGTCGTCGGCCCCGACGAAACCCTGACCCTCGGCGAAATTACGCTGGATCCTTCGCGGCAACGTTTGGTGGTACGCGGCGAAGAGGTCGCCCTCGCGCCAAAGGAATTCAGCCTGTTACGCTTGCTGATGGAAAACCACGGCCGTGTCGTGACGCGGCAGACGTTGCTCGACAAGGTCTGGGGCTACGATTTCGACGGCGAGCACCAAACGATCAGCGTTCACGTGCGGTGGTTGCGCGAAAAAATCGAAGTCGATTCGCGCAATCCGTGCCATATCATTACCGTCCGCAGCCGCGGCTACATGTTTCGCGGGTAGAGAGCGATGCTCGTCGCCGCGGTCGCTGCGGCGATCGCTCTCGTCGTCGGCGCCGCAGCAGGGTGGTCGTTTCGTGGTGGGCGCGGAACCCGCGCCGAACTCGTCGCTCCCGCGATCGAGGGCGCCGAGGTGGAACGCACGCCGCTGCTTCGCGATCTGCGCCGTATTCTCAATCGCCTTCCGCTCGGCGTCGTCCTCATCGACGAGCATCTGCGCATTGCGTTCGCGAACCGATCTTCGGCGAGAATATTTCGTTTCGACCGCAAGAGTGCGGTCGGCGAGCATATTTTACGGGCGATTCCCAACGTCGCGATCGAACGTCGCGCGCTCGATGCGCTGCAAGGGGAGGCCTCGTTTGAGACGCTCCAGCTCGGCGAGCCGGGGCGCCAGCGAACGTTCGCCATCTCGGCGACCCCGCTTCCGCCCGACGCGCGTGGGCCGCGCGGCGTCGTGCTCGTCGCAATCGATCGCACCGAGGTCGCGCGGCTCGAGCGCGCGCGTACTGAATTTCTCAGTAATGTGTCCCACGAATTGCGCACGCCGCTCTCCTCGATTCGCCTGATGGTCGAGACGGTACTCGATTCAGGGGATGCCGAGGCGAGCGCGCTCTTTCTGCCGCAGGCCCTGGCGCAGGTAGATCGACTCACCGAACTCGTCGCGCGCTTCCTCGAGCAAGCGAGCACCGAATCCGGGCATATTCGTTTACGGCTGCGCGAGGTCGATGTAGAGGCTCTCGCACGCTCGATCGTCGCGAGCTTCGAGCCGGCGGCGCTGGGGAAGGGCGTCAACCTCGACGTGAAGGGGATGCGTCCGGTTCGCTTGGAGGCCGACCCCGACCGGCTCGCGCAAGTTTTCGTAAATCTCATCGATAACGCACTACGCCACACCCCGCCCGGAGGCGAGGTCGCGGTCGAGATCGACGCTGAAGGCTCCGATGCACTGGTGCGCGTCCGCGATACGGGGGACGGCATCCCGTACCGTAGCCTCCCGCATATCTTCGATCGTTTTTACGTCGGCGATCCTTCGCGCGCGCGGGAGGGCGAGCACGGCGGCGCGGGGCTGGGGCTGGCGATCGTCAAGGGGATCGTCGAGGCGCACCGTGGCAGTATCGCCGCCGAATCGATGTTGGGGCACGGCGCGACCTTTGTCGTGCGCCTCCCTATTCTCCGCATCGTGCGCGAATAGGTGCTCGCGCCGTTAATGAAGCCATAACGCGGAATTTTGCCCCGTCGCGTCGCATAGAGGCGGGCAGCAGGAGAGCATATGATTCCGACGATGTCGCCGATCGACGTGCGTGACGAGCGCGCAGAGAAGTTGATCGTTCAAAATGTAGACGTATTTTACGGCCAGTTTCATGCCATGAAAAATGCATCGCTCGCCGTCGCCGAGCATTACGTGATGGCGTTGATCGGCCCGTCAGGCTGCGGAAAGTCGACGTTTTTGCGTGCGTTGAATCGCATGCACGATCTCACGCCCGGCGCGCGCGTCAAGGGTGCGGTATTGCTCGACGGCGAGAATATCTATGCCTCCGACGTCGATCCAGTTTCGATCCGGCATCGCATCGGCATGGTCTTTCAGCGCCCGAATCCGTTTCCGAAAACCGTCTTCGAAAACGTCGTCTATGGGCCGCGCATTCACGGCGAGAAGCGGCGGGAGCATTTGCTCGAGGTCGCCGAGCGCTCCCTCCGGAGCGCCGCGCTCTGGGACGAGGTGAAGGATCGCCTCGACCGGCCAGCTTTGCAGCTCTCGGGTGGGCAACAACAACGGCTCTGTATCGCACGTTGCCTCGCGGTCGACCCGGAGGTGATTCTTATGGACGAGCCCGCGTCGGCGCTCGACCCAATCGCCACCAGTAAAATCGAAGACCTCATCGAGGATCTCAAACGGGAGTATACGGTGGTCATCGTGACCCACTCGATGCAGCAAGCCGCTCGTATTAGCGATCACACAACCTTCTTTCTCTCCGGAGAACTCATCGAGACCGGCACGACCTCCGATATCTTTACCAAGCCCAAGGACAAGCGCACCGAGGACTACATTACCGGCCGCTACGGCTAGGCGATGCGCGGGCAACCCAGCGCCCGATTTGGTAGTTCTACGGGCCGAGGGTCGGATGCGTTAAGCTACCCTTAACGTTCTCGGGCTAGACTCGGAGCCGGACCCTCATACTACACCAATCACAGGGGATTATTCATGAAAATGATTCAGCGCTTCGGCGCGGCCCTTGCGATGCTTCTCATGGTGGCAACTTCTTTCGCGTCGGCGGCAACGCAGGACACACCGATAACGAAGAAGATCGTCGCCCAAGAGAGCGCATCCAAGAAGCCCGTCAGCCGCTTTTCGTACAAAGGCTACGTACGTAGCTATTATTTCACGCGTCAAAATGCCAGTGCGACGCAAAAAGGCCCGAACCAAGCGGCCTGGAACACCGGCATCAGCCTGCACGGCGAGTACGACGCCGGCGGCGGTTTCACGTTGGGAGCGACGTACTTCTACGCCAATCCGCTCAACGGCAGCTGTTCGCAGGCGGCCAACTACCAGCCCTCGCCCGGCAACGCGTGTCTCCCGGCGCCGCCGGGAATCGCCGCCGATAACACGCTCCCCGATTTTCAGATGAGCACGCTCTACGAAGCGTACGTCAAGTATCAGGGACACGGATTCGGCGCGACGCTCGGTAACCAAGTCTTCAATTCGCCGTGGGCGAACAGCTCCGATTCGCGTCTGAAACCGGTCGCGTTCCAGGGCGGGGACGTTACCTACAAACTCAACAAAAACTGGAATCTCGAAGGTGCGGTTTTCTCGAAGTTCGAGGGACGCGCGCAGTCGGCGTTCGATAACTCGACGCTCCTCACCGGGTACTACGTCGACGCCCCATCGTTAGGCTCCGAAGGAAACATCTTTAACCCGAACGGGAAGAATAACGCGATGACCAACAGCGGCTTTGGCTACGCCAAGGTCGGTTACGGGGCGAAGAATCTTTCGGCGAATCTCTACTTCTACGGCTTCAATAATATCGCGACGCTAACGTGGTTCGATGCGAAATACAGCATCCCGGGCTTCATGATGAAGTATAAACCGTTCGTTGCCGTACAAGCCGGCAGCGAAAAGGATACCGGGAATGCGTTGATCGGCAAGATTCGCGCAACGGGATACGGCATTCAAGCCGGCCTCTCGTTGGCGAAGAACGTCGATTTCACCGTTGGGTACAACAACGTTCCGGCGAAGAACGATACCGTCGTTCTTCCGGCCGGCGTGAGCTGTAACGCAGCGCACGCGCTCGTTGGTGCCGGTACCTCGGCAGCGACCAGCATTCCGTATCTGTTGGCCGGAAACGGTTTCAACTGCGTGAGCAACGGTGCGGCCGGCACGACGACGCTCTACTATGGCGGTTTCGCATCGCCGTATACCGATTCGTATGCCACCGATCCGTTCTTCACGACCTCGATGACTCAAGGTATGGTCGATCGTCGTACCTACGGGCAGGCGGTGAAGTTCGCGCTGTTCTTCAATTCGACGGACAAGCGCTTCCACGCGATCCTTTCGCGTGCGCTCTATAGCGACGGTACCTCGGCGGTCGGCCTCGCGCCGACGCAAGAGACCGACGTCGATGCCTTCTACTACCTCAACAAGGTCGCTAAGGGTGCCTATCACGGCTGGCTCGTGCGCTATCGCTACGGCGAGCGTACGGAGCAGTTCGGCGGCCTCCCGCTCTTTAAGTACAACCGCGCGCAGGTCGAATACGACTTCTAGTTCTCGGCCTTCGGCACCGAAAGGAAGGGGCTCGCGCACGCGCGGCCCCTTCTTTCTTGTCGTGTCGAGGTAGCGCGTTGCTCGGCGCGAATACCAGCCCCCCAGAGATGAAAAACAGCATGAAAGCGCTCCGCAAGAGCGCCGCCGGCCCGGGCTTTACGCTCGAAGAGCTTCCGATTCCCTCGATCGGCCCGACCGAGGTGCTCATTCGCGTCGAAAAGGCGGGGGTCTGCGGAACCGACGCCCATATCTACCACTGGGATGCTTGGGCGCAGCACCGCGTCGTACCGCCGGTCACCGTCGGGCACGAATTTATGGGGCGCGTCGCCGCGGTAGGCGCGGCGGTCCGTGCGGTCGCCGTCGGGGACCGAGTGAGTGCCGAAGGGCATATCGCCGACCTGACGTGCTTTCTCTGCCGTATCGGCGACGCGCACATCTGCGAGCGCGTGAAAATTATCGGCGTCGACCGGGATGGTGCGTTCGCCGAATATATCGCGATGCCCGAATACAACGTTTGGCCGCTCGACGCCGCGATTCCCGATGAATTTGCCGCCGTCTTCGATCCACTCGGCAACGCGGTCCACACCGTGATGGCCGCCGACGTCAGTACGAAGAGCGTCGCCATTACCGGCGTCGGTTCGATCGGGTTGATGGCGATTCCGGTCGCGCGCGCCGCCGGCGCGGCGAGCGTCTACGCCTTCGATGTAAACCCCGCCAAGCTCGAACTCGCGAAGCGCTTGGGCGCCGATGCCGTCTTCGATTCGCGCAGTGGCGGCTTGGTCGACGAAATGAAAGCGCGCACCGGCGGGAACGGCGTCGACGTTCTGCTCGAAATGTCGGGAAGCGGCGCGGCGATCGATATGGGCCTACAGATGGTTCGTAACGGCGGTCGCGCGGCGCTGCTCGGTATCCCATCGGACAGCATCAACATCAATCTCGCCGAACGCATAATTTTCAAAGGCTTGACCGTGCTCGGAATCAACGGTCGACGCATGTTTGAAACGTGGTATCAAACGCAAGCGCTGGTGAAGAGCGGACGCGTCGATCTCCGTCCGATCATCACGCACGTCCTGCCGTTCGCAGAGTACGATCGCGCGTTCGATCTCATGCAGAGCGGCGAAGCCGCAAAAATCGTCCTCGATCTCACCGAAGGAAAGAAATGAACGTCGCCTTTAACGCCGCGCTGCAAAGCGAACTCGACGCGCTCAAAGCGGCGGGTACCTACAAGCACCTCCGGCATATCACGTCGCCGATGGCACCGACCGTCCACATGGAAGAGGCGGGCGATGTCATCGTCCTCTCTTCGAATAATTATCTCGGGCTCTCCGACGAACCCGCAGTGATCGCCGCCGGCAAAGAGGGATTAGATCGCTATGGCGCGGGGACGGCCTCGGTGCGCTTCATCTGCGGCACCTTCGATATCCATCGCCGCTTGGAAGAGCGCATCGCGCAGTTTCTCGGAACGGAATCGGCACTCACCTACGTCTCGTGCTGGAACGCGAACACCGGGCTTTTTGCGACGATCTGCGGCGAAGGCTCGGCGATTATCTCCGACGAGTTGAATCACGCCTCGATTATCGACGGTGTGCGGTTGGCGAGTAAGGCAAAACGCAGCGTCTACAAACACGGCGATCTCGCCGACCTCGAAGCGAAGCTGCAGGCCGTGCAAGGCTGCGCGCCGATTCTCGTGGTGACCGACGGCGTCTTTTCGATGGAGGGCTCGCTCGCGAACCTTCCCGGCATCGTCGCGCTCTGCAAGAAATATGGTGCTGTCAGCGTCGTCGATGATTCGCACGGAACCGGTGTGATGGGTGAGAGCGGGCGCGGCACGATCGAGCATTTCGGCCTCACCGGCGAGATCGATATCATTACCGGGACGCTCGGCAAAGCGCTCGGCGGCGCTGCGGGCGGCTTCGTCGCGGGGAGCCACGCGCTCGTCGATATGTTGATCCAACGCTCGCGTCCGCAGCTCTTTTCTAACGCATTACCGGCAACGGTAGCGTGCAGCGCTCTCGCGGCGATCGAATTTCTCGACGCGCATCCGGAGCGCGTCGCCGCGCTCCGCGAGAACGTGCGCTATTTCCGTGCCGGGCTCGAACGGAGCGGTTTGAAGCCGCTTCCGGGGCCGAGCGCGATCGTGCCGATTATCGTCGGCGAAACGGCGTTCGCGATCGCGATGAGCGATAAGCTGTTACGGCGCGGCGTCTTCGTGACGGGCTTCGGCTTCCCGGTCGTTCCCGAAGGCGCGGCGCGTATCCGCACGCAACTCTGTGCGACGCTGACGCGTGAGGAGATGGATCGCGCGCTCGATGCCTTTGCCGCGGTCGCAAAAGAAGGCGGCCTCGTGTCGGCATAATTCGCACCGCCCGGACCGACGCCCGCGCCGACTCCGGCGCCGTCGACCGCCGCGTGCGGATTCTCTCTGCAGTGACGCAGATCCGATTTCAAGTGATGAAGCCCTATGGCGGCGCGAGCGAAGCGCTCAACGTCACCGAAGATGATACGCCGATGACCGGAACGCTCGCGACCAACGTTACGACCGAGATGGAAGCGCTCAAGCACTTCGGTACCAAGTTCCAGTTGATTTCGAGCCGTGCGAGTTTCGTCTGTGCCGGCGTACGCGCGGCCTGGCGCCTGCATTACGACCTCGCCTTCGGGAAAATTCACTTCGATATGCTGCAGTATATCGCTCAGGCACCGCATAGTTCGTTCGATGCATTGACCTACATGCGCCCGGCGGCTCCGCCGCCGATCCCGAAACGCTCGCAGCGATTCGACGGAACGATGGAATCGTATCTCGTCGCGGCGATGTCGTTGCAAAAATACGGCGACGTGACCGGCAAGCCGGTACTGCTCCAGATGATGGCTCAGATTGCGGCGAACGTCGCGATGAAGATCTCTCCCAAGTCGAAGCTCGTTTCGTCGGAAAAAGTGCTCGGCGGCGGCGGAAGTGACGCGCAATGGCAATACGAAGTACGGATGCCGCTTGGGTATATCATCGAGCGAATTGCCCAAAGCACGGCGAGATCATCGACGTCGTCTACTCACGCCCGCTCGCAATGGCGGAACCCGGCCCCGCCGCGCAAACGGCGCTTCTCCGCATCGATAATGCATTCATAACGCATGCATAAGTTTTACGTGCTATTAATAGTTGCGGAATGGAGGCGCCTGGTGAATCGGGATTCGATGACGTTTCGTATCATGTTGCCAACCGCGATCGCTTTTGCCATGGGGATTGTCTTTGCCGTTGCGGGGCTGGTGTATTCAGCGAAACGTGTGGAGTATGGCTTTCTCTCCGGTCAGGGGAGGGCGGCGGTCAAGGCATTACTGGCGCTTGCTACCAACGCCGGGAATGCGACGCTTTCGCGGGGGCAACTCAGTTTTCCGGGCTTTCCCGGTTGGAGCAACGGGGGAAACGAAGCTCTAATACAGCAATCGCATTCGCTCTCCGGCGCCGACGTGTCAATTTTTGCACGCCAAAACGGCGGCGGATGGATACTCGACGCTTCTTCGATTAAAGAAAGCGGTTCGTTTATCGTCACCGCGAGCATTCCCCCGAAGGTGGCCTCTGCAATCGTTGCCGGAAAGCCATTTCAGGGAGACGCGGAGATCTCGAAGATTCCCAGCTTCGTCGTCGCCGCGCCGGTCTTCGACGCTGTCGGGCGTGTGATCGGCGCATACGTTGTCAGCTATCCGCTCGCAGTCATCAATCGATTGATTTCGGTCGTCGTCGTCGGTGTCGCCGGTGCGATGCTTCTAATTTTCACCATTACCTTTTTTGTTTTTTCGCTCGGCATACGACGACTACGAAAGGGGGCTGCGGTGCTTCGCGTGGCCGCTGCAACGCTTTCACGCGGCGAACTCGAACTCGGCGACCTCCGCGCGATCGATGGAGAGCTGCGACCGGTTGCAAATGCATTCGAGGAAATGATCGATTACCAGCGTTCGATCGTGGCTGCTTCAGAAGCAATGGCTAGTGGCAACATCGGAGCGAGCATCGCACCGCAGAGCGATCGTGACCGGCTCGGCACATCGCTGGACTCGATGATGGGGAGCATCCGCGCAATATTAGAGGGTGTTAAGGCGGCGGTAAACACGCTCGCCCCGTCGGCGAATCTTTTGCAACAAAATGTCGCTCTCGTGCGCGAGCAGGCTACTGCCTCGGTTGGCGCCGTCGGGATGCTTGCCAAGGCGCTTCGGAGTCGTGCGACGGAGGCAAGCGCTTCGCGAGCAATTATCGGCGAATTTGCGATCGGCGTCGAAAGTATTGCTCGGGGAGCCGCCGACCAAGCGCTCCAAGTACGCGCGGCGAGTGGAGAGATCGAGTCGGTTGGTAAACAAGCCCGCACGGTGGTGGAACAAGCGACCTTGTTGCTCGATTCTGCTCGTGAAAGCGCTCGGGCAGCCGAAAATGGGGTGGCCGTTGTGGGCGCGACTCTGCGTATGCTTGTTGAGACCGACACTTCAACGCGGGAAGCATCTGCAGAAATGGCTGCGTTATCGAAGCTGTCCTCGCAAATCGGCACGAT
>JABEUX010000081.1 GCA_013044185.1 Vulcanimicrobiota bacterium | reverse complement strand
AGCCAGAGGAGGTTGGCGAACATAATGCCGAAAAACGTGGCGACGAAGGCTTGCGCGGTCGCCACACCGATCGAACCCGCGATATTCGTGCTGTCGGCCGCAGAGGCCAAGCCTTTGAGCATGCCGATAAGACCGAGAACGGTTCCAATGATCCCTAAGGTCGGCGAATAGCCGCCCAAACAGGTAAAGACCGACTCGGCTTTCGCGCCGCGCTCCTGGTTATTGCTAACCTCGGTTTCCAAAACTTTACGGATGATCTCGGTGTCGCGACCGTCGATAACGAGCTGGATGCCTTTGCGCATGAACTCGTCATCGAGCGCTGCGGCCTCGTTCTCCAATGCGAGCAAACCTTCGCGGCGAGCTTTCTCGGCGAACGCCACCAACGTGGCGATGACGTCGCGCTCGTGATAGTTGCGCGTCGTAAAAGCGGTTTTGAAGCCGCCGAAGAATCCGCCGATGAAGGTGCGCCACGGGAACGAAGTAATCGTCGCCCCGATCGTTCCGCCGAGGATCAAGACGATCGCTTCCCAGCGGCCGAAAATGATGCCGGGGTCGGTCCCGCCGACGGCGCCGGCGAGCACGATTACGCCGAAGCTGAGAACGAGGCCTATGATAGTCGCGATATCCAAAACTCAGCGCTCCAATCTGTTCCGCATCACGCCCCCTAGCGAACCGACTCGGCCGGGCCGTAGATTCTTCGCTTGAAGTCGACGATTTTCTTCTGTATCTCAAGCATCGAATCGCGCACCAGGAGTTTGTTCCCCGAGGTTAGCGTGACGACGGTATCGGGCGTCTCCTCGACGGCTTCGATGAGGTCGCTGTTGACCATGACGGTGCCGCCGTTGAGGCGCTGAAGGACGATCACGCCGAGGGGTTAGCGCCCCTCGGCGTGAAGGCCTGCACGCTCGCGCGAACCTTAGTTCTCGCTCGCCTGCAAGTGCGTGACCGTGATCAGGTTCTGATCGGCGGTCGTGATGCCGCGGGTGTTCGCTTCGAATGCACGTTGCGCCGCGATCATCTTGGTAAACTGATCGGCGAGAGAGACGTTGGACTGCTCCAACGCCCCCGAGACGATCGAGCCGAGGCTCCCCGTGGTGGCAGCTCCAACCTGAGCGAGCCCGGAGTTCGAGGTCTGCTGGAAGAAATTGCTTCCAACCCGGTTGAGGCCTTGCTCGTTCTGGAAGGTCGCGAGCGCGACTTGCGCGAGCGCCTTCTGCTGACCGTTGGTAAACGAACCGGTAATCGTGCCGTCCTGCCCGACCGTGATGTTCGAGAGGATTCCGGCCTGATAGCCGTTCTGGGTCAGCGTATTCGCGGTATAGGTGCCCGCCAAACTCGCGTTGTTCGAGAAATCGAGCCCGATCGGTCCCAAGGCCGGCGTGCCGCCGCCCGCGGTCGGAGCGATCGAGTTATTTCCGGTTCCCGGCCCCCACGAGGTGACGTTGAGTTGGTTGCCCTGCTGGATCGACGTCAGCGCCCCGGCGGTATGGAAATCGCCGGTCTGTGCCGCCCCACCGATCGAGGTGCCCGCTGCGGCCGTCTGGATCGAGGAGGTATTGATGAACTGCCCGTTCTGGTCGAAGTAGGCGTAGCCGATCGTTCCGGAGGTACCGGTCCCGAAGGTCGGCGCCGTAACGGCTCCTCCCGCGGCGACGCTCCCCGGTGTCTTGATCGTCTGGAAGGTCGTGCCGTCGGCGAAGCTGACGTTGACCTGCCAGCGGGTCGCCGGCGTCCGCGCGTTGCCGCTCGCGTCGGTGACGCTGCTCGGCAATCCGCTCGTACCTCCGGTGACACCGAGCGTGGTGCTAGAGCCTGCGGTGAGTGCACCGTTAAGGGTAACGGTATCGGCACCGATCTGAATCGTCGATCCCGCCGAGGCCGTGACGACGGCGCCGGAGTTGGTATCAACCAGCGTCGCTGCGGTACCCGCACCGTTGACGGTGATTTGAATCGTGTCGTTGGCCTGGGTGGTTGGGCTAACCGCAACCGTGGCGATGTTGCCTACCGTACCCGCCGTCACCGCGGTGGTCGCAGCCGTTGCACCGGCTGCGTCGGGGGTGTAGGTGATCGTCGCCTGGTGTGCGACCCCGAGCGAATCGTAGATCGTCGTCGAGATCGTGTACGGCGAACCGTTCGTCGGCGCGCCGCCGACCGAGTAGTTGAGCGCCTGCGCCCACTGCGTCTGGTCGAGATTGCCGCCGAAGGAGACGTCGAAGACCTTATCGGTCGAGGTCGGCCCGGTCTTCACACCAAAGCCGGTGCCCGTCGCCTGCTCCTGTTGGCCGAGCGGAATCGTGATCGCACCGGGGACGCCGGTCGCACTGACCTGCCCCTGTGCGTTGGCCATATAGCCCTGCACCGCCAGGCCGCTGCCCGGATCGTAGAGCAGGCCGTTCTGGTTGAGCGAGAACGCGCCGCTGCGCGTATAGCTCGGCGTACCGGTTCCATTCGCGTTGCCGAGAACGAAGAATCCGTTGCCGTTGATCGCGAGGTCGGTATTGACGCCGGTCGTTTCGAGCCCGCCCTGGTTGAAGAGCGTGTCGATGGTGTTGACCTTGACGCCGAGACCGATCTCTTGCGGGTTGACGCCGCCATTGGTGGTCGTCGGGCCGCTGGCGTAGCCGAGTTGATTGTAGAATTGATCGGCGAACGTCATGCGCTGGCCTTTGAAGCCGTAGGTGCCGATGTTCGCGATGTTGTTGCTCAGGAGATCGATCCAGCTCTGATAGGCATTGAGGCCGGATATCCCCGTGTAGAGCGAGTCAAATGCCATAGTTATTGACCTCTCAGTTGCGAAGACCCGTGGTGCGTCATTCGATCGGCGCCACGGCCGGGGCTCCGCAATGCGGTCCGCCCCGGATGAGTGATAACGTGGTTCATGCGATCACCGCCGCCGAATCGATATTCGTAAAAATATTATCTTTTAACGAACTACTGTCGACTGCCGTGATCACGGTGCGATTGGTCACGCTGACCACCATCGCAACATCGCGCAAGAGGAAGAGCGATTGCTTTGCCCCCTTCGCCGCTGCTTTGTCGGTCATCGCGTTGATTTTCGCAACATCTTCGTTTGAGAGTGCGATGTTGCGCGATTGCAACCGTGCGGTCGCGTGCGCCGAAAAGCGCACGCTGCCGGAGGTTGCCGTGCGGTCGAGGATCGAGCGAAAACTTTCGCCCGGGGGAATATCGACCGGACGCCCTACCGGGCGCGGTGCAGGCCCCGGAAGGATCGTGCCGGGTTGTTGAACCGAGGCGATCTCTTTGGGATCCATTGTTTAGCCTCCGATACCGACGATCTGCTGCGTCGAGAACAGCAGCGGGTTGCCGTTGTTGTCGGCGAGCGGCTGGCCGTTACTACCGTTGAGCGTAAAGAACGGCTGGCCGTTTTGCACCGTAATCGACGCGACGGTTCCGGTAACGGTCGATGCGCTGCCTGCGGTACCGGCGGCTCCCGTATTCGCGGTTACCGTTTTCCCTAACAGTGCCGAGGCTTGCATCACGCCGAAATTCGACGTGAAGGATTGGAACGAGCTGGCGAGGTTCGTCTGCGCGGAGAGCGCTTGGAACTGCGCGAGCTGCGTCACCGATGCGGTTGGATCCTGCGGTGCGGTTGGGTCTTGGTTCTGCAACTCCGCAGTGAGCAGCTGCAAGAACGTGTTGAGACCGACGTCGGACGAGTTACTCGTCGGCGCCGCCGTTGAGGGCTGTGCGATCAACGAGTTAATCGGTAACGTCGTTGAATTCACGGGTGTCGCCATTGTTTTCTCCTTAGGCGAGATAGTTATAAAGCGCATTTCCGTCGGCGGAGAGCATCCCCGCGTTCGAAGATACGAGTGCCTCGGTCGGCTGCGCCGCCGGTGCACCAATTTCGTGAATCGTGAATCGGCGGCCAAGGCCGGGGCCTTTGCCGTCGCTGCCGCGATTCTGCTGTTTGCCGCCCGAGAGATCGACCGAGAAGCCGGTTAATTTCAGACCGGAATCGGCGAGGCTTCGAGCGAGTTGTTGATGGTTGGCGAGCAACGCAGTGCGCGTATCGGCGTTCTGAGCGACGACATTTGCCGTGACGTTGGTGCCGCTGACCGTGAGCCTGACCGCCACCTCTCCGAGGTGTTCGGGCATGAGTTTAATCTGCATCTGCGAGCTGCCGTCGGAGGCGGTGCGCAAGTGCATTCCCGCGATCATTTGCTCGGCGAGCGCCTGCACGTCGAGCGGTTGTGGGGAGGGCGCGGCAGCGCTCGGCGCGGCCGCGTTCGTTGCTCCGTGCAACGATGGAAGCGTAAATCCAAGCGCCGCGTTCGACGTCTGGTTTCCGAAGGAACTCGAATCGCGCCCATTCGGCGAGCCGAAGCCCGAGGAGAGGTGCGAACCGCTCGAACCCGCGCCGCTCTCGGCTGCCGCCGTCAGCGCCGCCGTCAAGCGGAGCATCTGGTTGGAATCGAGTTGGCCCGGAGTCGATGCGCCGGTGAGCGTCGCCGATGCGAAGGCCGCCGGAGCGAGACTCGCCGATGCGAAGGTTGCGGGAGCTGACGGTTCGCCGGCGGCGGCTCGCGCCGCAGTCAGGCTCGCGTCGGTACCCGCAGCGCGGGCGATCATGCGCCCGAGCAGATCGAGGTTTTGCCCGGCATTCGAGGGAGGTGGTGCACTCTGCATGCCGGGCGATTCGTTGCGAACCGGCGGCTCCGGTGCCGTTCCCGCGTGCGGGAGCATCGGCGGCGGAGGCGCCGCGAAATTCGCGAGCGACGTCAGCATTGGGAGTGCGGCCGGAGTGCTCGACGCAGGCTGTGCCTTCGCCGGATCCGGAGCGAGTTGCGGAGCGGGGGGCGTCGTTTGCACGGCGACCTTTGCAGAGGAGAGCAACGACGAAACAACCGCATCGATCGCGAGCGTACTCGCGTTCGGCGGGGTGGTCGTCGCTGGGGCCGGGGGTTCTTTCGCCGATTTGGCGTCCAAGAGCGTACCCGAGATCTCGTTCTTCTGCCCCTCGATTGTCGTTTGCCCTCGCGCTAATCCGTTGACGATTCCGGTGAAGCGTTGCACGAGGGTCGCAGCTTCTTGCTGCGCCGACATTGGCGGTGCCGTACCGGGTGGAGAGAGCGCGCTGGCAAAGGCAGTCGCGAATTGCTTCGCCACTGCATCTCTCGTCGCAGGTGGAGCTTTCGCAGCCGTTGCGGCCGCTTGCCCGATCTGCATCGAGAGCGTGTTGATGAATTCGGCAGGGGATAGACCGCTTGCAAAAAGCGATGCGAGCGCAGCCGTGGGGTCATTCGGTGCCGAAGCTTTTGCCGCTTTCAATCGAGCTTCCAATGCCGCCGCGAAGGAACCACCGAAAATATCGGTGCCGCCGCGAAGCGAGGAAAGATCGAGCGACCGAAGCAGAGCTTGAAGGCTGATTGCTCCCGTGGATGCAGCCGTGCCGCTGCCGAGAAGTGGAGTTGTTATTTTCTGTCACCTCCTTCCGAGTAGACTCCAGTTCGGGTTATCGGCCGGCAAGCAGCGGCTCCTTAACCGCCTCGCGCAGCGCACCGAGGCGCCGGGTGAAGGCGGCGAACTCCTCGGGAGCGAGCGCCTGTTCGGCGTCGGAGAGCGCTCGATCGGGTTGGGGGTGGACCTCGAGGATCGCCCCATCGAGCCCGGCGGCGGCGGCGGCGAGCGCCATGGGAACGACGAGGGAGCGCCGCCCGGTAGCGTGGCTGGGGTCGACGATGACCGGCAGATGGGTCAGTTCCCGTAAGCGGAGGGCACCGGCGAGATCGAAGAGATTGCGGGTCTGCCGATCGAAGCCGCGTACCCCCCGCTCGCAGAGCACGAGCTGCGCGTTGCCCTCCATCAAGATGTACTCGGCGGCGGCGAGGAGTTCGTCGAGCGTGGCGGCGGGGCCGCGCTTGAGGAGGATCGGCTTACCGGTTCGCGCCGCCGCCCGCAACAAGGCCACGTTCTGCATGTTTCGCGCACCGATCTGGAGCATCGAGACGCGCGCCGCGGTAAAGGGAACATCTTCGACGGCGAGCACTTCGACGACCGTCGGTAAGGCGAAACGAGCGGCGGCGCGTTCGATCAGCAGCACCCCTTCATCGCCGAGCCCCTGAAAACTGTACGGCGAGGTGCGCGGCTTGTACGCACCGCCGCGGAGCATCGCCGCGCCGCCCGCCGCCAAGAGCTCGGCCGATCGCTCGATCTGCTCCTCGCTCTCGATTGCGCAGGGCCCACCGATCGCGACGAAGCCGCCGTCGCCGAAGCGCACGCCACCGACCTCGACGACGCTGCGTTGCCCGTTGAATGCTGCGAGAGGATACATTGCTTTTTCTCCAAGGCGCGCTCGGCGCCGACGCGATACAAACAAAAAAACCGTCCGGTGCTACGGACGGCCTCTACGAACGATCCCTTGCGGGAGCGACGACGACCTACCTCACCGGCGAATGCGCTCCGGAGAGTTGCCACCACCACGCGAACGTGCGATGCGTCATCATGTTGGGCGTATGCTACAGGGCCGCAGCCGGGTTGTCAACGGCAGAGCGAGCGTGCGACGGGTGGGGGCGCACTCTACTGCTTCGTGAACCCTGCGAGCGCGCCGCTGCTATCGAGCGTAAAGCGCAGGTTCAGGTACCCGTCGGCGAACGACGCGAGGTAGTCGTAGGAGCGATATCCGTCGCCGATGAAACGGTCGCGAAACGTAAGCCGCCGCAGTGAGCCGAGGCGCGCGAAGAGCTGCGCGTCGATCTGCGCGATCGCACTCGGCGTTAGCGCCGCAGCCATCTGCGGCGTCAGCTGCGGATCGACTTGCTTTCCCGCGAGAAAGCCCCGCAAAAAAGCGGCGAACCGACGAGTGAGCGCTGGGTTCGGATCGCGGACCGGCTTTGCCGAAGCGGCGTGAGCGGCGACGACGAGCGCGGCAAATTGTTTCGGATAATACTGCTCAAAGACGAGATTATCGGGCCCCGAGGTTGCGAAGTCGAACGCGTTCCCGAGCGCAATGACCGCAAAGCCGTCGCGCGGAATCATCTCGTTATCGGCCTCGAATCCTGGAAGTCCGCCGTGATGCCCGACGAGCGTGCGATCGCCGAACGCAAGCGTCATCACACCGTATCCGTAGCCTGCATCGCCGAAGCCGGTCGCAGGCCGCGCGACCTTCGCCATCTCGGCGAAGGTCGCCGGTGAGAGCAGAGTGCCGTTCATCAGCGCGCGGTCGAAGCGCGCGAGATCGCCGACGGTGGAGAGAATATCGCCGCAGGCATAATACCAACTCGGGTCACCGGGGTTCGCAATCGCGGCTCCGTCGCGCGCCTTGTAGCCCAGGGCGAGCGGTCGCCCCGCGGGCGCGGCGCCGACGAAGGTTGCGTGCATCTTCGCCGGGATAAAAATCGCGCGACGTTCGTACGCTGCGAGCGACTCACCGGAGATCGATGCGACGATGAGTCCGAGCGCGACGTAATTCGTATTGCTGTATTCGAAATGCGCTCCCGGCGCAAAATCGAGCGGCTTTGCAGCCATCGCCGTCAAAATCGCCTGCGGCGTCGTCGGCGTTGCCGTGCGACCGGTCGCGAGTGCCGCGTCGAGATAGTTCGGAAGGCCGCTTCGGTGCATCAGCAACTCGGCGATGGTCACCTTCTTCCATCCGACGAACTGCGGCAGATAGCGCGTCACCGAAGCGTGCAGATCGATCTTCCCGGACTGCACGAGTTGCATCACTGCCGTAGCGGTGAACATTTTCGTTATCGAGCCAATATGGAAGATCGTCTGTGGAGTCACCCGAAGCGAGCGCGCGACGTCGGCATCGCCTGCGGCGAAACGCTCGACGATCCGGCCGTTCCGCAGGACGGCGACCGCAAAGCCGGGCGCGTGCACGCGCGGCTGAAGCGATTGCAGCGATGCGGCGAGCGGCACGAGCGCGGCGGCAACGAGCGCCTGCGCGAGACGAAGCACGTTAGAGGCCGTTCGGGAAAAAGAGCCCCGCGATCTTGCCCTTGGTGTCGATTGCAACGCGCATGATCAGCGATCGCCCGGCGGTAAAACGCAGGAGATAGTCGGTCGCGCGGTAGCTTGGCGTCGTGTGATCGGCGGCATCGAGAATCGTCGCCGGGCTTCCGAAGGGTACCAGTTTTTTCGCCAGGCCGGAGAGGACGACCGGCTTCAGCAATTCATTCATGCGAGCATCGAAGAGCGCGCTATCGATTTTTCCCGCCTGCAGATTCGTAAAGAGCGAGCGCACGAAGGCGAAGCGCTTCGGCGAGAGAGCGGTCGGCGCGGGCGTCGGCATCGCGGTTGCAACGGGGGCGGGGATCGCCGCGGATGCTCCGACCGGAAAAGCCATAAGCGCAACGATACCTGCGAGCGATAGAGTCCGTAACGTCATGCCTCATCCTACCATATTCCTCGGCTGGTGTTTCATCCGCATTCTCCGCACGGGCGAACGAACGCAGCCTCTCGAAGAAGGTGCGGTGGATCGAGCATTCCAGGAAGCACAGGCGCTCGAAGCGGCCGGCGAACGCGCGGCCGCGCGCGACGCCTATGTTGCGATCCTCACCGACGATCCAACGCACCTCGGGTCGTTGACGAATCTCGGCACGCTCCTCACCTACTCCGGCTTTAAACGTGCCGGGCGACTCGCGTACGCACAGGCGGTAGCCTCACATCCGCAGCATCTCCGCGCGCGCACGAATCTCGCCGCCGCACTCCTCGACGAAGGCGACCCGGCGGCGGCGCTCGAGCAGTACGAGGCCGCGCTCGCCATCGATCCACGGTCGATCGACGCGCATCAAGGGCTCGCGCTCCTCAACGCGCGCAACGGTGCGTGGGAGCGCGCTCGGGCACACGCTCGCATCGGATTCGCCGCACACCCGATTCGGCGCGCTCCAGAGCGCGGCGGCGCGCCGCGCACGCCGGTGCTGCTGCTTCTCTCCGCGCTCGGCGGAAACGTCGATACCGAACGCATTATTGACGCCGAACGCTTTGCTTGCGACGTTCTCGTGGCAGAGTTTTACGAGCCGCAGATGCAGGTCGCCGCCTATCCGGTCATCTTCAACGCGATCGGCGACGCCGAGCGTTGCAGCGAAGCGCTCGCGGGTGCTCTGCGATTCATAGAAACGCGCCGCGAACGGGTGCTCAATCCACCCGCTGCGGTGCTCGAAAGCTCTCGCGCGCGGAACGCAGACCGCATGGCAACGATTCCGGGGCTCCGTACGGCGCGCACGGTGGAGATCGGCAGAGCGGAGCTCGCCGCAACATCGCTCGCGTTTCCCATTCTTCTTCGTTCGCCGGGCTTCCACACCGGCGAGTATTTCGAACGCGTCGAGCGCCGCGAAGATCTGCCCGCCGTTCTCACCGCGTTGCCCGGAGATCGAATTCTCGCCATCGAGTATCTCGACACGCGCGGCCCCGACGGCTTCTTCCGCAAATATCGCGTTCTTATTGTCGGCGATCGTCTCTATCCCATCCATCTCGCGCACTCGCAGGAATGGAAGGTGCATTATTTCTCCGCACGAGCGACGGAGGATCGCGAAGAACGCGCTTTCCTCACCGATATGAACGCGGCGCTCGGTGCGCGCGCCATCACCGCGCTCGATCGGGTTCGCCGAACGCTCGGGCTCGATTACGGCGGCATCGATTTTACGATCGATGCGGAGGGCGTAGTCGTGCTCTTCGAAGCGAACGCAACGATGAATCTCTTCGCACCGGGCCCCGATGCCGCACCGGAACGCACGCGCGCATTCGAAACGGTGCGTGCTGCGGTTAGCGCGCTCCTCGTTGCACGCTCGAGCGGCACGCCGTAGCGACCGCGCCCTCCGTCGGCGCGCGCGGCCGCGCGCCCCAGGTCACCCGAATATAGGCGACGACGTCGGCGATCTCTCGGTCGCTCAATAGTCCGCACCAACTCGGCATCACGGCGCCGTTGCGGCGGCTGCCCCGCGCGACGGCAAGCAAGGTCGCACGACTATCGAGCGTTGCGCCGAGCCGGAGACTCGGTGCGACGCCCGCAACACCCTCGCCGCGAACGCCGTGACAGGTCGAGCACTGTTGTTGATATATCGCGCCGCCGTCGTACGCGGAGACGAGCGCGCCGGTGCCGGAATCCGCCGATTTCGTGCGCTGCGCGCACCCGCTCGCCAGCGCGACGAGCACGAGCGCCACGGCAATGCCGCGCGGACGATCAAACATGCTCGGCGGTCGCCGGTTGGACGATCTGCACGTCGTGTCGACGCTGCAAGAGCCCCTCGATCGCGGTGAGATCGTTCGGACGCGGACGCATCAGCAGCACCACGATGCCGCGCCGACGCGCGAGCGCGGTCGCCTGCTCGAGCATATAGGTGATGTAGGGAACGGAATCCCGGTCGTCTATTCGAACGTCGCGACGGATCAAACGAATCTCCGAACGCGTAAACTCCATCGGATTGCTTGCGCCGCGTTCGTCGAAGAGCACCAACGTGCTTCCCGCGAGCGTCGCAATCATGCGGTTGGGGTGCCGGGTCGCAATGCCGAGGATACTTCCAAACTGCTTCCGCCACGTTCTTAACGCCGGGGCGCTCGGAGCTTGCTCGGCCTGAACGAAGAGTTCATCCCCATGTGCGTGCGCAACCGCCGCGACGCGACGCGCATCGCGCGCGCGCGGATCGAGAATGACGCCGATTGGAAAGGGCGCCGAGAGCATGGTGCGTTCTGCCGCCAACGAGGATCCACAGAGCCCCACCATCGCTACCAAGCGTGCCGGCCCCGGAATAAAGCCGCGGCGCGGCGTTCGCCCGGCGATCACCGGATCGCGGCTAAAAAGATCGCGCCGTGCGGGGCCCGCGGGAGCGAGGCGCGGTAGCGGCGTCGGCTTCGGTATCGGCGGCGGTTTTGGCGGGTGTAATGCTCCGTACACGAAGGCCCACAGCGCAAAGCCCGCAAGGAGTGCCCAAAAAATTGAGCGTGCATTCACGCGCGCTCCTCCGCAGGGCGACGCGTCGCGATCTCCTGGAGCAACGAGATCAGCAAGACGTTCGCAACCATCGAGCTACCGCCGTACGAGATAAAGGGCAACGTGATCCCGGTGAGCGGCACCAACCCGGCGACGCCGGCGACGATGATCGCTACTTGAAACCCTAACGTCGCCGCCAATCCGACCGCGAGCAGACTCGCGAAGGCATCGGGCTGCTCGCGCGCAACGCTTACGGCGCGGCGAACGACGGCCAGGTAGAGCGCGAGAATCGCGACGATTCCCAACCACCCGAACTCCTCGGCGATCGCGGCAACGATATAATCGGTGCTCACGTCAGGAATGAAGCCGGGATGGCCGAGCCCCAACCCGGTTCCAAAGAGCCCGCCGGCAGCGATCGAAAAATAACTCTGCGCCGCCTGATATCCCGCTCCGTATGGGTCGGCAAACGGGTGAAGCCAGACGGCGATTCGCTCGTGCACGTATGGAAAGTGCACCGCCGCCCAAAACGCGACGAGCGCGAAGATCGCTGCAGCGCCGAGCGCGAGGTCGGTGCGTCGCGTCGCGGCGTAGAGCGTCGTCAGCAGCGTGCAGAGCAGCAACGCGCCCATGCCGAGATCGCGTTGCACGACCAAGAGCCCAATCGAAGCGCCCCAGCCTAAAAAGAGCGGCCCGAGATATTTTACGTTCGCTCGCAGCGACCACCAACGCGCCTTCGCAATCGCATCGCCCATCTCGGCGAGATAGGCTGCAAGGAAGAACACGAGCAGCAGTTTGATGATTTCGACGGGCTCGACGTGGAGCGACCCGATGCGAATCCACAACTTCGCGCCATTGACCCGCTCGCCGAAGATTGCCGTCGCGGCAACGAGTCCCAACGAAAGGACGATCCAGGTGTATTTTACCGTTGCGATCCGTCGAAAGCGCGCGAGATAGGGCTGGAGCAGCGTCGCGATTCCGAAGGCGATGCAGATCCAAACGAGTTGCTTGCGAGCGAGTGCCGGAGAGAGACGGGCGAGCAGCACCTCACCAAAAAGGACGAGAACGATCGTCGCAAAGGGAAAGAACCAATCACGACGGCTGCCGCGCGCTCGACGAAACGCCCACGCCAGGGCGAGCAGCGCGGCGAGTGCGACGAGCAACGGAGAACCGGTCAGCACGCTCACGCCCCGATCTCCACGATCTCCAGCCGCGTCGCACCGCAATCGATCTCATCTCCAACCCGTAACTCGATCGCGCCCTCGAAGGCCTCTCCGTTGAGAAAGGTACCGTTTGCGCTCCGGAGATCGCGCAGGTAGAGAACGCCCTCTTCGGCCTCAAGGCGCGCGTGCCGACGGCTGACATCACCATCCTGTAATTGCACGTGACAGGAACCCCCACGTCCGATAAGGGCCGGGGTCAGCACGCGCATTTCGCGGCGATCCGCACCTTCAAAGATGGATAGGCGTATCGGAATCGGCGTGAGATCGCCGATCGGCTCGCGGGCATCGGCGCGACGCAGAAAGCCGACCGCGGCAACCACGCCGAGGGCAGCGGTCATGCCGAGCGTATCGAGTCGTACCCACGCGGCGTGTAGTTCAGTCACGAATCTCTACGCGCATCCGCGTGCTTCCGACCACAATTTCGTCGCCGTCATTGAGGACGTGGCGATCGACGCGCACATCGTTGATATAGGTGCCGTTGGTCGACTCACAATCGACGATCGTCGCCTCGCCGTCGCGGATATCGATGCGAGCGTGTACGCGCGAGATGCCGGGATCGAGTAAAAAAATATCTGCCGCTTCGCTGCGACCGATGACGGTGCTCTCTTCCAACGCAAAAATGCCGTACGCCGGGGCTCCCTGCACCATATGTAAAAAATATCGATGAGAAGGCTCGGCGCCGATCGCTTCGTCGACCGTCGGTTCGGGCTCGACGCGCACGTCGACGGTGCCTGCCGGAAGATCGGCGCGCGCGATCATGCGAACGCGTGCCGGACCATCTGAGAACACGATGCCGACCCGTGCCGCACAATCTTCGAGCAGATCGGCCCACTGGCGTTCGAGATAATCGCGATGCTCGCCGAGCCGTTCGTAATCGAGTTCGCTGACGCGCGCCTCGTACGCGCTCGGAGCGCGGTTGCCTCCGTCGACGGAGCTTCGCGTCTGCGCCTCCATCACGGCAACGAGTTTCCGAGCGATCTGCGCTGGCTCGAGATCGCTGGGAAAGGTGCGCGCAAAGGAACGTTCGACGAAATCGGCGATGCTGCGTTCGATGCGCGCGAACCAATTCATCGAGCGCGCTCCAAGCACGCTGCGAAAAATCCGTCCCGCCCGTCGACCGGTGCCGTGAGCAGGTCGCCGTTCGCATCGCAAAACGCTGCGAGCGGTTGCGCTGCGGGAACGCGCACAAAATCGGCATCGGCGAGAAAGGCATCGACGATGTTGCTGCTCTCGCGTTCGTCGGTCGAACAGACTGCGTAAACGATCCGCCCGCCCGGTTTGACGTGCGCCGAAACCGCCGAAAGCAATGCCGCCTGAAGTGCCGCCATCCGGTCGACATCCTCCGGGCGCCGCCGCCAGCGTGCCTCGGGATGGCGAGCGATCACGCCCAGTGCGGTGCAGGGTGCGTCGAGCAGCACGCGATCGAAGAGCATCTCGGGCGGAACGAGCGCGGGCTCGGCGGCATCGCCGATGACGATTGCGGGCACCGGAAGTTCGGTAAAGCGCGTAAAACCTTCGAAGCGGCGCTGCAAGAGCGCCATCTTGCGTGCGTCGCGATCGACGCAGGTCAACGATCCGCTCGGGCCGATCCGCACGCCGATCTGCAACGCCTTATTGCCGCGACCGCTGCAACAGTCGAGAATGCGCTCCCCAACCTGCGGGTCGAGCAGGTCGACGATCGCCGCCGAGCTCTCCGACTGCATCCAGAACGGCAGCGTCTCGCTCTCGACGAGATCGAGCGCGGCCGACTCGCTCGCTCGTACCAACACGGCATCGCGCGCCAGCGCCGAACGGCTCGCCTCCATGCCGCGCGATGCCATCAATTCGAGCACCTCGTCGGCTTTTCCAAGTCCCACCAATGCGTGGGCGGCGGGATCGTTTGCTTCGCGACAGATTCGTTCGATCGTTGCGTCGCCGAAGCGAGCGTGCCAGCGACGAACGAGCCAGGTCGGCAAGGAATAGAGCGCGCCGTAATAATCGTCGATATCGACGTAGCTTTCGCGCTGAGGCGCCGGCGTGGGCTCGCGGAGATAACTCCGCAGCACGGCGTTCACGAGCGAACCGAGCCCTTGATGGCCGTAGCGCTTCGCCAGGTTGACCCACTCGAAGAGCGTCGCATGAACGTCGGGTTGCGTGTAGCGCAATTCGTAGACGGCGAGACGGAGCAGTTCCTGAATCGTCGAGGGCAGCGTCTTCGCTCGCTCCTTAAGAAAGGGGCGCAACGCATCGTCGAGAGCGCGGCGCATCTTGATTGCGCCGTACGAAAGTTCGGTGGCGAAACGACGATCGCGCGCGTCGAGTTTGCCGCGCTGTGCGCGGTAGGCAAGGGCGGCCTGTGCCGGGCGCGCCTCAACGCCGGGTTCGACGGGGAAGACATCGCGCAGCACGAGTAATGCCACCTCGCGAGCGCTCACCCTCGCACCGCCGAGCGCATCTGGCGGTAACGCTCCCACGACATCGCCCCTTTATTCGGAGCGATGACTTCGTCGATCGCGAAGCGGCCCTCTTCCTCGTGCGCGCGCACGATTTTCAGCCATTCTCCGTCGACGAACGCACGCGCGAGCGGCGACGGCGCGAAGGCACGCACCGCCGCAAGCAGTCGTGAAGTGGGCCAACTGAGATCGACGATGAGATCCTCCTTCTTCAACGGTCGTGTCGTACTCGCTTCGCCACGCTGCGGCTGGGTCGCGAGTTCCCCAGTATGCGCGCGCACGATGGCCTCGCCGAGCATGCGCGCGCCGAGGGCGGCGAGCCGGTCGTGCAACTCGCCATAGCTCTCCTGCGCGCCGATTGCGACCCGTTCCTGCGCCACGAGGGGCCCGGTATCCATTCCGGCGTCCATGAGCATGATCGAGAGCCCGGTTTCGCGGGCGCCTTCGCGGAGCGCCGACTGGATCGGCGTCGCGCCCCGATAGAGCGGCAGGAGCGACGGGTGGACGTTGAGCGCACCGAGGCGCGGCCATGCCAAGAGCTCCGCCGGCAGAATACGCCCGAAGCTCGCCAGTGCGATGAGGTCGATCGGCTCGTCGCAATGCTCGCCGAGAAACGCGCGCATCGAGGTTGGTTCGAAGACCGGAATCCCCAATTCGTGTGCGGCGTGCTTCACCGGTGTTGGGGTAAGCCGGTGCCCGCGCCCGGAGGGGCGATCGGGTTGCGTCACGACGCCGCGCAGGATCGTCTGCCGCGCGCTCTCGAGCAGCGATGGAACGGCAAATTCACTGCTTCCAAAAAAATAAGCGGAGAGCATCGGCGCCTACGGTAACGACGCTGCGCGTTCGGCCGCCTCGAGCTCCTCGTCTGTCTGCGCGGGGCGCAGATCCTTGACCTTATCGATATAGAGCACGCCGTTGAGGTGGTCGATTTCGTGCTGAAGGCAGATCGCGAAGAGTCCATCGCCCTCGAAAACAATACGTTTCCCATGCCGGTCGAGTCCGCTCACGCGGACCTTCTCGAAACGCGTCACTTCGCCGACATACCCAGGAACCGAGAGGCAGCCCTCCGTCCACTCGATCTCCCCCTCGGTTTTTTCGAACTTCGGGTTCACGACCGTGAAGGGGCCGTGCTCGGGATTGCCGTCT
>JABEUX010000080.1 GCA_013044185.1 Vulcanimicrobiota bacterium | reverse complement strand
GGTGACAATCAATGTCATCCCGAGTAGCCGCCGAAGGCGGCGTATCGAGGGAACGCGCTAGAGGTGCGCGGCGACCCAGCGAACGATCGCGCGATAGTAAAGCTCGAGATGAACCGGATCCTGCGGCGTGTGGTGCGCGCCGGGGATGCCGATGAAACGCACCGGAACGTGCCGGCTCGCGAGCGCGTGATAGAGCGCGAACGATTCGGTGATCGGCACGGTGATATCGGCGGTTCCCGAGAGAATCAACGTCGGCGTCGTGATATCGCCCGCGTAGGTAATCGGCGAACCGCTGCGATAGAGCGCGGCGCTCTTCGGATTCCACGGCGAGCCGCCGAGCGAATAGCGCGCCCACGCCATGTTGCCATCGCCGGCGAGTTCGTACTCCTCGGTCCAATCGACCGCACCATCGGCGACGACCGCGCATCGCCAGATGTGATAGTGCGCGATCAACCACGTCGTGAGGTAGCCGCCGTACGAATGCCCGACGACGGCGATGCGCGAGGTGTCGACACTTCCCATATGTTCGACCTTTTGAATCCCCGCCATCACATCGCTCGCAGGGCCGACGCCGGGATCGCGATAGATCGCGTGCTCGTGCGCGTTGCTCAGGTTGTCGCTGCCGCGATAATTCGGTTCGAAGACCAAATAGCCGCGCGCGGCGAAGAGATCGCGCAACGGCCCGATCTCGCCGCCAACGAAGTTTTCGGAGGAGGCCGCTTCGGGGCCGCCGTGATTGAAGACGACGAGCGGATAGCGTTTGCCCATCACGTAGCCATCGGGATAGGTGAGAATGCCGTCGCTCCATTGCCCGTCGGGGGCCTTCCAGTTCACGGCCTCGCTCTGCGGGTACGCATAGTCGGCAAATGCGGCGTTGAGCGAGGTGAGTTTCACCAGCGCGCCGCGGATCTTCGCGCTCTGAATAGTCGGCAGCAGATAGAGTTCGGGAGCCGTGCGCGCGTTATCGGCGACGAATGCGACCGCGCCCTTCGAAGAAACCGCGAGCGACGATGGAGCGAGCTGTAATGCGCGCGTGCCCAAGCGATCGAGCACGATGGAAGCGCCGCCGATCGGCTGATCGATAATATCGGTGCCGACACCGACGTTAACGATGGCGAGAAAGCCGCGCCCATCGGGGAGCCACGCATATTCCGATGCGACATCGCCATCGTGCGCGCCGACATCGTGCATCGCGCCGCCACCGGCGGGAACGGTGTAGAGGTTCATGTGGCTCAGCGGCCCCGGCCCTTCGGGGTAGAGAAAGGCGACGGTTTTGCCGTTGGGCGAGAACGAGGGCGTGTATTCGAAACTCGGCGTGTTCGTAAGCGCGCGAACGGCGCCGGTAGCAACATCGACCGCAACGATCGTCGTTTTATCGGTATCGCTATCGTTCGCGTCGATCTGTTGCGTGAAAACGATGCGTTTGCCGTTCGGCGACCAGACCGGTGCGGTGACCGAGCCGGCAAAGGGCGGCGGGTTTTCGAGCACGCTGGTGGGGCCGAAGGTGAGTTGGCGCACCGGGCCGCCCGCAACGGGAAGCAACCAGATATGCGAGGGGCGCGGCGCGGCGTTTATTTGGTAGTCGTCGTTGTGGATGGTGAAGAGATCGTGGTGCGCGGCTTTTGCGCGCGCGGAGATGCCGTTATCGGGCGTGACGTAGGCGATGCTGCGCCCATCGGGGCTCCACGCGAACTGCTCGACGCCGTTGGGCGCGAAGCCGAGTTGGCGCGGCGTACCGCCCGCGGCGGGAACGACGAAGATCTGCGCCTTCTTGCCGCGGCCGCGGGCGATGAATGCGATCGAGCGACCGTCGGGTGCCCAGCGCGGCGCATGCAGCCCCCGCATGCCCGAGACGAGCGTGCGCGGCGAGCCGCCGGCGGTCGACCAGTTGCCCCTGCTGGAGAGCAGCATCAGCGACGCGTCGTAGCGGTCGTGCGGGAAATCCGCTCTGACGGCGAGGAAGGCGATGCGCCCGCCCCCAGGGGAGAACTGCGGCGAAGCAAGGTTCGTCAGCGCGCGATAATCGCGTAGGGCGATCGGCGGCTTCGGAGCTGCGGCAGCGGAGTGCGGGGCAATCCCGGTGGTAAGCGCGAGCACGACGGCGGGCAGAAGAGCGGCGAATCGTTGCATCGGTGGGTTCCTCCAACGGGACGAATCTTCTGCGGCGCCGCCGCCCGCGCCTCGACGGTCCATCGGCGGGCCCCTCGATACGGGCGCTAAAGCGCCCTACTCGGGGTGACAGAATCTCCTACTCGGGAGTGACAGATTATATCGAATGTCGTATAATATTGCTGTGCCATATAGTATACCGAATATTGGAGCGGCGATCCGCGCGGCTCGACTTGCCGCCGGGTTGAGCCAGAGCGAGCTCGCCGCCCGTGCAGGGGTGACCCAGGCAAGCATCTCCCTCGTCGAGGGCGGGGCCGATCTACGCGTCTCGCGGCTCCAGCAGATCGCGGGAGCGCTCGATCTCGTCCCGACGCTGCTTCCGCGGAAGGCGCTCGGCCTGGTTGAAGGCGTGATCGCGAGCCTGCCGTGATCCGCACGCTCGAAGTTCGGCTCGGCGCCACGCTCGTCGGGCACCTCACGAATCTCCCCGACGATTCAACCGTCTTTGCCTTCTCGCCGGAGTATCGCGAATGGCGCGAGCGTCCCGTGTTGAGCCAAAGCTTTCTCGACGATTCCGGCGATCTTCTCGAAGCGCACGTGCACGCACGTCGGCTCGCTCCGCCGTTTTTCTCGAACCTTTTGCCCGAAGGTGGTATGCGCACCATTATCTCGGAGCAGTTGAATGTTTCGAAAGAGCGCGACTTTCCGTTGCTCGCCTATCTCGGCGGCGATCTCGTCGGTGCCGTAACGCTGAGCCCATCCGAGCCGCTCGCAGCAGTTCCGGGAGATGCGCTCACGTTCTCGCTTCCCGGCGTTCAGTTGAAGTTGAGCGCACTCCTCACCGAGGCCGATGCATTGACGATTCCCGTTCACGGCAATGGCGGCGACTGGATCGTGAAAGTCTCTTCAGGCGCCTATCCCGGCTTAACCGAGAATGAATTTTCGATGTTGGAACTCGCGCGACGATCGGGTATCGAGGTGCCGGAAACCAAACTTATCTCGCCCACGAACATAGCAGGGTTGCCGCCTGAGTTTGCAGCAGCGGGTGCCGCGTTTGCGATTCGGCGCTTCGATCGCAGCCCCGATGGTGGTCGCATTCACGTCGAAGACTTCAATCAAGTCTTCGCGCAATTTCCGCACGACAAATATAAGAACCATAGCTACGGTAATATGGGGCGTCTGCTGACGCGCCGTGCCGGATTCGTGCACGCGCGCGAGTTCGTACGGCGCGTCGCCTTTAATGCGACGATCGGCAACGGCGACATGCACCTAAAAAACTTCTCGCTCATCTACCGAAACGGTCGCGACCCGGAACTTGCACCGGCGTACGACTACGTCAGCACGCTCGTCTATCCGTCGCTCGATCATCGCCTCGCCTTGTCGTTCGGAGATTCGAAGGAGCCGGATATCTACCAGCGCGATCGCATTCGCCGCTTCGCCCAAACCGCGGAGCTTCCGGTAAAGCTCATCGCACGCGATATCGCCGATACGATCGAGCGCACGCATGCCGCGTGGCACGGCGCAACCGATCTCCCGATGCGAGAAGAACATCGCGCGATTGTGGGCGCGCACATCGACCGTTTTGCCGCCGCCGCTAGCCGCTCCGAGTAGGGTGGGGGGCACATCGAGTAGGAGCGACGCGCCTTAGGCGTGGCGATGCTTCTGAGGGCGACCGCCCTTTCGGCCGTTCGCTCGCACCGCTGCCGATTTTGCCAGCGTCGATCGACGACCGCCAGCGCGGGCGATCTGAGCCGCATGATTACGAAGATCGCTGTCGACGCTGCACGTGCAATTATTCGCGAGCATGAAATAACCGAGATCACTGCCACAACGCGTGCAGCTTTTTACGCAGCCCTCACCGATCCCATCGACGACGCCGCTGCGGCGTTCTATCGGAAGTACGGTTTTCGACCGCTCCCGAAACAAGAACCGCGTCTGCTCATCCCGACGAGTCAATTAGCACGATACAACCACGATATCGTTTCCGCGTTCAAAAATAGATCGTCGACGATCGAAATTCCGTACGGGCCGCAAAACTTCTCCGCCTGATCTGCCGACTACGCGTGCACGGCAGCGCGAGGACGAATGTCGCGTTGGATATCCTCAGCCTTTGCATCGGCCGCGATCGCAAGATCGTATTTGCCCTGCAAGCGTATCCAAAATTCAGGAGTTGTCCCAAAATAGCGCGAAAGCCGAAGCGCCGTCTCGGCTGTCAAAGAGCGGCGAGCTTTGGTGATCTCTGAAATACGCGAAACCGGAACCCGCAACGCCAATGCGAGCGCATGAGCGCTCATCTCAAGAGGCTTGAGGAAATCTTCGAGCAGAACTTCACCGGGGTGCGTCGGGGTAACTCGGTGTTTCATGTATCCTCTGTATCTACGTTAGCGAAAATCGCCAATCTCTACATCGTGCGCGTTCTGTCCATCCCAACGAAAGCGGACGCGATGCCTTTCATCGATGCGAATTTGCCAGGTATCTCCCAAAAGTTTCTTGAGTTTATTTCCCGGGGGAATAAGTAGTTCGTCGATCCGGTCGACCACATCGAGTTGGTCGAGCTTTCGAAGTGCCGCTTTTGCATAACCGGCGAGGCGTTTAGATGCAACGCGGTGTTCGAAGAGATCCCTAGCGTCGTCATCTTTGAAGCTCGCGATCACCGTTCGAAGTGTAGCCCGTGAAGCAGTGACCGTCAAGCGGTAGGCGCAGTGCGGAACGAGCGCCCCTCGATACGCCGCTTCGCGGCTACTCGGGGTGACAGGGAGCGGCTACTCGGGGTGACAGGGTTGCTCCGGGCAGGTACGATGGCGGGGTATGGAACTGCGGATCGATCCCTCCGTCGTCGCGGCGTGCCGCGCGCTCGCCGCTCGCATCGCCCGGCCGGTCGAGGAGTTTATCGCGGCGCACTCCACCGTGGCGGTCGAGCGCTCGGTGCTGCGCCTGCTCGGCGTCGACGGCGTGAACGGCGAGGAGATTCCGCTCCCCAACCTGATCGTCGATAGCCTGAGCCCCGAGCAGCGGGCGCAGGGCGTCGCCCTCGCCTTCGGGCGCGCGCTCGCCGAGACCGGGCTCGAGCCCGCCGCCCTCGCCGGCGAGATCGCCGCCGGGCGCACGGAGCTCGCCGCCTACGCCTCCACCCCGCTCGCCGCCGCCCGCGGGGCGCTCGCGCCCTACGTCGAGCGCACGATGGCGCACATCGCCGCCCGCCGCGACGAACGGCGCGCCGCGCTCGAGCGCACGCCGCAGGGCGAGCCGCCGCTGCTCTACGTCATCGTTGCCAGCGGCAACATCTACGAAGACCGCACCGCCGCGGTCGCCGCCGCCGAAGCCGGCGCGCAGATCATCGCCGTCATCCGCTCCACCGGGCAGTCGCTGCTCGATTTCGTTCCCTTCGGCCCCACCACCGAGGGCTTCGGCGGCACCTACGCCACGCAAGCGAACTTCGCGATCATGCGCGAAGCGCTCGATGCAATCGGCGAAAAACTCGGGCGCTACATCATGCTCACCAATTACGCCAGCGGCCTCTGCATGCCCGAGATCGCGAGCATGGCCGCGCTCGAGCGGCTCGATATGCTGCTCAACGATTCGATGTACGGCATTCTCTTTCGCGACATCAACATGAAGCGCACCTTCGTCGATCAGCACTTCAGCCGCATGCTCAACGCATACTCCGGCATCATCATCAACACCGGCGAGGATAACTATCTCACCACCGCCGACGCGGTGGAGCAAGCGCCCGCGGTGCTCGCATCGCAGTTCATCAACGAAGAGTTCGCGCATCGCGCCGGGATGCCCGACAAACAGATCGGCCTCGGCGATGCCTACGAGATCGATCCCGCGCTGCAAGATGGGTTCTTGTTCCAAGTCGCGCAGGCGCAACTCACGCGACAGATCTTCCCCGACGCGCCCTTAAAATATATGCCGCCGACCAAACACATGACCGGCGATATCTTCAAAGGGCACCTCATCGATGCGATGTTCAACCTCACCTCGGTGATGACGAAGCAAACCATCCATCTCTGCGGCATGCTCACCGAGGCGATTCACACGCCGTTCCTCGGCGATCGCGCGCTCGCCATCGAAAACGCACGCTACGTCATGAATACCGCGCGGCATTTCGGCGACGAAATTTCGTTCAAGCCCGATGGGCGCATCGAGACGCGCGCGCGCGACGTGCTGCGCGATTGTCGCGCGCTGCTCGAAAAAGTCGAAACGCGCGGGCTGATGGATTCCATCGCCGCCGGCGTCTTCGCCGACGTGAAACGCCCGCCCGACGGCGGGCGTGGGTTCGACGGCGTCTTCGCGCGTGCCGAAGGCTACTACAATCCGTTCGAGGAGGCGTTACGCGCATGAACGGAGAGCAACTTCATGCCCTTTTGCAACGGGGCGAGAGTTCAAGCGTGGAGTTCAAACGCTCGGCGCACTCCGATCTCGAGAGCATTCGAAAAACGGTATGCGCGTTTGCAAACGCCCTCAACGAATCGGACACCCCCGCAGTCGTATTTGTCGGCGTCAATGACGATGGTTCGTGCGCGCAGGCGCCGATCGACGACGAAACGGTGCGGCGCCTGGGAGAGGTGCGTTCCGACGGATCGATTTTGCCGACGCCGACAATGGACATCGAACGGCACACGATCGGTGGTTGCGAACTCATCGCAATCGTTGTGTACCCGCATGCCGCGCCTCCCGTCCGCTTCAAAGGGCGCGCATACGTTCGTGTCGGGGCGCGAACGGAAGTCGCCTCGATCGAAGATGAACGCCGCCTTGTCGAACGTCGTAGAACGAGTGTTCTTCCTTTCGATCACCAACCGGTGCACGGCGCAACGCTAGCCGACGTAGATATCGAACGTTTCAAATCCGAGTATTTGCCGGCTGCTTTCGATAAGGCGACCCTTGCCGCGAATGGCCGAAGCATTGAGGGGCAACTGATCGCACTTCGCTTTGCAACGGAAGAAGCAACGCCGACGATAGGAGGGGTTCTAGCCTTCGGGAAAGATCCGGAGCGTTGGATTCCCGGTGCGTTCGTGCAGTACGTACGGTTCGACGGCAAGGAGCTCGCCGATCCGATTGTCGACGAGAAGCACCTCTCGGGCGCGCTCCCGGCGCTCCTTGCAGCGTTGGAGGATATTGTGAAGTTGTCGATCACCACGAAGGTCGAAATCGGCGGCCGCCGAGAATTGCGAGAGCCGGATTACCCGCACGCTGCGTTGCGTCAGTTCGTGCACAATGCCGTTATGCACCGCACGTACGAATCATCGAATGCTCCAATTCGAATTTCGTGGTTTAACGACCGCATCGAAATTCAAAATCCCGGCGGCCTGTTCGGCCAGGTAAATCAATCGAACTTTGGTACCGTCACCGACTATCGGAATCCGCTCGTCGCCGAGGCGATGCGGACGTTGGGTTTCGTACAGCGCTTCGGGGTTGGGATTGCCACCGCGCAGAAGGCGCTCCGTGAAAACGGAAATCCCCCGGCTGAGTTTCAATTTTCGCCGACCAGCGTGCTGGTGACGATCGGGAGCCGATGATGAAAACGATCGCTTTTTTTAATAACAAGGGCGGCGTGGGGAAGACGTCGCTTGTTTATCACCTCGCCTTTATGCTCGGTGAATTGGGCGCCCGCGTCCTATGTGCCGATCTCGACCCCCAGGCGAACCTCAGCACGATGTTCGTGGGCGAGGAGCGGCTCGAGGCGATTTTTGACGACGATGCACCCGGCCGAACGATTCGTTCCTGCCTCGACCCGATATTGGAGGGGATCGGCGATATTCTGGAGGCGCGAGTCGAGAAGTCCGCGATCTCGCCGAATGTCGCTCTTATCGTGGGCGATATCGCGCTAAATGATTTCGAAGATCGGCTCTCCGATAGTTGGACGAGAACGCTCGCCGGCGATCCTGCGGCACTGCGGGCGCTGACGGCATTTTCGAGAATTGTTGCCGAGGCCGCAAATCGGTGGGAAGCTGATTTTGCTTTTATCGATGTCGGCCCGAACCTTGGCGCGCTCAATCGCGCCGCGCTTATTGCCGCCGACTATGTCGTTATTCCACTCGCCCCCGATTTGTTTTCGCTTAGAGGTTTGCGAAACTTGGGTCCGCGCTTGAACGATTGGCGGGCCGGCTGGCAACGGCGTCTCGATGAAAATGTCTCCGTGAGTTACACGCTCCCGTACGGGAGAATGCTGCCGTTAGGCTACGTGGTGCTGCAACATGCGGTACGGCTCGACCGGCCCGTGCGTGCCCACGAGCGTTGGATGGAGCGTATCCCCTCGACATACCATGCATCGGTCGTCGGCGATGACGTGTCGCTCTTGCAAGCTCCTCTTTCGGATGAAGCGAGCGATCCCGCGTGTCTTGCGAGTATCAAGAACTATCGCAGTCTCATGCCGCTGGCACAAGATGCTCGGAAACCAATGTTTCTTTTGCGCCCCGCCGACGGCGCTTTGGGAGCGCAACAGCATGCCGTAGCATCATGCTACGGTGATTTTGAAACGTTAGCATTTCGAATCGCCGATGCCGCCGGGCATCCGCTGTCAAGCGACGTATTACGCGCATGAGTGCGGAGAAGAGCGGGCTCGTCAAGCCCTACGGCGACACGCTCAACGACGGCAAAGTGCAGCTCTCGTTCACGTTACCGATCGAATGGAGCGAGGCCGCCGACGAAGCGGCGCGCCAACTCGTTGCGAAGATGGGCTTCGCCGACGTGCAAGTGGTGGAAGGGCGCCGCATCGCGACCGGCTTTTCGTTCTTCGTCGTCTACGGCAGCAGCACGCAGAGCATCGACGCGAGCACTATCGCCGCGCCATCGGCGAAAGCCCACGCGATGTCGATGGAAGAGATCGACGCGATGCTCCGCGAGAAACTCGGGCGCAAAGTGCGCGTCGCGGGTGCCTGCATCGGCACCGACGCGCACACCGTCGGCATCGACGCGATCCTCAACATGAAGGGCTACAAGGGCGATTACGGGCTCGAACGCTACCAGATGTTCGAGACCTTCAACCTCGGCAGCCAGGTCGCGGTCGAAGAGTTCGTGCGCATCGCTAAGGAGCGCCAGATCGATGCGCTGCTCGCCTCGCAGGTGGTGACCCAGAAGGGCAGCGACGTCAAGAATTTCACCGCGTTGGTCGAGCTTTTGGAGGCCGAGGAGCTGCGCGACCAAGTAGTCTTAATTTGCGGTGGGCCGCGTGTAACGAACCTTATGGCCGCCGAGATGGGCTACGACGCCGGCTTCGGCCGCGGAACGCTTCCCAGCGAGGTGGCGGGCTTCATCGCCACGCGCCTGAGCGAACGCATAGAAAAAACGCGAGGGCAGAGGTAGCAGGCGGCCTCCGTGTCGTAAAGGGGCTGCACGATGTTAGGCGACCTACTCGCGTGGTTTACGGGCAAGGAGGCCAACCGCCGGCGCTACCCGCGCAAGCGGAAGGGCTACAAGGCGCAGGTTTCAGGTGACGGCGGCACTACTAGAAAGGCCGCCATCGGTTTGGATATCAGCGGCGGTGGGCTCTGCTTGATCACGCAAGAACCCGTCGGTCGCGATGAATTCGAAGTCTACGCATCGATCGAATCGCGTTTGATTCGCATGCGCGCGATCGCGGTGTGGAAAGATACCGTCACGCATCAAGGCAAATCGGTCTGGCGTTACGGCATGCGTTTTACCGGCATCGCCGCCGACGATTGGGATGCGATCATTCGCTACACCACCGATAAGCCGGTCGACGAGGTGAACAAAGCGCAAGAAGAGCTCGTCACGGTGCGCCTGACGCCCGACGAAACCAGCCGCATGATTCCGGTCGCGCTGCAGAAACGTTTGCTGCAGATGCTCGTCGAACGCCGCCGTCTCGCGCCGTTACAAGAGAACGTCACGCCGCTGGTTCAGTATTTTTACTCCGGTCTCGCACGCCAGGGCGAGAAACTGTTGCACCGCCTCACGATTCAATCGAAGGTGGTCGGGCCCGAAGGTTCGGAGCTGTTCGAAACGCGCTTCACGTTCGACGATAAGGGCGAAACCGTCTCGATGCTCAACTAGCGAGGCGCGATGCTCGCATACGGCCACGTTGCCTTGCCTTCGCTTCTCGTCACCGATCCCGCCCATCCGCTCGCCGCGGCGATCCTCGGCATCGCGCGCATCGCCGAAGGCGCGCCGCGCCTGCTCGTCGTCGATCGGCTCGACCGCTCCTACGACGTCGTCGCCGATAGCGACGGCCCCGATGCGTGCAGCGCGACTGCGTGGCCGCTACGCGACCTGCTGCGCGAACTCATTCTCGCCGCTCGCGTTGCCGTCGAGGTGCGCGAAGCGCCCGAACCGGAGCGCACGGCGCAGCGCCCTCCGGCGTGCCGCCCCGAGAGCGCATCCTCGGCGCGCCGCACCGCGGTGCCGCAACTCCTGCGCGCGACGCTCGCAGCGACGCGCGCGCGGATCGTAGCGGGAGAAATCGCCCGCGAACCCTAACGCCCGCGACGATGGATGCTTCTGCCCCCTCGTCGCTCGACGCTTTCTTCTTTAAAAATCGCGGTGCGTTGCTGGCATTGCCGGCGCTCGCGCTCGTGCTCTTCGGCGTACCGACGCTGCATGCAGCACTCATCGGCATTCCGATCGCCATTCTCGGCGAACTGCTGCGCATGTGGGCGGTCGGGTATAGCGGCGTGACCACGCGCGGCGACCACGTCGAAGCGCCGAAGCTGGTAACGGCGGGCCCGTACGCCTACGTGCGCAATCCGCTCTACGTCGGCAACTTCATCACCGCACTCGGTTTTGCGCTTGCATTTACCGGCGAGAATTCACTCGCGCTGCGGCTCGTGCTCGTTCTCGGTTCGCTCGTTTGGATGCTCGTGGTCTACGGCATTATCGTGCCGCACGAAGAGCGCTTCTTGCGCGCGACCTTCGGCGATGCATTCGCGCGCTATTGCGAGCGCGTGCCGCGCATCGTGCCGCGGCTCGTTCCCGCGCCCGAACCTGCAGGAACCTGGGATGGCAGCGTGATCGCGCGTGCGGAGACGCGCACGTTTGTTACTTTCGTCGTCATGCTTGCGATATTGGTAGGCAAGGGGCTCCTGCACCACTAAGCGCGAGGTTCGGCGGAGCTTCCACGCGAAGCGGAGGCGGGTTATGGAATCCATGCAATCATCAACCGTCGTCCTCGGCCATGCGCGCACTCCGTTCGGTAAACTCGGCGGCGCTCTCTCGCCGCTCCCTGCTACCTCGTTGGGCGCCGCCGCGCTCGTCGGCGCGCTCGAACGCGCCGGGCTCGACCCCAGCGAGATCGAACACGTCATCTTCGGAGAGGTGCTGCAAGCCGGCGTCGGGCAGAACCCCGCGCGCCAAGTGCTCTACAAGAGCGGGCTGGCGAAAACCGTCACCGCCGAAACGGTGAATAAAGTCTGCGCCTCGGGAATGCTCGCTGCCGTCAATGCGATGCGCCTCATCAACGGCGGTGCGAATCGCGTCGTTGCCGCAGGCGGCATGGAGTCGATGAGCAACGCGCCGTATCTGCTCAAAGATGCGCGCAGCGGCTATCGTTTCGGCGACGGCACGTTGATCGACGCGATGATTCACGACGGTCTCTGGGATTGCTATTTCGGTATGACGATGGCGACGCAGGGTTCGAAGGTCGCCAACGAACTCGGGCTCACGCGCGAAGCGCAAGATGCGTTCGCTTACGAGAGCCATCGCCGCGCGCACGCGACCGCGCAAGCCGGCGGCTACGCCGACGAACTCGTTGCCGTGAAGGTCGCCACTAAGGCGCGCGGACGCATCGTGCGCGACGCACTTCCGGCGCGCGGACGCGAACGGATTCCTGCGACGGTCGGCGCGCCGATGAACGCCTTCGAGCACCAGCCCTCCGCAGAGTTCACCTTCGATTTCGAGAAATTCACGCCGTTCGTGAGCGGCGAGGTGCCGCATACCGTCGTCGATCGCGATGAAGCGGTGCGCGCCGACGCGAGTTTGGAATCGATGGCGAAACTCAAACCGCTCGAACGCGACGGCACCATTACCGCCGGGAATGCACCCGGCGTCAACGACGGCGCGGCGGCGCTGATCCTCGCGCACGCCGATTACGCGCGCGATCGCGGGCACGCCGCACTCGCAACGCTCGTCGATCACGCGACCGTCGCCTGGGATGCGCCCTATATCGCGCTGACGCCGGCGATGGCCGCGCAGGCGCTGCTCGCAAAACACGGCCTGCGCGCGAGCGATATTCACGTCTGGGAGATC
>JABEUX010000079.1 GCA_013044185.1 Vulcanimicrobiota bacterium | reverse complement strand
GATCGCTTCTACCGCAGGTGCTGTCGGTCGCCAATCTCGATAACGGGCTCGGGGCCCGAGGCGCGTCCGGCGTGGCCGACAGGTACTTCACCCCAGATTCGAGGCGAAGCCGCCGGATTTCCCGGCTAACCCCAACATATCAGGGGCGTTTGCTCTGCGTGCATCGACGGTCGCCTCGATGCACGCGCGCGGATGAGGATCGGGGTGACAGGGTTCCGCGGCCTAAATCATCCCCATGTCGCGCAGCAAACTGAGGGTATCGATGTATCGCTGCACGTGATGTTTCGTCGGTTCGTCGAGCTCGAGAAATGAAATTCCGGTGCGATAGCGTTGTAACATCGAATCGAAACGCGACCAGCGAACCACACCACGGAGACGGAGCATCGGCGTTGCATCGCCACGCAATTCGAGCTGGATCGAGACCGGTGCGTCTTTGAGGAGTTCCGCATTGGTGAGCATTGCCATCCCGCCGAGCGCTATATCGTAGGTCTCGGTGAACTCCGGGGCAAAATCATCGCCGATACTGTACGAAACGAGGAGCATGTCGCCGACACGCTCGAAGCGGCGGCTCTGTTCGTTCTCGATCTCCAATCGATTGGTGTCGGTCGTGCCGGATTCCACCTTGTCGGGCCTTGGCCGAGAGCTCCGGCAATCCTGCCGAGCGCTCTGTAACGACTCATTAAAGGCCGCGCCGAAAGCCTTGGCGTACTGTGGGGCGCGTGACACTCTTTCAGGCAATGATACTCGCGCTCTTGCAGGGTACGACCGAACTCTTTCCGGTCTCGAGTCTTGGGCACACGATCCTCATTCCCGCGCTCTTTCACTGGACGAATATCCATCGTAGCGACCCTACGTTTCTCCCGTTTGTCGTTACCCTACACTTAGGGACAGCCTTAGCCCTGGTGCTTTTTTATCGCCGCGAGTGGTGGAAGATCGTCGTCGCGCTGTTCCGTAGCGTCATCCGCGGCCGGCTGAGCGACGATCCTCACGAACGGCTCGGGTGGCTCCTGGTCGTGGGCACGATCCCGGTCGGAATACTCGGCCTCCTCCTGGAGAGAACGGTACGCGCGCTCTTCGCCAGCGCGCTTCTCGCCTCGCTCTTTCTTATCGCAAACGGAGCCGTGATGTTCTTCGGTGAAGCGTTGCGGCGGCGCCAACTCGCCGTCGAACACCGAAAAGATCGCCCGCTCGAGCGCCTATCCTGGTTTCAGGCCGTGCTCGTTGGTCTCGGCCAATCCTTTGCGTTATTGCCGGGAATCTCGCGTTCGGGTGCTGCGATGGTCACCGGTCTGCTCTGCGATCTCGATCACGCCGATGCCGCACGCTACTCCTTCATGCTCGCAACGCCGGTGATCCTCGCCGCATCGTTGTTAAAGGTTCCCGATCTCTTTCGGGCCGGCGCGCACGTCGCGCTCGTTGAGTCGCTTCTCGGTGGAATCGTTTCCGGCGTCGCCGCGTACTTTTCGGTCGCCTTCCTCACTCGCTACTTTCGTTCGAACGACCTCCGGCCGTTCGGGTGGTACTGTCTGCTGCTCGGGCTCCTCGGCAGCATCCTCGCATGGAAAGGGATTATTTCGTGAAAGTTCTGGGAGTACTCATTGCGGTGCTTTTCTTCGTTCTCGCCATCCTGAGTTGGACCGGCACGTTCCAATCGGCCTTGATCTTCGGGCATAGCGCCATGCACAATTACAAACACACGATTCTCTATGCGGTGCTCGGGGTGCTCGCGCTGTTGTGGGTACGTTTTCAGGGCAGCGACGCTACGTCGTCGCGATAAGGTAGATCTCGGTGTCGTTGGGCGCATAGCACTCCACCTTCGTCCGCGCATTGCGGACGATCGGTTCGATCTCTCCGAGGCGTGATTCATTGGTCGCAACGATCAAGAGCGGATATTCGCTTGCTTCGGAGAGAATGCCGGCGATCGATCGCTGATACGCTGCCGGATCGTTCGATCGCGCTCCGAAAAGCGTATCGCGATAGGCATGTTCGAGCGTGAAATAGGGGTTGCCTTGCCACCATGCTTCCCACATCCAAATGCGCGGGTCGGCGTGATGGAGTGCGTTGCGCGGCGGCGGCGCGAAGAGCAACGCATCGGCTCGCTGCCGCGCGAGGGTTTGCATGACATCGCTCTGCCGGACGGTATTGCGACGCATGTTGCTCGCAACCCAGCGTTCGGTTTGACGAATATAGTGCCACGCAAGCTCGCTCGGCGGTAGGTCGGGCATCTCGTCGGGCTCTTGGGCCTTTTGCAGCCAGTAGCAAAAGACGCGCCAGAGTCCGAGAATCGCAAGCCCGGTCTGTCCGTCGCTGCGGAGGTTACGCACGTTGTCGTACCATACGCCGAGGTAGACGCACTGCTCTTCGGTGAAAAAGACGCCTTCCCAGGCTTTGAAGAGATCGAGTGCATAGATGCGCCCGGGAATCATTTCGACGATCTCTGCGACTTCATGATCGCGAAGGATCGTCAGATCGTTCACGACGATCCCCTCGCCGACACGCACGAACCACTCCAGCACATCGCCGCCGTGAACGGCGATGCCATGCCGTTTGAGATAATTGAGATGCGTTGGTAAGCCCATGAACGGATCGACCAAACTCTTCGCTCCGAATCGGAGCAGAATTTCGTGGATTCGAGTCGGCGAGATGCGCCGCGTCCGTTCGTGCAACTCGATCATGCGTGCGCCTTTGCGGCGTCGAGCACCGCGGTTACCACGCGCGGGTCGAAATGCGTGCCGGCGGCCCCGTCGAGTCGCTCGCCGACGGTAGCGCGACGTGCGGCAGGGCGGGCGCGCGTATCGATGTCGATAGCGTCGTAGGCGATCGAGGTCGCGAGTATACGCGCTCCGATGGGGATTGAATCGCGCCCAAGCCCGGCGGGCTTTCCGGTTCCGTCGAACCACTCCGCGCGCGCAGCGACCAGAGGCGACGCAGCAGCGAGGGTCGGCAATCCCATCAGCAAGCGTGCGCCCGCCTGCGCTCGCGCGGCACGGCGCTCGAGTCCGAGCCGGACGAGCGGATCGAGCGTACTCTCGAACCCGTCACCGAGCTCTCCAGCGCCAAATGTAAGCGCCGCAATGCGGAGCGCTTCAATCTCCGACGCATCGCAACCCAAGGCGCGGGCGCTCCCCTCAGCGAGGCGAAGCACGTTTCTCGCGCGTCCCGGTACGCCGAGATGGCGGTCGATGCGATCGGCGATATCGAGGAGGAGGTCGCCGGGGTCGCTGAACTCTGAGAGTAACGCGGAGCGAGGAAACGTAAAGGCCTCAACCTCGGCACCCGTCCGATGAAACCACAGCATGAACGCGCGCGAATGTGACGGAGCAAAACTGCGTCCCGCTTCCTCGGCGATGCTTGAGAGCGCTTCCTCTGGTTCGTGTGCGCGAATGAGCCGATCGGCGAGCGCGAGTGCGACCGATGAAATCGGAATGCCGTTCCAGCGGAGCTGATCGGGGAACCCCGTGCCGTCCCATGCCTCGGCCTGCCAGCGCACGATATCGGCGGCGCGTTCGGGGATCGCCCCGATCGCAGCGCAAACGCGCGCTCCGGCGGCGGGAATATCCCAGCGCTCCATCGTCGCGAGGCGTTCGGGAAGATCGTTCTCACGGACGAGTGCGGGGTTGCCAATCGCACCGACCGCGTGCATGACGCCGGCGATCGAAACGGCATCGAGCAGGGAATCCTCGACACCGAGCGCTTCGGCGATGGAACGTGCGAGAGCAGCCTTTCTCAACGAAAAGCCCAAAGTCAGCTCGGCGGCCGCGTCCCCGACTGCTCCGTAGTACGACAGCACATCGGCGAGCCGATCGAGCGCGACCCGAGGATCGCCGTCTGCTTCCTGGAATAGCGCCATTACTGACTCTCTTTGACGATTGACGTGCCGAAACCCTCACATTTAAACTCCGACGGGGCCATTTCCATGGTCGATGTCGGCAAGAAAGCAACGACCGAACGCTTCGCCCGCGCCGAGGCGTTCGTTCGCCTCGCGCCCGGCGCTGCGGAATCGCTGAGAGTGGCGATGGGGCCGAAGGGGGATGCGTTCGTGACGGCTCAGATCGCCGGGATCATGGCGGCAAAACAGACCGCAAACCTGATTCCGCTGGCGCACCCGGTCGCGTTGAGCCATATCGCCGTCACGCTGGCCTGGGCGGAGCCCTCCCTGCTCCGGATCGAGAGCGAAGCGCGCACCTCAGGGCAGACCGGCGTGGAGATGGAAGCCTTGCTGGCTGCAAACCTCGCCGCGCTCACCATCTACGATATGTGCAAAGCGCTCGACCGCTCGATCTCGATCGAACGCGTTCGGCTCTTGGAGAAACGGGGTGGGAAGAGCGGAACGTGGGTCGCCGAACCATGAAATTTCGCGTTGCCTGCATCGTGCTATCCGACCGCGCGGCCGCCGGCGAACGCGAGGACGCGTGCTTGCCGATTTTCCGCGAGCGCCTCGAGCCGATCTACGAGATCGTGCGCGCGCTCGTTATTCCCGACGAACCAGCGCTGCTACAAGCCGAACTTATCGATCTCGCCGACGCGGAGCGCGCCGATTGCATCCTCACCAGCGGCGGCACCGGGCTCGCTCCCCGCGATCGCACGCCTCAGGCGACGGCGGCGATTCTCGATTACGAGGTTCCGGGTATTGCCGAAGCGATTCGCGCTGCGGCGCTGCCGCGGGTGCGTACGGCGATGCTCTCTCGCGCGCTTGCGGGCGTGCGGCATCGCACCCTTATCGTCAATCTTCCCGGCAGCCCGCGCGCCGTTGCCGAATCGCTCGATGTCTTTTTGCCGACGCTCTCGCACGCGTTGGAAATCCTTTCGGAGCGACCGACCGACCACGCATGAGGTTTGAAGAAGCGGAGCGCTATCTGCTCGCAAGTATCGGCGAGAGCGCGTCGCCGCGTACCAACTACGGTTTGGATCGCATCGAGGCCCTCCTCGCCGCCCTCGGCGATCCGCATCGGCGCTACCCGGTGGTGCATGTTGCCGGAACGAGCGGAAAGGGCTCGACCGCGACGATGATCGAGCGCATCTTGCGAGAGCGCTCGTTACGCGTCGGCCTGCATGTCAAGCCGCACCTGCAATCGATGACCGAACGCGCGCGGATCGACGGCGTACCGATCGATCGCGAGCGCTTTGCAGCACTTTTTTCGGAGATGCTTCCTACAATCGACCGCGTCGCCGACCGTTACGGTGCGCCGAGTTATTACGAAATGTTGCTGGCGCTTGCATTTCTGTACTTCGCCCGCGAAGCGGTCGACATCGCGGCGATCGAGGTGGGTTTAGGCGGGCGGCTCGATGGAACGAACGTCGTCGCGCCGACCCTCTGCGTGATTACGAGCATCGGCTACGATCACCAAGAGATTCTCGGCGATACGCTCGAAGCGATCGCCACCGAGAAAGCCGGCATCGCCAAGCCCGGCGTGCCGTTGGTGAGCGCGGTGCGCGAGGAACCGGCGCGTTCGACGATCGCGGCGATCTGCGCGCGCGTGGGAGCACCCATCGTGGAGACTGCCGTGGAGGGAGAGGTCGATGCGATCGAACTCGAAGCGTTCGCGCAACGTTTTACCGTTCACACCTCTCAAGATACCTATACCATTCGCTTGCCGTTGCTCGGCGGCTTTCAACGCGCTAATGCCGTTACTGCCATTCTTGCCGTCGAAAGGCTCCCTGAAGCGTTACGCCCGAGTCGCCACGAAATCGAAGCAGGGTTGGCGGAGGTGCGTATTCCGGGGCGCATGGAGTTGGTTCCGGGGACGCCGTCAATCCTTTTCGACATCGCGCATAACGAGCAGAAGGCGCGCTCGCTCGCCGAAGCGCTTCGCGAACGCTTCGACGACCGCGCGCTCACGTTTGTTGTCGGCATCGGCGAAAGTAAGGATGCGCGGGCGATCCTCGGCGCATTCGCTCGGCCGGATGCCTATTTTTTCCTGACGTCGTTTGAAGCCGGCGGGCGGCCGGCGCGTGCGCCCGAGCATTTGGGGCGCCTTGCCGACGACCTCGGGCTCGCCTACGCCCTTTGCAGCGATCCGATTGCGACGCTCGCGCGCGCGCGCACGCACGCCGGAGCATCCGGCATCGTGGTGGTGACGGGCTCGACCTTCGCCGTCGCCGCGCTTCGCCCGGAAGTGCTCGGAACGCCGTCGAGCGTCACCTCAAGAGGATGAGCGCGCGCGCGTTTACGATGCGCGATCGCCGCTTCATCCGAGGCGAGCGCACCGCGGTCATGGGAATCCTCAACGTCACGCCCGACTCGTTCTCCGGTGACGGGCGGCTCGCACTCAGCGAAGCCGTGAAGCGAGCGGAGGCGCAGTACGAGGCTGGTGCCGATATTATCGATATCGGGGGTGAATCGACGCGCCCCGGACACGTTCCGGTTTCGATTGCCGAAGAACTCGAACGCGTCGTCCCCGTCGTTCGAGCGGTGCGCGAACGATTTGCCGATTGGCCGATTTCGATCGATACCTATAAACCGGAGGTTGCGCGTGAGGCGCTCGCCGCCGGCGCCGATTGCATCAATTCGGTCTGGGGCGCGAGCGACGAGTTGCTCGATATCGCCGTCGAGAGCGGCGCCACGCTGGCGATCATGCATAACCGCGAGCTCCTCTATGCAGGCGAGATCGTCGACGAAGTGCTGCGGGCACTCCTCGCCGAGGCTCGTCGCGCACGAGCGCGCGGCCTCTCCGAGGAGCGCATCGTACTCGATCCTGGTATCGGCTTCGGCAAAACGCCCGATCAAAATATCGCGGTACTCGCGGGTCTCGATCGGCTCGTGGCCCTCGGCTATCCGACGCTGCTGGGAACGTCGCGAAAGTCGACGCTCGGAAAGCTCGCCGGGCGCGATCGCCCCGAAGAGCGAGTCTTCGCTACGGCAGCGACGACCGCAATCGCCGTTACGGCGGGAATCGATATCGTACGCGTTCACGATGTCGCGGCGACGCGCGATGTCGTTGCCGTCTCCGACGCGATCGTTCGTAACTGGAGGCCAAGGACATGGACCGAATAACCCTACGCGGAATACGGTCGTACGGCAGGCACGGCGCCGATCCCGGCGAGCGCGAACGTGCGCAGCTTTTCGAAATCGAGCTGTACTGCGATCTCGACGCGCGCGGAGCGCGGGAGTGCGACGATCTCCATGCAACGCTAGATTATGCGGTGCTCCATCGGCGCGTCGTTACGCTGGTTGCCGAGGAATCGCATCGTTTACTCGAACGACTCGCGCAGCGATTGCTCGACCTCTGCTTCGAAGATTCTCGCGTTCGCGAAGCGACCGTGAAGATCGAGAAACCGGGACTGCTCGACGGCGCAACGCCGGGCGTCACCTGTACGCAGCGTCGTTGATGGCGCTCGCGACGATCGGCCTTGGAGCGAATCTCGGCGCGCCCTGCGAGAACGTCGAGCGTGCGATCGAGACGCTGCGCGAGCTTGGCGTGCTGACGGCGCGCTCCTCGCTCTATCGTTCCGCAGCGTGGGGAAAGCGCGAACAGCCGGAGTTTATCAATGCCGTCGCGCGCATCGAGACCGCGCTCGCTCCACGAGCGCTCCTCGCATCGCTGCAAGCGATCGAGCGGCGATTGGGGCGCGTACCGGGCGAGCGCTGGGGGCCTCGTGCGATCGACCTCGATATCTTGCTCTACGACGATCTCGGGTTCGAAGACGATGCGTTACGTATCCCGCATCGCGAGCTCTTCGAACGCGCCTTCGTGTTGGTTCCGCTCGCCGAGATCGATGCGTCGTTCGAAGTGTGGCGCGACGCGTTGCCGCCGGTAGAGCGAGCAACCGTCGAGCGAATCGTCGTGCCCGCCGAGTAGGGCGCGTTAGCGCCCGTATCAGGCGCGCGCAACGCGCTCGCGTTTGCCTGCGCGCAATGCGCTCGCGTTTGCCTGCGCGCACCGCTCCTCGCTAGACGCTCGCGGCTCGGAGAAGCAATGTCAGGGTCCTCGCCGCTCGCTTAAGCGCTCGTCGGGTGCATCGCAGGCGCCGCTCGCGGTGGAGCGCATAGACGCCGAGTAGGGAGTGCTGTCACGCCGAGTAGATGGCGAAGCCATCGTATCGAGGCGCGAGAAGAGGCTCTCGATACGCCCACGAGCTTCTCCTGAGCGAGCGGAGCGAGTCGAAGGGGGCTACTCGGGCTGACGGTTAGGCGAGGTTCGCTTCGTAGAGTTTCTTTTCGATAAAGAGATCGAGGAAGAGGCGATCGATTTTGCCGCGCTCGGCGAACTCTTTCGTCAGAATATCGAGCGATCGGTCGATGCTCATCGCTTTCTTGTACGGGCGATCCGTCGCGGTTAATGCATCGTAAACGTCGCTGATCGTCATCATGCGCACCTGTGGCGAAATTGCGTCTCCAGAGAGCTTACGCGGATAACCAGTCCCGTCGAGGTGCTCGTGATGTCCGTAGGCATACTCGGCGACGTTGAACCATGGCGTCTCTCCCCACGGGATCTCTCGCAGAAAAAGATACGACTGGGTGACGTGCTCTTGCATGCGGTCGCGTTCGGAATCGGAGAGCGAACCGCGAGGAATCCGCAGATAGGCGAGCTCGATGTCGTCGAGGAGGGGGCGTTGCTCGCCGGTATCGCGATAGCCATGACGCATCGCGCGCCCGATTGCATCGTCGGCATCGGCAGCCACGACGTTGGGCTCGTTGGCGGATTGAATCTTGTCGAGCAGTTCGCGCAACTCTTCGCGCATCGCTTCGTCCCGGCACTGTTCGATCGCGAGGAGGAAGCGTAGGCGCACGGTATCGAGTCGCCCGTCAGGGAGTTTCTTGGCTTTTCCAAAAATGTATTCGGGGACTGCAACTTTCCCGAAGTCATGCAGCAGCGATGCGTAACGCACCTCGCGTAGCTGGTCGACGCTGAAGTACATATCGGCGAGCGGCCCGGCATGCGTGCGATTGACCGCCTCCGCTTGGGCCACGGTGAGCGCGGCGACGCGTTCGGAATGGCCCTGGGTAGAACGGTCGCGCACTTCAATCGCCTTTACCGAGGCGCGAACGAAGCGTTCGAAGAGGTTTTGAATCGACTCGACGAGACGCGCGTTTTCGATGGCGATCGCCGCTTGCGAGGCGAGTGCTTCGAGGACGCTGCGGTCGTGAAGGTCGAAGGGACGAACGATCTCCTCGGCGTGCGCTGGGTTGTCGATGACGATTTCGAACGCAGGCTTGCGGTTGATTAATTGAATCGCGCCGATCACGATGCCGCGCAAATTGCGCATGGGGACGGCGATCATCGATTTCGATCGATAGTTATTGCTCTCGTCAAAGCTGCGATTGAATGTATAGGGGTGGTCGCCATCGAGTTGATAGGCGTCGTCAATGGTAATACTCTCGCCGGTCACTGCAACGTAGCCGGCGATCGAGTTTGTGTTGAGGGGCAATTCGCGATTGAAGAGCGTTCCCTCGTCGGTCGGCCCCGTCTGAGCGACGACGAAGCGGAGGTGTTTGACGCCCTCCACCTCCTCGATGAGGTAGAGGCTGCCGGCATCGGCGCTGGTCAGTTCGCGCGCGTTGTGGACGATCGAGCGTTCGAGGGTCGGGAGGTCGCGCTCCGAGGAGAGCGAGCGGCTGACGTTGAGCAGCGTGGTTGTCTGCGTGCGTTCGGCGGCGAGTTGGGTCGCCGCGCGGGTTGCAGCGACGAGCGCCACGCGCTCGATCGGCGGGGTGAGAACCGCGACGACATGCGGATCCTCTGCGAGGATGGCCAGGTCGGGGTCGCGGGGGTTGCCGACAAGAATCGTTGGGCCGGGCTCCCCGAACGCGGCGAGCCCCCCTTCGTCGCGTAGCCGGTCGAACTCGACCTCATAGGTTTCAAAACCCGCGGTATGGAGAAGAGAGGGAATATCCCCAACCTCTGCTCCCCGAGCGTAAAGAAAGTACGAGAGCACGGTTTTGAGGTTCGGCTAGCCGCGGGGGAACTCCCGGCGGAGGGGTGTTCGGGGTAGCTCCCCGAAAGGGCGGCCCGATGACCCCCGAGCACCCATCCGAGGACGAACCGTCGGCCCGTGCGCAGCGCTTGGCCGAATTTTTCGTCAACACGCCGCTCTTGCGGATGCGTATAGAGCGGGAGGACGAGGAATTTGAGTTGGCCCGCTCCTCGCTCGCACCGGTTGGCCGCACCTCCGAGGCCGCGGCGGTCGCCGAGCCATCGGCCAAGCGCGCCGTGGATATTCTCAGAGCCGACGTCGTGGGGATCCTCCGTTTCGGGCGCAGCGAGCCGACGCTCGGCGAGGAGGTCGCCGAGGAGCGCGAGCTCGCGGCAATTGAGGCGTTGGGAATCCGAACCTCGGTGCGCGCTCGCTCCGCAGGCCGCTTGACGGCGATCCTCTGCCAGGACGGGGCTGCGGTCGACTACGGCCGTGCGCTCTTCGAGATCGAGCGAGGGTAGGAGCGATGTTACGCAAGGTTCTCGTCGCCAATCGAGGCGAGATCGCTCTACGCATCGTGCGCGCGTGCCGCGAGCTCGGCATCGGGAGCGTCGCAATATTCTCCGAGGCCGACCGCGAGTCGACGCACGTTCGGGTCGCCGATGAAGCGTTTTGCGTCGGCCCGGGGCCGGTGCCGCGATCCTATCTCAACGTTCCGAATATTATTTCGGCGGCGTTGGTCTCGGGGTGCGACGCGATTCACCCGGGGTATGGATTTCTTGCGGAGAATGCGCGCTTTGCCGAGATTTGTGCCGACCACGGATTGAAGTTTATCGGTCCGCGCCCCGAGATTATTATGGCAATGGGCGATAAGGCGACGGCGAAACGCGTGATGGCCGAGGCCGGCGTCGCAACGACTCCCGGGACCGATATTCTCGCAACGGTCGAACTCGCGCGCGAAGCCGCCGAGAGCGTCGGCTATCCGGTGCTGCTCAAGGCGACCGCCGGCGGTGGCGGTAAGGGGATGCGCGTCGTCGAGCGCCCCGAAGACTTAGAGCGCGCCTTTCTCGGCGCGACCGCTGAGGCAGAGGCATCCTTCAAAGATGGTCGCGTGTACATGGAAAAACTCATTCGCGATCCGCGTCACATCGAAGTACAGGTTCTTGCCGACGAGCACGGCGAGGTGGTTCACCTCGGCGAGCGGGACTGTTCGATCCAGAAACCCTCGCACCAAAAACTCATTGAAGAAGCAGGTGCGCCGAACCTTTCCGAACGCGCTCGCGCACGGTTGCACGAAATGGCGGTGCTAGCCTGTCGGCACGTCGGCTATAGCAATGCCGGAACCCTCGAGTTTCTATCGAGCGGCGACGAAGTGTTTTTCATGGAAATGAATACGCGCATTCAAGTGGAGCATCCCGTAACGGAGATGGTTTACGGCATCGACTTGGTCAAAGAACAGATCCGCATCGCTTCCGGGGAACCGCTGGGCTACACCCAGCGCGATCTCGAACCACGCGGACACGCAATCGAATGCCGCATTAACGCCGAAGATGCACGAAATAATTTTGCTCCGCAGGCCGGGAAACTCGGTGCGGTGATTTTCCCCGGAGGGCCCGGTATCCGTATCGATACCCATATTTTCTCAGGGGCGAGCGTTCCGCCGTATTACGACTCTATGCTTGCGAAAGTTATCGCGTTTGCGAACACGCGCGAGCAAGCGATCGCGCGTATGGAACGCGCGCTACGTGAAACTTTAGTCGAGGGCGTTGCGACGACGACGGAGATGTGCTTGGAGGTTCTCGGAACCGAAGGCTACCGTAGTGGCGTTTACGATATCGGTTTTCTTCCTCGCCTGCTCGCGCAGCGCGTCGGATAACGCGTGCCTTCGCGTCGCATGTTGCGAGAGCGCGCCTTACAGGCGCTCTATGCAATCGAGGTTGGCGGGCGAGATCCGGCCGAGGCGCTTGAAGAAATTCTCGGAAGCGGCGGTGCGAGCGACGACCGTGCGTTCGTGCGCGAGCTCGTGCTCGGGACGCTCGCCGGAGCGAGCGATGCCGACCAACGGATAGGCCCGGCGTTGCAAGGCTGGACGCTCGACCGTCTCGCGATCGTCGATCGAACGATTCTCCGATTAGCGGTCTGCGAGGCCGCACAGATTGACGCTCCGCCGCGAGCGGTGATCATGAACGAAGCCGTCGAACTCGCGAAGCGCTACTCCACACCGGAGGCGGCGCGATTTGTGAACGGCGTCCTCTCCGGCGTTTTTGGCGATGCGTCGAGCGCCCCGACGTAAAATCCGCCGGCCTCTGCGCTGGCGGAGCATCGGCCTAATCGTTCTTTTTCTCGCGATTTTTGGGTTTGGGACGCTCGCGGGGATGGTGGTGGTTATCTCGCGCAATCTTCCCGACGTTCGCGAGCTCTCCGATTACCAGCCCGAGGGCGCGACGCGAATATTTGCCGCCGATGGAAGCGTACTCGGCAGCGTGTTTAAGCAGAACCGCGTCTACGTTCCGTTATCGCGAATACCGCCGATGGTGCGCGACGCCTTTATCGCTAATGAAGATCACACGTTTTATACCAATCCCGGCATCGACGTCGTCGGCATCGTTCGGGCGGCGATCGCCGATGCTCTCCATCAGCCTCTCGAAGGGGCGTCGACGATCACGCAGCAACTCGCACGTGGCCTTTTTTTGAACGACCGGATCACCATTACGCGCAAAATCGAAGAAGCGCTGCTCGCGCTGAAAATCGAGCATTATTACACCAAAGACCAGATCCTCGAGCGCTATCTCAATCTCATTTATCTCGGTTCGGGGGCCTATGGCGTCGATGCTGCCGCACGGACCTATTTCGGGAAAAGCGTCTCGCAACTGACGATCGGCCAAGCCGCGATTATCGCCGGCGTCGTTGCCGCGCCTTCCGATTATTCGCCCTTCGTCAATCTCAAATTGGCACGAGAACGCCAACGTCACGTGCTCGGCCGAATGGTTGCGAGCGGCTACATTACGCGCGCGCAAGCACGCGCTGCGTATGCGGCTCCGTTGCATCTGGTGAAAGAACGCAGCGACGGCCCGTTGGGGTATCGCGCGCCGTGGTTCACGACCTACGTTATCGCGCGTCTGCAGCGCCTCTTTGGAAATCGCGCGGTTCGCGAAGGTGGGTTGCAAGTCTATACGAGCCTCGACCCGCGAATGGAGAGCGAGGCGCAATCGGCGATCGATTGGGGCTTGCGTGCGGCAAAGGCCGAAGGGATCGGCGCACATCAAGCGGCGCTCGTCGCCATTCGTCCTTCGACCGGAGAGATCGTCGCTATGATCGGTGGGAAGAAGTTCTCTGCGACCGATCAGTTCAATCGTGCGTGGCAGGCGCTCCGCCAGCCGGGTTCCTCGTTTAAAATTTACCTCTACACCGCGGCGATGAACAGCGGTCTTTCGCCGTCGACGGTGATGGACGACACGCCGGTGACCTATCCGATGTACGATGGAAAGACATGGTCGCCGCACGACGACGACGATCGATTCATGGGGCCGATTACATTACGTCGCGCGCTCGCGCTCTCGCGCAACGTCGTCGCGGTGAAGCTCGCAGATCGCATCGGGCTCGACAAATTTATCGCCTACGCGCATGCGATGGGCGTTCGCGCGCCCTTAGAAGCAAATCTTTCGCTCGCGCTTGGAACCTCATCGGTGAGCGTGCTCGATCAAGCGAGCGGTTTTGAGACCTTAGCGAACCAGGGCCTTCATATCACTCCGCGCTCGATTTTGATGGTGCGCGACGCCTACGGAAACGTCGTCCTCGACGATCGAACGCCGCACGAACGTCGCGTCGTTTCTCCCGCAACCGCATTTCTCATGACCTCGATGCTCGAGGATACAATTGCATACGGCACCGGTGTGAACGCCAATATCGGGCGCCCTGCCGCGGGGAAAACGGGGACGACCTCCGATTTTCGCGATGCGTGGTTCGTGGGATACACGCCGGACTTGGTGACGGCGGTGTGGATGGGTAACGATAACGATTCGCGCATGATCGAATCCTACGGCGGCAACGTTCCGGCGCGTATCTGGGCGCGTTTTATGCGCGCCGCACTCGCGAAAACGCCGCCTCACCCGTTCGTGGTTCCCAAAGGGGTGGTAAAGGAACCGACCTGTGCCGGCGGTGTCGATTATTTCTTGGTCGGTAACCAGCAACGTGCGAATTGCGGGCGTGCGAAAGTCGCTCCATCGCCGATCGCCTCGGCGACTCCAAACCCCGACGCTACGCCGCCCCCGAATACGGCGGGCGACGGGACGAACTACGAGCCGCTCGGCTCGACGCCGCTGCCGGCGAATACGCCCGCGAGTACGCCCACGAGTACGCCCGAACCGAGCGCGAGCCCATGAGCGAGGCGGAGGATCCGCTCGCTCCTCTAACCGTTGCGGAGTTCTCGCAACGTATGACCGATCTGTTTCATAAGGTTCCACGCTTTCGCAATATTGCCGTGAGCGGGGAGATCACCGGTTTTCGTCCTTCGGCGAGCGCGATCTATTTTGACTTGAAAGATCAAGGGGCGCAGGGCGGCCCGATGCTCGCCTGCTTTTTGCGCGCGGAGCGGTTGCCGCACGGCATCGAACTCGCCGACGGCTTGGCGGTGATTGCGCGCGGCGAAATCATTAACTACGGTCCGCGCGGTCGCTATTCGCTAACCGTGCGAGAGATCGAAGCGACCGGGTTGGGATTGCTTTTCGTTGAATTTCAGGCTCTAAAAGAACGTCTGAAACGCGAAGGCCTCTTTAACGACGAGCGCAAGCGTACGTTACCGCGTTTCCCGAGAAAGCTCGCCGTCGTATCCACGCGCGAGGGCAAAGGTATCGACGATTTCGTCCGCGAGATCGAAAAGCGGGGGGCGTTCGTTCGGGTTCAGCTGTTCGATACCCGCGTGCAAGGCGTTGGAGCCGAACGCGATATCGCGGCCGCAATCGGCCGCGCCGACAGAAGCGGTGCCGATCTGATCATCCTTGGGCGCGGCGGCGGCTCGTACGAAGATCTCTTCCCGTTCAACCGCGAGGAGGTCGTCCGTGCGATCGTCGCCGCGCGCACCCCGGTGCTGACGGCGATCGGGCATAGCGCCGATATTCACCTCGCCGACCTCGCTGCCGACGAACGGGCGAATACCCCGAGCCTCGCCGCAGACCGGGTGCTCGCAGGTTGGATGAAGGCGGCGGAGTGGCTGCCGAAGATGAACGAACGGCTCCTCAATGCAGCCGAGCGTCGAATCGACCTCGGCGCGCGTGGGATCGAATTGCGCGCGCGCACGCTCGGCGACACGATAGCGCGCCGCCTTGCGACGAAGCAGAGCACTCTGGTGCAACGAGAGCGCGGACTCGTCGCACTCGACCCGCGCGCGCGGCTCGCCGGCCGAGCGGCGGCGATCGCGACCCGTAGCGAACAACTCTCTGCTGCCTCTGCGGCCCTGCTTCGCCGCGCAGCTACGCGGATGGATGCGAGTAAGGAGCGTCTGCCGGAGCGTGTCGTCGGGCTCGTGGCGCGCAAGCGCTCGCTCCTCGACCTCGGTGCTGCCGCCATGCGTGGTGCCGATCCCAGCGCGCCGTTGCAGCGCGGATACGCGATCGTGCTACGCGATGGGGTCGTCGTTCGGAACGCGGCTCAATTACGAGCCGGCGACGACGTTCGTGCGCGCTTCGGGCGCGGGTCTGCGTGCGCGCGCATCGAAAGCATCGAATCCGAGGAGGGAGAAGCATGAACGAAGCCGGTGAGAGTTTCGAAGAGAAGCTCGCGCGAATCGATGCAATCGTAAAGGAGTTGGCGAACGAGCAAACGACGCTCGACCGTGGGGTCGCGCTCTTCCAAGAGGGTCGGGCGCTCATCACCGCCTGTGAGGCGTTGCTCAAAGGCGCGCAGGAACAGGTCGATGCATCGACGCGTGGCGAGGCAAAAGCATGAGCGGCGGATGTTGCGCTGCATGTGGGGCGGCATGTGCGGCCTCGGCGGTTTCATGCGCTTCGTGCGGCGCGTTTATCGGCGCCATCGCCGCCGAACGTGCGAGCGCCGGAGGCGGCGCCTCGAGGCCGCCGTTACCGGCTCGATCGGCGGTCAGCGTTATTCTTATCGGCGTTGGCCTCGTGCTCATCGTGGCGGTTGCCGTGATTGCAACTTCGTTCGCGCCTCGCTAACCGCCGGCGATCGCGCCGATAATCAGGAGCGGCTCTCGTCCATCGACGACGGCATCGGGGAGCGGGCTCTCGATGTCGTCATGCGAGAGGTCGGTGTTACAGGCGTAAAAGCGCACCATCGGCCGACGCTTCCGCACTCCGTAACTGAGGATCGTTCCACGAAGGGCGGGGAAGCGTTCTTCGATGGTCGCGATAACAGCGGAGATCGTCGCTCCCTCGCTCGGATCGACTGCGATCTCGCCGCTCACGTTTGCCAGCACCTTGAGATGCGCCGGCAAAATCACGCGAATCACGCGAACGTTTGTACCTCGACCGAGAGTACCGGCGGAAGATCGCGAGCGATCGCGCTCGAGGAGTCGCCGCCATCGGGGGAGGCGTAGATCTGCCCGCCCGTCGTACCGAAATAGATGCCGCAGGAGTCGAGCCGATCGACCGCCATGGCGTCGCGTAATACGTTGACGTAGCAATGCTCTTGTGGGAGGCCCTTGGTGAGTGCCTCCCACTCGTTGCCGCCGGTCGTGCTTCGGTAGACGCGTAGCGCGCCGTCGAGGGGGAAGTGTTCGCGGTCGCTCTTGATCGGAACGACGTAGAGCGTCTCGGGATCGTGCGCGTGGACGTCGATGGCAAAGCCGAAATCCGTGGGGAGATTTCCGCTAATTTCGTGCCACAGGCCGCCGGCGTTCTCGCTCCGCATCACATCCCAATGCTTTTGCATGAAGAGCACGTTCGGTTTTGCCGGATGCATGGCGAGCCGATGCACGCAATGCCCGACCTCCGCGTTGGGATCGGGAATATACTCCGATTGCAATCCGCGATTGATCGCTAGCCACGTCGTGCCGCCGTCATCGCTTCGAAATGCTCCGGCAGCCGAGATGGCGACGTAGAGTCGATTCGCGTTGCTTCGATCGAGGAGAATGGTATGCAGGCACATGCCGCCCGCCCCCGGATGCCAGGTGGATCCCGTACTATGATTTCGTAATCCGGAGAGCTCGCGCCAATGCTCGCCGCCGTCGTCGGAACGAAAGAGTGCTGCATCCTCGACCGTTGTGAAAAGCATGGACATCTATTCCAAGCATTCTTCCTGCTTCTACGCCGCCGGTTTCACGACGGTCTGTTGACCGTCGCCAGCGCCTTCGGCT
>JABEUX010000078.1 GCA_013044185.1 Vulcanimicrobiota bacterium | reverse complement strand
GCGGCGCGCGGCTTTGGGCTCGCCTACGTTTCGGGAAACGTGAGCCTCTATAATGCGGCGAGCGACGGGCACGCAATTCCCGCGTCGCCGATCGTTGCCTGTCTCGGACGACTCACCGACGTTTCGCAATGCGTGACGTTAGCGCTCAAGGAGGTAGGATCGCGCCTCTATCTCGTCGGTGAGACGCAACGTGCGCTCGGCGGAAGCGTGCTCGCCGCAATCTTGAGGCTGCGCGATGAGGGAGTCCCCGAGATCGATATCGAGCGGATCGTCGAAGAGCATCGCTTCCTGCTCGCGGCGGCGCGCGCGGGTCTCCTGCGCAGCGCACACGATATCTCCGACGGAGGGCTGCTCGTGACGCTTGCGGAGATGAGTTTTGCTTGCTACCCGGCGCAGCGTGCTGCGATCGGTATCGAGCTCGACGGCGTTGCGGGCTGGTCGAGCGTCGGTGGCTACGAATCGCTCTTCGGTGAGTGGGGCGGGCTCGTCGTCGAGGTAGCACAGCGCGATCTCGAACGCTTCGAAGAGCTCGCCGGAACGCTAGAGAGCGTGCGCGAGATCGGCACGACGATCGCCGAGCCGCTGCTCGCGTTCGAGGAAGAGGCGTGGGAGATCGCCGATCTGCACCGGAGCTGGTCGCGACCGCTCGAGGAACTCTACCCATGAAAGCGCGCGTAGCGGTTCTGGTCTTTCCGGGAACCAACTCCGAAGCGGAGAGCTGTGACCTGCTCCTCGATTGTGGAGCCGATGCGCGTATCGTGCATTGGAGCGAGGCGGCGAGCCTCGCGTACTACGACGCATTCGTTTTGCCCGGAGGCTTTGCGTACGAAGACCGCATTCGCGCCGGAGCGATCGCCGCGCACGACGCGATGCTCGACGTGGTGATCGAAGGAGCGCAGGCCGGGAAACTCGTGATGGGCATCTGCAACGGCGCGCAAATACTCTTAGAAGCGGGGCTCGCGCCGGGGAGCGGAGAGATTCGTCGCCCGACGGCGGCCTTCGCCCATAATGCGCAGGGACACTTCATCTGCGAACGCGTCCTGCTGCGGCGCAGCGCCGCGGCGGAGCGCTGCGCGATCGCGGCCGCGCTTCCGGAGCAGGCGTTGATTCCGGCGTGGGCGGCGCACGGGCAGGGCCGGCTCGCCGCATCGCCCGCGCATCTCGACGAACTCGAACGCGGCGGCTACGTGGTCTTTCGGTACGCCGATATCCACGGTGCGACCGACGCACACCTCGCTCCGCAAGGCTCGGCGCTCGGCGCGGCGGCGTTGACGAATCGCGAAGGAAACGTCTTGGCGATCATGCCGCACCCCGAACGCGACGCGTGGAACTTCAATCATCCCGACCGAAGCGAAGGCGCCGATATTCTCGCGCCGTCGGGGGGAAGCGTGCTCTTCAAGAGCTTCGTCACGGCATTGGAGCGTATGTGATGGAGCAGCGCGCGTACGCCGTCGAACTGAAGATCCCCGATAACGAGGCCTATACGGCGATGCGGGCGCTGCAGCGCTTGGGTATCGAGGTCGCGCGCGTGCAACGCGCCGACCTGCTCGTATTCACCGGCGACGAGAGCGAAGAAGGGCTACGCGAGCGCATCGAACGCGACGAGCGGCTCTTCAACCCCAATAAACATCGCCTCGAGCGACTCTCCGAGATGCGGCCGCGCGAAGGCGAGGTATGGGTAGAGATGCTCGACGCACCGAGCTCGGTGCCGATGCGTCGACTCGTGAGTTGGCGACTCTTCGATCGCGCCGGAGAACCGCTCGGCGGCGACGAGCTCGATGCCGCCTGCCTGCGACTGCTTTGTAATCCCGCCATCGAAAGGGCGATCCGATGAACCGGCACTATACCATCGCGACCTTGGGCTCGCACTCCGCGCTACAGATTCTTAAGGGGGCTCGCGACGAAGGCTTCCGAACGCTGGCGATCACCAATCCACAGACGGAGCGGCTCTATCGTTCGTTCCGCTTTGTCGACGAGGTGATGGTTCTGCCCTCGTACTCGGCGTTCCCGACGCTCTTCGAAGAACTACAGTCGCGAAAGGCAATCGTCGTTCCGCACGGATCGTTCGTCGCCTATCTCTCGCCGGAAGAGCATAAGAAGATGACGATTCCGTACTTCGGAAATAAAGCGGTTCTCGATTGGGAGGCGAGCCGAGAACTGCAACGCGACTGGCTGACGCGTGCGGGGCTGCGCCTGCCGCGGCAGTTCAAGAGTGGTGCGGAGATCGATCGCCCGGTCATCGTCAAGCTCTATGGAGCGGCCGGCGGCAAGGGTTACATGTTTATACGCGATGCCGCAGATTTCGAAGAGCGGGCGGGATCGCTCAAGGCCCAATATACGATTCAAGAGTATATTATCGGCGTACCGCTCTACATTCACTATTTTTATTCGCCGCTCTCCGGCGAACTCGAAATCATGTCGATGGATCGCCGGTACGAGACGAACGTCGATTCGCTCGGCCGCATTCCGGCGGCGGCGCAAGAAGGGATGGACGTCGATCCGTCCTACGTGGTCGTCGGTAATTCGCCGGTGAGCCTACGCGAATCGATGCTCGCCGAAGCCTTGGAGATGGGCGACAACGTCATCCGCGTAAGCAAAGAGATCTGCGGCCCGAAGGGGCTCTTCGGGGCCTTTTGCATCGAAACGATCATTACGCCCGATATGCATTTTTATATCATGGAGATATCGG
>JABEUX010000077.1 GCA_013044185.1 Vulcanimicrobiota bacterium | reverse complement strand
CGCTCTTCGGAAAACGCGCGATGTTCGCCCTTCGCGTGCCCGTGTACGTCGGGAATCGCAGCGATGGCGAGCTGCGTCTCTGTGTCTTTCAGCGTTCTGCTTCCTTCACTCCGCGAGGTATCCACATGCGCGACGTGCGCTCTCGTGGCTGTGCGGCACTCTCCGCGCCGCGGTTTTCGACCCACGGCACGATGGTTTCTATAATTTGTTCGACGCCTTTTTTCATCAGTTCGAAGGACATCGAGGGGTGCGTCTCCGGGCCTGCAGCGATTGCCTGAGCCGGAAGAAATGGGAGATGGACGAGGCCCACGAGTATCGGGGGCGTCGAGCTCTCGGTGAGTGTCAGTAGTTCGTATAGCGCCTGATTGCAAATATACGTGCCGGCCGAATTCGAAACATAACCAGGAACCCCGATCTCCGCCCACGCAGCGACGATTTTTTCGAACGGGAGGTTGGAGAGTCGGGCGTCGGGGCCGCCACGTGCGATCGGTTCGTTCTTACGAAGGACGCCGACGTTATCGGGAACCTCAAAGTCGAGCACGTTCACGGCGACGCGTTCGAGTGCCAATGCGCTGCGCCCGCCCGCCTGCCCTAAGACGACGATGATCTCCGGCTCTTCCTCGAGACGGAGTAGTTCGAGGCGGTCGTGGAGAGAGCGGGTCTCGACCGGGAGAATCGCAATGGAGATCGGACGCCCCGCGATGAGTCGGCCATCAAGGCCGCGAGCGACCAACTCGCTTGGGTTGACTTTCTCACCGCCAAAGGGCTCGAAGCCCGTGACGAGCACGCGATTGCTCACGGCATTGTAGGTTAGCGCCGGGCGCGCCGTTCCCTGGTTTTTGCGCTCTTAGTGCGCCGGATGGTAGCCTTCCATCGCAAGCAGGCGGGCTTTGAATTCCACACCGTACCCGTAGCGATGCAGCGCACCGGTTGCATCGACCACACGGTGGCAGGGAACGAGAATCGGGATGGGGTTGCGTGCCATGACGCGCCCGACGGCGCGAGCGGCGCTGGGGCGGCCGATCTGTTTGGCGAGCCAGCCGTACGAGCGAACCTCGCCGGGCGGAATATCGACGGTTGCTCGGAGCGTCGCTTGTTCGAACGGGGTCAGATCGCTGACGTCCACCTGCGACGCATCGACGTGCCAGGTGGTGAAGAACGTCGCGATCGTCGCACGTAGTGCGGGCGGGAGCGCGGCGCGGTCGGTGGGGCGGCGAAGGCGGCGCTCCACGCGGGCGACGACATCCTCGAACGTCTCCCCCATATCGATGCCGATATACGCGATCCGCGACTCGCGGTGCCCCACGTAGAGGCGGCCGATCGGCGAATCGACGAGCACGAGGTGAACGGGGTCGAGCCGTTCGCGGCGCTGCAGCAGCGCGATATGCTCGACGACTTTTCGGGCAAGGTCGCAGGTCGGTTCGGGATCGGGGAGCGACTGGAGTTTGTGGGCCAGCACTTCATATTGCTGGTAAGCTTCGTTGCAAGTCGGACACGCGTCCACGTGCGTATGAACCGCTTCGTTGAGCGTTGCCGTGCCCTCCCCGCGGACTTCGTCCCACATCGCGTCGACATCACGACAACGCATCGGTCAACTCCTCATCGGTATCTTTGACGAAACGGCCCAACTGCGGGCCGAGAATCCGGCGGAGAATGCGTACCGCGCGGTGGACGTGCGATTTCACCGTACCGATCGGCTGGCCGAGAATCTCCGCGATCTCGGGATGGCTGCGTCCATCGATAAAGCGTAGGGTCGCCGCAGCACGCAAATGGGTCGGCAGCGAGAGCAACGCACGCTCGACCATCGCGACTTCATCATTTCGCTCCACGACGGTCTCGGGCTGGATCGGTTTGTCGCCGGCATCGCGTAACAAGGCGTCGGGATCGGCGAGGGCGTCGATCGCAACGCTCGGCGGCTTCTTGCTTCGGAGGCGATTCCGCGTGACGTTGAGCGCGATGGTGTAGAGCCACGGTTGCAAACGAAGATCGCGTCGTTGCTCCTCGCCCATTTTCCCAAGCGCGCGGAACGCACGGACGAACGCATCTTGGACGATCTCCTCCGCGTCTTCACGGTTGCCGGTCATACGGAGGGCGAAACCGTAGAGGCGGCGCTGGTAATCGCCGACGATGCGATCGAAGGTCGTGATACTCGGGATAAATGCCGACGCTGCCGAAGGCGAGCCATCACCCGAAACACGCGCCCTCCCGACCGCAGGTAGCAACGGAGTCTCCCTCATCGGCGGCGCGTAGGCGATCATATGATCTCCCCAACCGCCGCGGCCCGAAGGACGGTTTCACGGCGAGCGCCTCGGTTTCCCTCGTTTACTGCTTTTCGCGTGCGCAAGCGCTGACGGCGAGGGCGTCGGTAGCGGCGATGCGGCCTTCCGGGGCCCCCCGCATCGAGCGAGGCTCTCGCGAAAGGCTTTCATGGTTCCCAGCCGCCGTCCGCGGGTCCATGCGTGGAAAGTCGAGCATCGGTCGGACTTCATGCAATTCGATGAATGAGAGCGAACCGAACGGATCGTGGGTCGGGTTTTTGCGCGGCGCACGCTGCGGCGGGCTTTTCGCTTGTTTACTTGCTCTTGAGCCGCCACAAATCGGCGTTTGTGGGCACGGCGCGGTAGGAGGTGCGCGCTCGCTCCGGTGCCAATGCTGCCGCACGTCTTGGGGGGACACGATCCTTGCGCATTCCCACCGTGGGAACCCGCAACGGTCGCTGCTTGCTAGCGGAGAGCGCGCCTCTTCGCTCCTTTCAGAAAGCCTCTTCTTCGTGAAACGTTCTCCTCTGGCGATACCGATCACAATGATTGCGTTGGCCTCGCCCCTTGCCGCATGCAGCTCCGGAACTACCGGGATGCTGCCGGCGAATCCTCAAACACAAAGCCTTTCGCAGGCTCCGAACCGCGTTGCAGGCTCCACCGTAAGCGGAGCAGGGATGCACGCCACCGCCCGCACGCCCAATGGAAGCAGCCTGCTCGTCGGGCTGAACCCCGCTGCGGGCCAAAGCCCAACCGGAACGACACCAATAAGCAACTTTGGCAGGGGTGTCGGGATGGCCAAACCGATGGCACCTGCGTGACGTGCCCGAACGGCTCGCAGGGTGACAGCTGCGCAGTGGGTAGCGGCGGCGGTTACAACCCCGGCCCGCCACAGGGCGGCGGCGGGAGCGGTGGCGCTGGGACGTGTGGCTTTAACCAAGTGAACT
>JABEUX010000076.1 GCA_013044185.1 Vulcanimicrobiota bacterium | reverse complement strand
GGCGTACAACTCATCGGGATCGGTATCGTCGGCGAATATATCGGGCGCATCTACGACGAAGTAAAAGGCCGGCCGCTCTATTTAATTCGCAGCGTCGACCGTTCGAGCGACGAAGCGCTACCGCGCTAAAGCGTCGCAAGCACGAGTGGAGGCGGAGTGCAGGGTGCCTCGACGATTTCGACGGCATGCTGAATTTCGTGCGCCGCGACCGCATCGCCATAGATCGTCGCAATCGGCTGCCCGCATTCGACGCGCTCGCCGATGTTGACGGCGAGCTCGATCCCCGCCGTCGAGGCGCGTTCCGTCAACCGTCGCGCGGCATTCCCCAGCGCGACCGCGTCGATCCGTGCAACCGTTCCGGCGTGCGTCGCCCGCATCTCGTGTGCGCGCGGCGCAATCGCGAGCGCTTCTAAGGCTGCACGCGTCGCGCCCTGTGCTTCGACCATCGCGACGAAGCGCTCGTAGGCGCGCCCATCGGCGAGCGCGGCGGCGGCACCCCGTTCGCCGTCCTCGACGCCGCCGAGCGCGAGCATCTTTGCCGCGATCGCAAGAACGAGCGCTTTCACCCGCGGATCCTCGCGCGTGCCGCGGAGAAATTCACGCGCTTCGATGGTTTCGATTCCGGTGCCTATGCAGCGCCCCAACGGCTCGCTCATCGCACTCACGATCGCATGCGCCGGGCGATCGAAGCGCGCCGCCACCTCCACCAATCTGCGCGCAAGCAGCAACGCCTCGCTCTCGTCGTGCATGAATGCGGCGCTGCCGCACTTCACATCGAAGACGAAGCCGTGCGCGCCGCCGGCGAGTTTTTTCGATAGAATCGACGCGACGATGAGCCCGACGCTCGGAACGCTGCCGGTACGATCGCGGAGGCGGTAGAGCCGCTTATCGGCCGGCGCGAGCGCATCGCTCGCCGCGGCGATCGCGCAACCAACTCGCTCCACCTGGGCGATGAATTCGCGCGTTTCGAGCGCGACGCGAAAGCCGGGAATCGCCTCGAGTTTATCGATCGTTCCGCCGGTATGCCCGAGCGCGCGGCCGGAGAGCTTTGCGACCGGAACGCCGCAGGCGGCGACGATCGGCACCGCGACGAGCGAGACGATATCGCTCACGCCGCCGCTGGAGTGTTTATCGACGACGAACGGCACGCGCGGAAAGAGCAGGCGTTCGCCGCTTTCGAGCATCGCATCGGTGAGCGCGACGATCTCGTCGAGATCGAGCTCGCGAAAGTGCACGGCCATCGCAAGCGCGGCCATCTGTGCATCGTCGATCGCCCCCTGGGCATACGCGGCGACGATCTCGTGCCAGGTCCGCGCCTCGAGGGTGCCGCCATCGCGCTTGCGTTCGATCGCGGTGCGCATTGCGTGTTCGTCCATCGTCGGCGGGGTTTCGCCTCCTCGAAAGGCGAAGCCCTGCGGCCATGCACTATCGCCCGGTGGTCGATCGTTTCGTGGAGATTCCCGCGCTCGGCCCCATCTGGTTTATGCTCTTCGTCGCGGCGTTTATCGCGATAACGTTACTCGCCCGGAAGCGGCCGCTCTACGGGCTGCTCGCTCTCGTCGCTACCGCCCCATTCGGTTTTGCGCACGCCGTCGCGCACACGACCGTAACGCTGCCGAAGGTCGCGTTGCTCGCCGTGATTCTCGGGCTCTGTGCCCACCGCACGCTCTTTGCACGGTTGCGCGCGCGTGAAGTGCGAGCGTGGCTACTCGCGCTCGCAGCGGTTGCAGCGGCGATGTTGCTCTCGGTAACGCAAGCTGCGTATCTCGCACCGGCGTTGCGCGAAAGCCTCAAAGCGCTCGAAGCACTCGCAATCTTCGCCGTTGCCGTCGTCGCGAGCGAGGAGAGCGATGCACTCGACCGCCTCGCTCTGCCGGTTTTTGCTGCGGTGGCAACACTCGTAGCGCTGCTCGCATTGCTCGAAGTCATCATCGGCGCTCCATCGGGGCTCAACGTCGGCGCGATCGTTCTGCCGCGCATCGCCGGCCCGCTCGACGGCCCGAACCAACTCGCGGGCTTTCTCGAGATTGCGATTGCGGTTCTCTTTGCAGCACAACTCGCGCAGCCGCGCCGTTACCTGGCGTGGGCGTCGGCCGCGGTGCTACTTGCCGAGCTGCTCACGCTCTCGCGCGCCGGCATCGCTCTCAGCGCGGGCATCGTCGTGCTGTTGTGGGTCTTGCGGCCGCAGCACCTACGTGCGACCATCGCTCCAATTGCCGGCGCGTTTTTGCTCGCGATCATCGTTACGCTTCTCGCAGTCCGCGGCGAGAGCGTACAAGGCGCACACGTCGCCAATGCCGCCACCTCGGTACGCGGATTACTCCGGCTCGGGCATCCGCAGACCGGCACCGGCGGCGTCGGAACGCGCGCGGAGCTCTGGCGCGCGGCGATCGCGCTCTGGCGGCAGCATCCATGGCTCGGCATCGGCGCGGGGAACTACCATCTCGAACTCGGCCGCGTCGGGCTGCAGGGCGTGCGCACGCAACCCAACAGCTTGTACCTTCAGGCGCTCGTTGACGGCGGGATTCCGCTGCTCGTCGCGACCCTCTGGCTCTGGATCGGCGGCGCAGTACGCCTCGCTCGTGCGTCGATTCGCAGCGAGGCCTGGGCCGCAGCGGCCTTCGCAGCGACCGCTGCACTCGCGCTCCACGGCGTTATCGATAACCTGCAGTTTTATCCGAAGGTGCTCACGTGGTGGCTGCTGCTCGTCGCTATCGCCGTTTCGCAACGGAGATCTCCTCACGCCGAGTAGCGCGCGTCATTGTCACGCCGAGTAGGCGCATTGTCATGCCGAGTAGGCGCTGCAAGCGCCGTATCGAGGCACGCCCCACACGCCCCTCGATACGGTTGCTCCGCAACCTACTCGGGGTGACAGGCATTGTCACGCCGAGTAGCGCGAAGCGCGTATCGAGGCGCGCGTTAAACTGCCCCTCGATACGGTTGCTACGCAACCTACTCGGGGTGACAAAACTCCCTACTCGGGGTGACAAACACTCGCCTACTCGGGGTGACAAACACTCGCCTACTCGGGGTGACAAACATGCTGCGCGTTAGAGCGCTTCGAGGATTCCCCGCAAGAGCGGCATCCAGCGCCGTTCGCTCGGGCCCTCTTGCGCGGGCGGAAGATCGACGAGAATCTTTCCCTCCGCGAAGCGGAAGCGGTTCCGCGTGAGCGACTGCAGCTTCGGAATCCCCGCCGGATCGAGCGCGAAGCCGGTGCCGACGCCGAGCGTGAGCTTGCGTTCGTCGACGACGACGCGCGAGACGCGCTTCGCCAGCGCGATGGAGCGCAGTTTCGTAATCTCCACCAGCGTCTC
>JABEUX010000075.1 GCA_013044185.1 Vulcanimicrobiota bacterium | reverse complement strand
GTGCGAGTTTTGTCGGAGGCAACGGTGGAATTGCCGTACCTTCCCGTCCATCCTCGAGCGTTCCCCGACTTCATCGTCGACGAACTCGACGAATGCGTGGTCGGTGAACCCGATTGCCTCATTCGGGCGACGCGGTGGCCGCGCCGATTCAGCTGATCTCGTATTCGATCCATCTCGCGCATCATAATCCACGTCGACTTGCGAATGGCCCAAGCGAGTCATCTCGGGGCTCCGTGAGCCGAAAATCGCCTGGCCGAAACATTCTACTTCCACGCTCGGTAGAACGAGCGTCTACTTGTTGAGGAGGACTTTGTGAAGAAACCCATTTTCTCGGCGCTCTTGATTGGTGTCGGGAGCTTTCTGCTCTGTGTAGCGCCCCTCTCCGCGCGGGTAAGTATCGCCGCAGCGCCTGGGCCTCTCCCGAAAACCGTCGTGCCGCTTCTCTACGACATCAACGTCGTACCGAACCTCAAAACCATGAAGATCGCCGGAAACGAGCGAGTCGTGGTTGACGTCGTAAACCCTACTAAGACGGTCGTCGTCGACGCATTGCAGACGACCGTGCAATCGGCAAAGATCGACGGCACCTCGGCCTCATCGGTGAAGATCGGCCGGAAGTCCGAGCGAGTGACGATGCGTTTCCCTCGCACGATTGCAGTTGGAAAGCATACGCTCACCATCGCCTATACGGCGACCGTTCAAACCTCCTCGCAGGGGCTCTTCGTACAGAAATATCTCGACGAAAACGGCAAGCCCGCCGAAATGATCGGCACCCAGATGGAGGCGACCGACGCACGTCGGATGTTCCCTGGTTGGGATGAACCGGCATTTCGCGCAAAGTTCCACCTGACGGCAACGGTTCCGCGCGCGTGGACGGCGGTCTCGAACATGCCGATCGCTAAGAGCGTGAACGTAGGTGCGGCGAGCAAACGCGTCACTTTTGAGACGACTCCCTCGATGTCGAGCTACCTGGTGGTGCTCTGCGCGGGGAATTTCGACCGCATCTCCGGCTCGGCGAACGGCACCAAAATCAACGTCTACGGAACCAAGGGGAAGGGCCCCGAACTGACCTACGCGTTACATTCGCTGGAGCGCTTGATTCCCTATTACGAGAGATACTACGGCATTAAGTTTCCCCTTCCGAAGCTCGACATGGTCGCCATTCCCGGATTTTTCGGTGGCGCGATGGAGAACTGGGGCGCGATGACCTTCACCGAAGATAGCATCGTGTACAATCCGAAGATTCAACCGCGCAGTGCGAAGCGTGGCGTCTTCGATATCATCGCACACGAGACGTCGCACCAATGGAATGGCGACCTGACGACGATGGCATGGTGGGATGGCCTCTGGCTCAATGAAGGCTTCGCAACCTGGATGGAGACGAAGGCGACCGAGGAAAACAATCCGACCTGGCATCGCTGGCTTGGATTCGATCAAGCAAATGACGGAACGATGATCGCCGATGCCCTCGGCACCACGCATCCGGTGCAGATGCCGGTGCACAACGAAACCGAGGCAAACGAGGTGTTCGACGAGCTCTCCTATCAGAAGGCGGGCGCTTTCCTCCGCATGATGGAGGCCTACCTCGGACCCCAGACGTTCCGCAAAGGACTGCACGCATATTTCACTGCGAACGAATACGCCAACACGGTGCCCTCCGATCTCTGGTCGGCGCTCTCCCAGGTTTCACATCAGAATATCGCTCGCATCGCCAATTCGTGGATCGAGAAGCCCGGCTTCCCCAGCATTGCCGTAACGGCACGCTGTCAGAACGGCACGCGCACGTTAAAGCTCACACAGCAGCGGTATACCTCAGATGGGACTGCGCCGGGATCGACGATTTGGGCGATCCCCCTGAACATCGAGAGCGCTCCTGGGAAATTTACGCCGGTGCTCTTCGATACGCCGAGCATGACCGTCGCCGGAGGTCACTGTAACGAGCCACTCGTCCTCAACGGGAACGATATCGGCTACTACCGCGTCTCCTACGACGCGGCGCAGCGGAGACTTCAGCAGAACTTCTTCCGCAAACTTAGCGTCGCCGACCGGCTGGAACTGCTCGATAACTCGTGGGCTTTCGCCGAAGACGGCAAAGCAAAACTCAGCACGGTGATGGCCTACGTCAATGCGGACGCCGGCGATACCAATCCGCACGTCGTCGGTCAGGTACTCACCCTCTTGGGGACGATGGCGCAGTACGAATATCACCAGCCCGGCGATGCCGCCTTCAAGCGTTATGAGATCGGCTACCTCCGCCCCGTGCTCTCCGCACTCGGTGGCTGGGATGGCGCAAGCACGAGCGTCGAGCGCACTGCATTGCGTGAATCGGTCATCGGAGCGCTCGCCTCCGCCGAAGATAGCGCCACGATCGCCGAGGCACGGAAGCGCTTCGCCCTCCTTGCCAAGAATCCAACAGCACTTGCACCCGGCCTCAAGGACACGGTCGTAAGCATTGTCGGTCGCTATGCCGACGAGCAGACCTACAACCAACTGATGCAACTCGGGATGAGCTCGCATAACCCCATCGAGATGCAGAGCTACATGGAATCAGCATTTATCGCCAAAGATCCCGCGCTCGCCCAGAAGAGCCTGCAGATGTCGCTCCATCTCCCTCCGCAGTTCCAGTCGTTCGCGCCGGTGATCGTCGCGATCGTCGGCCAGGATCATCCGCGGATGGCGTGGGCGTTTTTACTCAAACACACCAATGCGCTCTTCGGGCAGATGAGCGGCTTCGATCGCTTACCGTATGTCAGCGGCATCGCTGGAGCGTTCTGGCGCGGCGTTCCTCCCGAGCAGATCGATGCATACCTCAAAGCGAACCTCCCGCCACAGGCAAGCCTTTCGATCGATAAGGCCATGGCGGGGGTACATCTCCTGCTAAAGCATCGGGCACGATTACTCCCGCAGATCGACGCGTTTGTAAAGGCGCGCTAAGCCAGCGGC
>JABEUX010000074.1 GCA_013044185.1 Vulcanimicrobiota bacterium | reverse complement strand
GGAAGAAGTGACGCGCCTCTTTCCGCAGGCGCGCGTCCTGCGGATGGATAGCGATACGACCACGCGCATCGGCGAGCACGCCCGCATCATCGACCGCTTTATCGCCGAGGGTGATGTGTTGGTCGGAACGCAGATGATCGCGAAGGGGCACGATTTCGAGCGGGTGACGCTCGTCGGTGTCGTCGCCGCAGATCTCGGCCTGCATGCGCCGGATTTCCGCGCCGCCGAACGCACCTATCAGATGCTCGTGCAGGTCTGCGGACGGAGCGGACGCGCGCAAGCCGGCGAAGCGATCGTGCAAACCTATTCCCCCGAGCACCCCGCCATCGCCGCGCTCGCCGAGGGCGATGCGCAACGCTTCGTAGAAGAAGGGCTGCGCGAACGCGAGGAGCTCGGCTTTCCGCCGGCACGGCGCATGCTCTATTTGGGAGTGATCGGGCTCGATAAGGAGCGCACGCACGCCCTCGCCGCGCATTATGCCACGGTGCTGCGCGAGCGAACGGCAATCGACGTACGCGGCCCGGCACCGTACCCGATCGCGCGGTTAAACGATCGTTGGCGCTTTCGCATCGCCCTGCTCGCCGATTCCGGGCCGTTGTTACGCAACGCCGTGCGCGACCTGATTCTACCGATCGCGCGCGAAGATCGCTCGACGCAGCTGATCACCGTCGTCGACGCCTAAGCGGAGCGCGACCGCGCGAATTACCGTAGCCGGCCGAGGTTTTCGCTCGCGAGCAACGGCGATGACGGCACGAGCAACTGCGAGAGCAGCAACCCGGCGACGAGCAGGATCGCGGCGATCGCGGCGTTGGCGGCGGAGGTGACGGCGATATTGACTTGGCTGCGAAACGCGAAGAGCACGCTCTCGTAACTGATGCTTCCCGGCACCAGCACCAGGAGTGCAGGCACGAGCATGATCGGTTGCGGGACGCGCAGCAAGCGTGCGGCGACGCTGGCGACGATGCCGCAGACGAAGGCCGCGATGAACGGCGCGATCGGATGGAGCGGCGAGAGCGCGAGCACGTGCGAGATTAACAGCGCGACGGCACAGGCGGCGAAGACCCAGGCAAAGTCTTTAATGCGCGCATCGAGATCGATCGCGAGCCCGATCGACATGAGGGCGGCGGCGATAAACCAGGTGTAGCCGGGAACCGGTTCGGTGGCGACGTTGCCGGTGTTGAGCAGCGACGGGCCGACGACGGCGAAGCCGAGCAACGCGCCGCAGGCGAGTGCGAGCAGCGTCGAGAGCACTTTCCCCAGACGCGCGGTGCCTGCGACGAGGTTGGCGTTGGCGAGTTCGTAGAGCGCGAGCGTTAACGAGTACCCCGGCAGAAGGACGACGACGCCCGCGACGATGGCGATGAGGACGTTGGTCGGGCCGAGCAGGTGGGTGCCGAGCGCGACGATGAGCGTGCTGACGAACGCGGCGATCACCTCGAAGAGGCGGCCGATAAGCGCAACGCGTCGCCCGAGCGCGGAGATCGCGCCGACGCACGCGCCGATAACGGTCGCGACGATCATTTCGCGCACCCCGCCGCCGAGCAGCACCGCGACGCCGAGCGCGACCATTGCGAGCGCGGGAACATCGTAGCGCGCGCGATGACGCGGCCAGCGTTTATCGATTTCGGAGAGCAGGATGCTCGCTTTGGCGAAATCGATTTTCCCGGCGACGAGATCGTCGAAGATCAGGTTGAGAATCGCGATTTTGCGCAGATCGACGGTGCCCGGTGCGACGCGCAGCATCACCACGTGTTGGTGGAGGTTCGAACCGATCGCCAGCGTGATATAGGTGGGGAGGGCAAAAATTTGCACCGGGAGGCCGATCGCATGGGCGATGCCTCCGACGGTGCTTTCGAGGATATCCGTAGCGACCCCGGCGCGGTGTAATTCGCGCGCCATCGTGGTGAGGAAGATCGCCCGAGGGTCGTCGGGGATCGCGTCGCGACGATCCTCCGGCGGAGTGAGATCGATTCGTCGCGACACGATAAAGCTGCGTCGCGCCGGTTAGGCGTTCGCGGCTTTGCTCTTCGCTGCGGCGGCGCGCTTGGCGGCCGTGCTCTTGGCGGGCTTTGCCTTCGCTTTCGTCGCCTTGACGGGCGCGACGGCGGCGGCCTTCACGGCCTTCGCGAGCCGCGATTTCTTGCGGGCAGCCTTATTGGGGTGGATGATGCCGCGCTTGGCCGCGCGATCGAACTCGCCCTCGACCTCTCTGGTGAGCGCCTCGTCCTTCGTCGCCACAGCCTTCTTATAGGCGCTCTTCAGGCGGGTCTTGGTGTCTTTATTACGCGTCGTGCGGGTCGCCGACTGTCGGGTCCACTTCTCGGCCGCCTTGATGTTGGGCACTACGAAAACTCCTTAGGTTGAAACGGAAAAAGCGCGCGTGCGGGAACGCAGGGTAGCATACCACATGGGGGCGCCCCGGTCTAGGAGCGCTGGTGCGAGTGTAGGAGCAATGCAGAGATGTCCCCTATTTAGCAAAGCAGAGATGTCCCCTCGACGGCCAACGGGCCTCCGATGGAGTTCATCACGATGTCGAAG
>JABEUX010000073.1 GCA_013044185.1 Vulcanimicrobiota bacterium | reverse complement strand
TATTACGAGTGCGCTTCCGGCGCTGCGCGATGCCGGGATCCCAACGCTCGCCGCGACGCACGACCCCGCACTCGTCGAGGTCGCCGACCGAACCGTTCTTTTGCGAGATCGCCGCATCGCCATCGCGTAAAGCGGCGCTGGCCGGTCATCCCAAGTAGCCGCAGAACGCGCGAAAACGCCCTACTCGGCGTGACACCATGTGCCATTCCGAGTAGAGCGTCTTCGACGCTTACTTAATAACGTGCCAGTTATTCATCACGTATTGGGTGCCGCTCTGCGTAACGGTGAGCGTTCCATCTCCGAAGGCATCGACCGCGAACGTGGAGACCTGATTGCCGGAGCCATTCGTCAGCACGCCGCTGATGAAGTTGCTGCTCGTCGGCGGCTGCGAGGTATTGGTGGTCACGTTGAGGGTGTCTCCGTCGACGAGCTGTGCGTTTGTGACGTTGAGGTTCTCGAGAAGCCCGGCTTTATACGTCGCCGTCATCGGAATCGAATAGCTCCCTTTGCTGGTTCCACCGGTCAGCGTGAAATCCGGCGTCGTGATCGGACAGGCGGTATTCTGCGTGCCGGTCGCGATATTGAGCGAGCCGATGCCGCCGACGTAGCTCGTTCCGGATTGCGTGCCGCTATAGGTAACCGATCCGTCGCTATTGACGGTTCGCGTGCCTCCGGGGAGATCTCCGCCCGCCCAGCCGAACGTTTCGTTGAGCGATGAGATTCCCGTAGCATTGAAGCCCGCGCTATCGCCGCAATAGGAACTCACGCCGGCGTTCGCAGCAGCAATCGTGTACTCGGCGCTCGACTCGATGCTTTTCACACCGGTCAGATTGAGCGTACTGTTCTCGATGCGATCGAACCCGTCGGCAACGATCGGGAAGCCGTTGTTGCCGAAGGTAGCGTTCGAAAGCGTCACGCTATCGGTGCGCACGGAGGTCGGCGTCGTGTTCCCTTGCGGATACTGCGAAACGCTGCGCGAGATGCCCTCCGCGTTGGTGCCGATTACGGTGTATTTGCGTACGGTGTCGCGCGCGATCTGCGTGCACGCTTGGTCGTAAAATACGATCCGCTCGGTTGAATTTGCATCGCCGTTTTTATCCGGGACGAAATACTCGACGCCGCCATTGCATTGACCGTTCGTAACCGCAAGGGCCCCACGCCCGACCGTAGCGAGCGGGCTGCCGGTGCCGCTCTCGACGCTGTTGAGCGCTTTTACCGGCGAGCCGACGGCGTTCGCCGACGCGATGGAATCCTCCGACTGCACCTGTGCGCTCTGCGGCGCAGAGCCTCCGCTTCCGGATGAGCCGCCGGGAAGCGCCGACCCCGTGCCGGCCGCACCGCCACCGCACCCGGCGAGCAAAAGTACGGCGAGCGTCGCGAACAAAACTTGATTCCGCATGATGACCTCCTCGATTCGTTTTAAACACTTGTGACTATGTCGTGAAGTCTAATCGTAAAGGAGGCGTGAATCCTTAGAACGTTATGAGAACGCCCGCGGTTAGCGGGCGCTCTCATCGTATTCTCACGTTCGCAGGCGAATGCGAGGCGAGCTACATCGAGCTCGAACGTCCCATCGCATTGAAGTGATAGACCGCGGCGAGATCGTGCATCGCTTGCGTGAGGACGGCGTGGTAATCCGCATCGGCAGCAATGCCGAACTTCGCATCGATATCTTTCATCACTTGCACGTGAATCGGGTGAGAGACCGCGCGATCGAGGAGCACCTCAACGTTGAAGCCGCGCCCCGTCTGCCCCGCCGCCCAGAGTGCGCCCGCAAGCGCTTTCCCATCGTTCGGATTCGGGCTCGGCACCTTCGGAAGCGCGACGCGCTTTTCGGTGACGATTTTCAACGCGTCGGCGACGACGAAATTGAAGACTTTGAGAAACGTGCCGACCTTCGCCGTACCGAATTTTTTATTCAGCGAGGCGACTTCGGCGCCGGTCTTCGCGCCAGCGAGCCGCTTCACCAGAGTGAGCGAGTTAAAATGCGCCGGGCCGCCGCCGGCGACGATCATCGAAAGCGTTACGGGCAGCGCCGGCGCACCGGTGTAGACGCCGGGTCCCGAGAACCGCGAGGGGGACATCGTTACGTGGGGAAGCAGTTTTCCGTGCGACATCATGTCGCCGCTCATGCTGCTCATGCTACTCATGCTGCTCGCCGAAGCGATGCTGGTAAACGCGGCGAGGCTGATGGCGACCGCCGCGAGGGTTCGTTGGAGTTTCATCGGTAAAATTTCGTCCTTTCGAAAAGGGTAGGTGCGAGCTTGAATCTCGCCGTCCGAGCACCCTAACGGCCGAACTTACGACTTAGATGGGGGCGCATCTACCTCCGCGACTGCCGCGCGATCCTCGGGCTCCTCGCTTCGCTCGGTGGCGAACCATGCCTCGAGCATCTCCACGAGAACGGCGACGCTCGTCGAGCGAAGGCTCGCGCAGAGAACGTTCGCGTCGTTCCAGCGGCGAGCGCCGGCAGCGGTCGCCGCATCCCAACAGAGCGCGGCTCGAACGCCGCGAACTTTATTTGCGGCGATACTCACCCCGGTGCCGGTCCAACAAAATAGCACGCCGCTCGCACAGGCTCCCGAGGCGACAGCCTCGCCGACGGCCCTGCCGACCGCGCTCCAGCGCGTCGCTGCTCCCTCCTCGAGCGCACCAAACAGGCGTACCTCGTGGCCGCGCCGCCGCACTTCCTCGCAGGCAGCGAGGGCCGTCCCGTGCCGCTCGTCGCTCCCCACCGCAACGATCATTCCTCTACCTCCCTCGAACTCGGCATAGGACGGATGCGCTACGGCAGAAAAGGAAGCCTGCGATGAGCAAAATTCCCCGAGCCGCCACCGTTATGCTCTTGCGCGATATCGAGGGCGAGCCGCAGTTGTTCCTGGTGCGCCGCACCGCGAAAAGCGCCTTCGCACCCGATGCCTACGTTTTTCCCGGCGGAACGGTCGACCTCGCCGATACGCTTCCCGCACTTCACGCACGTATCGACGGCACCGCAGCGCGCGAGACGGGCGCGCTCTTCCGCGAGACGCGTAGCGATGCATTGCCGACCGATGTCGAGCACCCCGGAGCGTTGGAGCGCGCCTCGATCGTCGCCGCCGCGCTACGCGAACTCTTCGAGGAATCGGGTATCCTGATGGCCTTCCCACGCGACGACGCCGCAATTCCGCCGAACGCGCAACAGCGTGAGGATTGGCGCTCGGCGCTGCGTTCGGGGCGAGCGAGCTTCCTCGACATTTTGGAGAAAGGCGATCTCGTTGCTGCGGGTAGTTCGCTCGCGTTGTTCTCGCATTGGGTGACGCCGCCAGCCGAGCCACGGCGCTACGATACCTACTTTTTTATGGCAATCGCACCGCCGAAACAGGATGCGAGTGCCGATCGGAGCGAGACGCACGATGGCCGTTGGATCTCCGCACGCGAAGCGCTCGCAGAGTACCGCCACGGAGCGTTCAACTTGGTCTACCCAACCGTCAAGCACCTCGAACGTTTGCTCGATTGCGAGGATAACTCCATCGCCATGCGCCTCGCTCTCACAAAACCGGTCGTAACGATTCAACCGACCACGCATCCCGACCGCGGATTCGTCATGCCGGCACAGCTCGAAAACGTGTGGTAGAGCGCGTCGCGCTGCTACGCGCTCCGAACCCCTCGCCGATGACCCTCGACGGAACCAACACGTGGCTCCTCGCTTCCCGGAACGGCGAGGCACTCTGCATCGATCCCGGCCCCGCGATTCCGGCCCACGTCGACCGCATCGTCGCCTACCTGCGCGAGAACGATCTCACGCTCCGCTCCATTTTTTTCACGCACGGGCACCCGGATCACGTACCCGCCGCGCCGATGCTCGCTGCGGCGACCGGTGCGCGCATCTTCGCGCATCCCTATTCCGAGGCAGTTCGCGATGAGGTTCTCAACGACAACCAGGAAGTGCGTATCGGCGACCTCCAGCTCGTCGCGATCGACGCGCCCGGGCATACGCTCGAACATCTCGTTTTTTACGAACGCGAGAGCGCGACGCTCTTCACCGGCGATACGATCCTCGGCAGCGGAACCGTCGTGATCGCCCCGCCGGGCGGCGCGATGCGCCCGTACCAAGCGACGCTCCGACGTCTGCTCGCAGAGTTCGGCGATGCGCGAGCGATCTGTTGCGGGCATGGCCCGATCGTAACGGAACCGCGCGCGAAGATCGAAGAGTATATCGCGCATCGAGAACGGCGCGAAGCGGAGCTCCTCGCCGCGCTTGCAGCGGGGCCACAAACGATTCCCGATCTCGTCGAGCGCATCTATCGCGATGCGGATATGCGCCTGTGGGCGGCAGCGGCGCGGCAGATGCTCGCCTACCTGATCGCACTCGAAGAAGAACGGCGCGTGAGCGCGATCCGGCTCGAACGGCCGCTGACCGAGCGCGAACACGCGATTCTGAATCCCGATTGGGTCAACGTCGTCGGCGCCGAACACGCGCCGCTCGTCGAAGCCGAACTCGGCGCGCAATTACGGCTCGATACCCTCTACGAGTATTCGCTCAACCTACCGTAACGACGATCTTTCCGAAATTCGCTCCCGACTCCAACCGTTCGACGGCGGCAACGAGATCGGCGAGCGGAAAGACTGCGCCGACGACCGGTTCGATGCGTTTCTCCGAGACCAGCGCGAGCATATCGCGAAAATCCTCCGGGCTTCCCATCGACGAGCCCAATACGTCGAGTTGCTTCCAGAATATCGAGAACGGGCGAATCTTCGCATCGCCGCCGGTTCCGCCGTAGATTGCGACGCGCCCGCCGGGACGCACGAGATCGAGTATGCGAGCGAAGGTCTCGCCCCCCGAACCATCGATCGCGACGTCGATCGCTCCGGCGCTCTTCAGCGCTTTAAACCACTGCGGATCGGCCGCGTAGTTCACCGTAACGTCGGCGCCGAGCGTGCGTGCGCGTGCGAGTTTTTCATCGCTGCTCGACGTGACGATGGTGCGCGCGCCGATCGCTTTTGCAAAGAGCAGCGCAAAACTCTGGACGCCGCTGCCGATGCCTGGAATCAACACCGTTTCGCCGGCACGCAGATGCGCGCGCGTTATCAGCGCGCGATAGGCGGTGAGCCCGGCGAGCGGCAGTGCCGCGGCACGATCGATATCGAGATGCGCCGGCTTCGCGTAAACGTTCGCCGCCGGAACGCAAACGAATTGCGCGAGCGTCCCGGGATGCGGCATTCCGAGAATGCCGCTGCCATCGGCCCAAATGCGGCGCTCGGCGCCCCAACCGAGCATCGGATCGATGACGACCTCCTCGCCGATGCGGGGGCCGCTCGCCCCGGCACCGAGCGCGTCGACAACGCCGCAGCCATCGGAGCCCGGCGTACAGGGCAGCGCGATTCCGGGATAGAGTCCGCGAGTGATGAAGGCATCGCGCCGGTTCAGGGCTGCGGCGCGAACGCGCACGCGAATCTCGCCGGCGGCGGGTTCGGGGGTAGGAATCTCCTCCACACGCAGGTGCGACGGGTCCCCGATGCTAGGAAGTTGAGCGGCAATCATACCGGTCGCCCTACGCGCTCGTAGTCGCGCGCACCTATCGCAGGTCGCCCCGGAGGCCGGCGCCAACCTCGCGCAGGTATGAAAATCGGCTCCGCACTCAAAGGGCTCGCAAAGCTTCAGCGCTCCTTCGATCTTCGTATCGGGCCGATCAGGGCGAGCGGCGTCCCGGCGATCCTGCTCGGCACCGCCGCCGTCGTGCTCGCAGCCGGGGCGGCGCGAGCGCTCGCGCGCGCCGGGGAGGCCCTTCCCGAAACGCTTCGCGAAGCCAAGGGGTTAGCACAGACGCTGCGCGATTCGCGCACCACTCACCTCAACCCATAAGAGACTCGATGATCGATAACGCTTCCCTTACCGCGCTCGTACGCGCCGCCATGCCCGATGCGCTCGTCGCAATTCACGACCGAACCGGCACGATGGATCACTTCAACGTCGAAGTGACCTCGGCATCATTCGCCGGCCTCAACCCGCTCGACCGCCATCGCCTGGTCTATCGCGCGCTCGATGCGGCGCTCAAAGATGGGCGCATCCACGCTCTCGAACTCACCACGAAACTTCCGGAGAACTAACCATGTCCGACGCACTGCACGGCGAGATCGCCGAAGAGATCGCCGCCCACAAAATTCTCGTCTACGGCAAGGGCACGAAAACGATGCCGCGTTGCGGCTTCACGCTCGAGACGATCGACTTTTTCAATAATTTCGGCTATCCATTTGAAGTGATCGACGTCCTCGAAAACATGCCAAAGCGCGATGCATTGGCGAAGATGACCGATTGGCCGACGCTGCCGAAAGTCTTTATCGATGGGAAGTTCTACGGCGATACCGATATTCTCGGGCCGATGGCCGAGAACGGCGAACTCGCGACATTGCTTGAAAATGCCTTCGGCTATCGCGCGGAGAGCAAGCCCGTCATCAACCTCCACTAACGCAACCGAGTGGAGTACGATACCCTCGTCGAAAACGAAACGCTGCGGGCACACCTGCACGATCCGGCCTGGGTCGTCATCGACTGCCGCCATTCGCTGGCGAATTTCGCCGCCGGCCGTGCGTCGTACGAAGAAGCGCATATCCCCGGTGCGGCCTTCGCCGATGTCGAACGCGATCTCAGCGGTGTAAAGACCGGGCGCAACGGGCGCCACCCGCTCCCCGAACCGCGCGCATTTGCGCGCTTCCTCGGCGAGATCGGTGCCGACGAGCGCAGCCAAATCGTCGCCTACGACGAAGGCGCCGGCATGTTCGCCGCGCGCTGTTGGATGCTCGCACGCTATCTCGGGCACGCGCGCATCGCCGTTCTCGACGGTGGTTTTGCGGCCTGGGAGCGCTCGGGGGCAGCGCTCGAACGCGGAGCGGATCGGCGCTCGCGAATCGCGCGCCGTTTCCCGATCGGCAGAGCGCTCGATCCCGTCGTTACCGCCGAAGATCTGCTCGTCGAGATCGAGCGGGGAGCGCTCCAACCGGTCGACGCGCGCGCGCCGGAGCGCTTTCGCGGCGATGTCGAGCCGATCGACCCGGTCGCCGGGCATATCCCCAACGCGAAGAATCGCCCCTACGGCAGCAACTACCGCACCGATGGGCACCTGCGCCCACCTGCGGAGTTACGCGCGGAGTTCGAGCGTCTCGGCGAGCCCGAGCGCTTGGTCCATTATTGCGGCTCGGGCATCTCTGCAGCGGCGAACCTCCTCGCAGCGACCGCGGCGGGGCTTCCGGGCAGCCGGATCTATGCCGGTTCGTGGAGTGAATGGTGCGCCGACCCGGCGCGCCCGGTCGAGCGCGGCTAGACGCCGCGCCGTAGCGGCGGCGGCACGGCATCCGGGCGAATAAACGGGGCGACCGGTGAGGCGAGAAGCCGTTCGATCTCCTTCTGCTCCGGGATCTGCGCTCCGTCGCGTGCCGCGGTGACGATACAATAGAAGCCAAAGCGCTCCTCGCCGCGGTTGATAAATTGGTGCAGCTCGAGCGGCGCGACGTAGATCACATCGCCTGCGGCAACCTCCTCAACGCGCTCGCCGACGACGGCGTGCCCCACACCGCGCCCGACGATGACGTAGTGTTCGTGCTCGTGCCGTTCCAGGCGCGACGCCGCCCCGGGATCGAGTTCGAAGAAGCGCAGCTCGAGCTGCGGCCCCGGCGCCCCGGGCTCCGGCTTCCACCCGCCGACGATGGTATGCCGCGCGATACCGACGGCGGCGCCTGGGCGATAGCCCTCCGGCTCGACCCCCTCCCAGCCCTCTCCGCGTGCGTGAATGACCCGTCGCTGCATGGGCGCTATCCTACCACGTTGCCGGGCGCGCCTCTAGAACACGTTCGTCGACCTGCCGATATTCTGGGCATGCGCCTGATTGTTTCGTCCGCCGCATGCGCGGCCCTCGCCCTTTGCGCCGTTCTCACCGTGCCGAGCGTACCGCTTCCGGCGCGTGCGGCAACGACCGCCGCTCCTTCAGCGGCCGCGGCGCCGCTCGACGAGTATTTCGGTCGCATGCAACTCAGCCCGATCGGCATCGGGAACGAGCTCCACCTCATTGCGTCCCGTTCGCAGAGCGCAAGCGATGCACGGAATTCTTTACCGTTGTTGACGTTGATCGAAAATTCGCTCCACGATTGGCAGCACAAGTATCCGCACGACGATTGGATACCGGAAAATCTCGCGCGCCTTGAACACGATTATCTGCTCGTACCGACGATCGGCGGGCGCATTCACGCGATGCAGGTAATCCAATGGCTGCGTTCGGATTATCCCGGCACCCCGGCGCTCGATCGCGCGCAACGCGAAGCGGAGCGAGCGATGGGGCTCCCGACCCCAACACCCGAACCCGAAGCGAGCGCGAGCGCCGCTCCCGAAGCGGAGGCGAGCGCCGCTCCCGAAACGGAGGCGAGTGCGTCTCCGACGCCGTAGTCGGCGCTCATGCCGAAGTACTGGCTCTTGAAGAGCGAGCCGCAGAGTTATTCTATCGAGGATCTGCAACGCGACCGCACGACACCGTGGAGCGGCGTGCGCAACTATCAAGCGCGCAACTTCATGCAAGCGATGTCGATCGGCGACGAAGGCTTCTTCTACCACTCGTCGTGTGCGGTGCCGGGGATCGTCGGCATCTGTCGCGTCGTTCGCGCCGCCTACCCCGACGCGACGGCGTTCGACCCGCGCAGCGAGTATTTCGATCCGAAGAGCTCGCCCGAAAAGCCCAGGTGGTTCAACGTCGAGGTGGCGTTCGTGCGTGCGTTTAGCGAGGTTCTACCGCTAACGCTTCTGCGCGAAAGACCCGCGCTCGCGGCGATGCCGCTCCTACAACGAGGCCAACGCCTCTCGGTTCAGCCCGTTCGCGCAAACGAGTGGCGCGCAATTCTCAAACTCGTTCGAGCGTAGCCGCAGCGTTGTCATCCCGAGTAGGCGCAGCAAGCGGCGTATCAGGGATCTTTCGCGCGTCTCGATACGGGCGCTAAAACGCCCTACTCGGCGTGACAACGCAACCTCCTCGGCGTGAGAGCATCGCAAACGCAAAAGAGCTGGGCTCGCAGATGCGAGTCCAGCTCTTCCGTACCGACGCCCGGCGCCGATTGCGAGTCGCTAGAATTTGGTCGTGAGAATGAATCGGTAGGTCGCCGGCCCGAGAACGTTGCCGACGGTTGCCGCTTGCGAACCGTTGACGAGCGGAACCGGAACGCCGCCGCCATAGACGGGGAAGAGTCCGTTGTAGGTGTTGAAGATGTTATCCCCGGAGATCTGGACGTCGAAGCGCTTGTTAATCGGCATGCGTAGGGTTACGTAGCCGATTCCGAACGGCGCACGATTGAGCGAGTTATTATTCCCGTAGAGCGTGTCGCCGAGGGCCGCATAAACGCCGTTGGCGGTACGATAATTCAGTTCGAGATTCGCCTGCGCGTAGGGCAAGCGCGTGTTCATCGAGCCGATCGTGCTGCCGTACCCAATGCCGCCGCCGTTGAAGTTCTGGTTGGCGATAACATTGAGGTTTTGGTTCTGCGTGCAGTTCGGCCCCGGCTTCGAGCAATAGAAGTACTGCGGCAGGTTGTAGACGTAGCCACGCGAGAGATCGCCCTCGAGTTTGTAGCCGAGCCCGACGTGCGGAAGGCTACGCAGCCCGAGTTCGAGCCCCTGAAAGCGCGCGTTGCTGAGGTTGATATTGGATTCGTAAAATACCGGCGTACTATTTACAACCAACGAACCCCCATTGTAGCACCGTACTTGAGTGCTCGCACACGTGTACGGGCTCGGAGATCCCTGGCTGAAATACTTGTTAAAGAGGTTTGTCTGATAGAGATCGGCCGTTAGCACCGATGCGATTTTCGGGAACCGGATGCTCGCGCCGAGGTCGTACCCGAAGGACGTCTCTGGCTTTAACGACCCGTTGTTTTGCGTCAGCGTAGCGAAGCCGCCGCTACTGCTATAGTTCGCAACCGGCCCCGAGATTTGGCTCAGCAAAAGTAGATACGGAGGAGCTATCGCCGACCCTGCAGCGAAGCGCAATACCGTATTACTATTTGGCCGATACGTTAAGGCGAAACGATCGTCGAAATGCGTGTTAGTGGTGGATGCAAACGCCTCATTGGATCCGTCGATTGCGCAAGCATTGTATTTCCCGGAGAACGGGCACGAAATCGGGTAGGTGCTATTGTAGACGTTATCGTACAGCGTCGCGTAGCCGCTTAATTTCGGATTGATGCGGAAGTGGCCGCGCAGGGTAAACGTCGTGAACTTCTGCGCCGAGCCGGTCGGAAGATTGACGTTTGTAAACGAGCCGATCGAATACGACGTCGTCGTCGAGACGGTCTGGTCGATACCGAAGCTCAGCGTATTGCTGCCGATTGGGTGCAGATAGAGGAACGAGATACCCGAGAGGGCATCTTGCTCGGTCTGCAGATAGGTAGAATTCACCGAGAGCGTCACCGGCGTGCCGTTATAGAAAATCGGTGCCGCCGAGCAAACGTTGTTGTTGATCTTCCCGGGGCAGGACGAACCGTAGAGCGTCTGCGTCACCAACGCCGGCGTCCCATTGGGATTGCCTTCGGTGATCTGGCGAAGAATCGAGGCATGGTAATAGCGTGCGAGAACGGTATCGCGCCCCAGCGTCGAGCGAACCTCGGCTTGCATGATGGGCTCGTTATTGATCTCTTGATCGGTTCCGCCGGTATGAAGGTAGTTCACACCAAGCCCACCGGCTGCAAGGCTCCCGGTATAACCGGCGAGCGGCGCGAAACTGCCGAGCGTGAGATTTCCGGTGTTGCCGTTTTGGTCGGAGAAGGTCTGCGAGCCGAGATAGCTCACCGTCGCCGTCGTCGCATCCGAGAATTTGTACCGGAACTTCACGAGTTCGGCCGTCTGGCTGTATTGACCCTGAACGTTATAGCAACACGCGACCAGTGGGTATGAAGTTTGAATATACGAGGAGGTTCCGGGAACTGCACTATAAAGACTAGTGCCATTAAATCCCGTCAGCCTCTGATTCGTGTTTGCATCGTATGTAGGGGTAACAGTTGGATCGTAATAGACTTGCGTGTTGTTCAGCGCCGAGGGATCGTCGAGCGTCGCGACATCGAAGACAAATCCGAGACGACTCACCGTGTCGGAGAGCCCGAAGTTCGAGAACGTGCCGCCGTGGTTCGTGACGCCGAGTGCGATGTCGGGGGTCGGTTTAAAGGTGGGATCCTTCGTGCGGAAGTTCAACGTGCCGCCAATCGCGTAGTTGACCGGCACCGTCGCACCGGGGCCCTTGACGACTTCGGTATTGGAGAACATATACGCGTTGAGGAAGGTCGTGACGTAATCGCCGTAGGTGCCGACCGAGAGCGGGTGGCCATCGATCAACGTCGCGGTCTCGAACGAGCCCGCACCACGAATATCGGGAACCGTAATTGCACCCGGGACGGCAGCGTTCGCGCCGCTCGACGGGAAGGAAATTTGCACGCCCGGCACCTGGCTGAGCACGCGCGTCACCTGAACCGCGCCTTGATTTGCATACGCTGCTGCCGAAACGACGTTCACTGCCGCAGGCGTCGTATTAAACGTGCCGCGACCAACCGCGCGAACCGTTGCGATCGTCCGCAGCGACGAAAAGGTCGCGGCGTGCATCGTAACGACGACGCTCTGGCTCTGCCCCGCAACGACCGTGTAATCGGTGTCGGTCGCGGTTTGATAGCCGGGCTTCGTAACGATGATTTCGTAGAGTCCCGGTGCGATGGAGGAGACCGTAAAGTTCCCCTTCGCATCGGAGAGAGCGTAATAGCTCTTGGGGCCGCGGACGGCGATCGTCGCCCCCGCAACCGGAGCGCCGGAGACATCGTGGAGCGATCCGCTCACCGATCCGGTGCTTTGAGATTCAGCCTGT
>JABEUX010000072.1 GCA_013044185.1 Vulcanimicrobiota bacterium | reverse complement strand
CCGTGGCATGAAGCGCATGCCGATGCCTGCATGCTCGAACACGCCATCTCGGCGCGCGTCGAAGAGCGCCTCCAAGCATTACTAAAAAATCCTACGCGCTGCCCCCACGGTATGCCGATTCCGCCGAGCGATCTTAGCGATCCGGTACCGCGCGGCGAGCCGCTCGCGCGGGCGGAGACCGGCGCCGATCTCTCCGTCGTCGGCGTCACCGAAGAGGTTCCCGAGATTCTGCGCTATCTCGCCGAACTTGAACTCAAGCCCGGGCGCCGCTTACGCGTGCTCGCTCGCGCGCCGTTGGGTGGCCCCTTGACGATCTCGGGCGAGGGTGGCGAGCACGCGATTTCCTTAGAACTTGCGAGAATGCTTTTGGTCGAACCGGTAGGCGCCGCGGGCTGATGCCGCGCGGTGCCCGCTTCACGCACGCGGTCGTCGTGGCGTGCGTCATCGTATTTCTCTGGGAGATCGCGACGATGGGTTCCGGCATTCTCACCGGCAACGTGACCATCGGACAGATCGATAATGCCGGTGCGTTGGTTCCGGCTTTGGTGCAGCAGGGCGAATGGTGGCGTATCGTCACGAGCGCCTTCCTCCACGCGTCGATCCTTCATATCGGTCTCAACATGTATTCGCTCTGGATACTCGGGCGTTTTATCGAGCCGATTCTCGGAACGCCGCGTACCGCATTCGTCTATACGCTCTCGCTGATCGCCTCCGGGCTCGGAGTCACCTACTTGAGTTTCGGCAATCTCCTGGATCCGACGCTCGGCGCGAGCGGCGCGATCTTCGGCATCTTCGGTGCGCTCTTCGCGATCGGGTTGCGAAACGGCCCGGCGGGGCTCCAACTCGTCCGTGCAAACCTCGGCATCTTGCTGCTCAATCTTATTTTTACGTTTTCGTTTCCCGGGATATCGAAGCAAGCGCATGTAGCGGGCCTGCTGACGGGTTTCCTCGCGACGCTGGCGATCTATCGTCCGTTGCGACCGGTGCGCGCTCACGTGACCGATGCGATGACCGGTGAAGCGCTGGAATCGACGCTCGAAGAAGCCGAACCGCACCACCCTCGGTGAACGCGCCTCCAACCATCGACGAGTTGTTCTCCGTTGGGGGATCGATCGCGCGCGAACTGCCTGGTTTCGAACCGCGCCCGGGGCAACTCGAGATGGCGCGTGCGGTCGAGGCAGGGTTCAACAGTGGCTCGCACGTGTTGGTGGAAGCCGGCACCGGCGTCGGCAAATCGTTCGCTTATCTCGTGCCGGCGCTGCGGAGCGGCAAGCGCGTCGTCATTTCGACCTCGACGATCGCGTTGCAGCAGCAACTCTTTCGGAAAGATATTCCGATGGTGGCGCGTGCGCTCGGCCTCGAGCCGCGGGTCGTACTGCTCAAAGGACGTTCGAATTATCTCTGCCGCGAGAAGTGGGAGCGCGCGCGCGGCGATTTGGCGCTCTTCGAACGCCCGGAGATCTCGAAGTTACGGCGCTGGGCGAACGAAACCGTCACCGGCGATCGCTCGGACGTCCCCTTTCGGCTCGATGCGCTGCTCTGGGAGCGCTTCGACGCCGACGGCGACGATTGTATCGGTGAAGCGTGCACGCATTTCGACGACTGCTTTTACTATCGCCGCCGCCGAGATGCCGAGGCCGCCGATATTATCGTCGTCAATCATGCGATTTTCTTCATCGATGCGATTTCCGGCGGTCTCCTTCCCGCCTACGATTACGCGATTCTCGACGAGGCGCACACCTGCGAAGATATCGCGATGAACGTGCTGACCGCGTCGCTCTCGCGGCGAAGCATCGACCGCACCTTCCGTCGTTTGAGGCGCTATTTTACGCTCCCCACCTCACTGACGGCGCAGATCGACGAGCGCTACCGCGAACTCGGTGAGACGCTTGCGGGTAGCGGGAACGAACTGCTCCGGCTCGAGGAACGCCCTGAGGTTGCAAGCGATCTCGACCGGCTCCGCGACGCGCTCTATCATCTCGAAAATTGGATCGCCGACAACGGTGCTTCGGCGCTCACGCGCCCTCCGCGCGGCGACCTCGAACGGGAGATGCGGATCGCCGGAGCGGTGAAATCGCTCGCAGCGCAGGCCGAGGTGGTCGATCGCCTACTCGCCGTCGACGAGGATTCGATCCGGTGGGCGCAATCGTCGGCGCATGGGAGCGAACTTCACTGCACACCGTTCGACGCCGCACCGATTTTGCGCGACCTGCTCTTCGCCCGCACCCCGTGCCTGCTGACCAGTGCGACGCTCGCGCTCGGCGGCGATTTCAGTTACGTGCGCGCCCGCTTAGGCATCGATAGCGCCGACGAGCTCGTTGCCGCATCGCCCTTCGATTACCGAGAGCAAGCGCGCCTCTTCGTCGCGCCGGCCGATCTCGAGCCCGACGATCCCGATTTTGTCGTGCGCGCGTATGCGTTGCTCGAAGAAGCGCTTACGTACTCGCGCGGGCGCGCATTCGTGCTCTGTACCTCCTTTCGTCGAGCGGCTGAATTCGGCGAGCGGTTGTGCGCGAGCGGACAGCACCCCGTCGAAGTGCAGCGAGCGCGCGGCGGGCTCGACCGCGACGGGCTCCTGCGCTGGTTTACCGATACGCCGGGCGCGGTGCTCGTGGGGACGCGCACCTTCTGGGAGGGCATCGATATGCCCGGAGAGCGCTTGAGTTGCGTCGTGATCGATCGCATTCCGTTCGCGCAGCCCGATCATCCGGTGCTGGAAGCGCGCGTGCAAGCCCTGCGCGAGCGCGGCGAAGATGCCTTCGCACGGCTGCAAATTCCGGCGGCGACGATGCTGCTCAAGCAAGGCTTCGGCCGTCTCATTCGCAGCAGGCGCGATCGTGGCGCGGTGCTCCTCCTCGACGGGCGCCTGCAGGGAAAAGGATATGGTAAGCGCATGATCGCAGCGTTGCCGCCGGCGACGCGAATCGCTCACCTCGACGAATTACAGGAGTTTTTTCAAACGTGAAACGACCGACAACGCTCCACCGCATGCTCTCGCTGCTCGTGCTCGCCGCTCTCGCGTTCGCGCCCTTACGGGCGGGCGCGTGGGGAGAGAAAGGGCACGAGATCATCAACGATCTCGCGGCGGCGAACCTGCCGAGCGAACTGCCGGCGTTCGCGCGTACCCGCGCCGCACGATGGGAGTTACGCTATCTCGGGCCGGAGATGGATCGTCTGAAGGGTTCGGGCAGGTCGTGGGATGCCGATCGCGACCCCGGGCATTATCTCGATATCGGCGACGATGGAAAGATTGCGGGCGTCGTTTCGCTCGCGCAGCTTCCGGCGAGCATGTCGGCGTACGAAGTCGCACTGCTCGCGGCGCACACGACGCCCTATCGCGTCGGGTACTTGCCCTATAGCATCGCCGATGGCTGGGAGCAGCTGCGTACCGACTTCGCGCTTTGGCGCGTCCTCCATTACGAAGCGGCGCACGCTCCACAAGCATCCGCGCGCGCGAGCTTCGCTGAGGAAGCGCGCTTGCGGGCGACGTTGACCCTGCGCGATATCGGCGTCTGGGGGCATTTCGTCGCCGACGGCTCGCAGCCGCTCCACGTGACCACGCACTTCAACGGTTGGGGGAGCGGCCCCAATCCCGAGCACTTTCCGGCCTTGCGTGGAATTCACGCGCAATTCGAGAGCACGTTCGTCGATCGTTTCATGAACCTCTCGGCGGTGCAGCGCGATATTCCCGCGTACGTTGCACTCGATCCACAGCATCGTATCTCGCAGGCACGTTTGCTCTCACTTATCGCCCGGTATCTCCGCGGTACCAACGCGGCGGTCGTGCCGCTCTATCGCATCGCGGCCGCGGGTGGCTTTACCAGCGGCAGCACGCAAGCGCGCGCATTCACCGCCACGCAACTCGCGCGTGGTGCCACGATGCTGCGAAACCTCATCGCCTATGCGTGGGAGGATAGCTTGAACGAGCGAGTCGGTTACCCGGCGGTCGCCGTGCGCGCGGTGCTCGCCGGCCGAGCGATCTATGGACCGTAGCGTCCCTTAAGCGAGCCATCACCTTCGTTAAACTACGAATCACGATTCCTTAACGCCGACGCGATAGCGTGGAGCCAGGAGATGCAGCGTGCATCTTGCTCCACGCTATTTTGTCGTCAAAGGGGATACCGTTTGTGAAGAAACTCCTTGTCCTTGCGTTGCTCTGCGTTGGGACCGCTCTCAACGGTGCAGCGCTGAGCGCGGCTCCATTGGGTGCCATTCACGGTCGTATCGTCGCATCGCGCGCCGACCGCAATCTCGCCGGGGCGATCGTTAAGGCCCGGTTGCGCGGATCCGCTTCGGCGATCGTTGCGACGACGGGAGAAAAAGGCTACTTTCGCTTACGTGGCCTTCGGCCGGGAACGTACGTATTGACGGTCGACGGGCGCTTTCAAGAGCTCGCCCCGTATACCGTCGCAATCGTCGGCGGGATGACGAAAACCGTGCGCCTTAAGGTGCTGGCGGTCGTCTCGCACATTCTTATTAAGGGGCACTCGGTGCGTCCGCTGCCGACCTATTCCAAAGTCTTTCGCACCGCGCAGACCCAAGTGCTGCTCGGTAAGACGCAGATCGCTTCGCAGGGCGCACTCGCGGGCTCGGCGCAATTGCTGCAAACGGCGCCCGGCGTCCTCGTCGCCAGTTACGGTTCGACCGGAGCCGCGAAATCGATGATTACGGTGCGCGGCTTCAAACAGGGCTGGGCGAATCAGGCCGGTATCGTCGATAACGGCATGATCGGTGTGACGCTCAACGGCGTCTTTCTCAATAATCCCCAGACGGGGCAGTGGCAGGCCGATGAGATCCCCGATCTCTCGATTCTCGACGGAATGGCCGTGGAATATGGGCCTGGGAGCCCGGTCACGCGCACCTTCGACAGCATCGGCGGCACGCTGAACTTTTATACCCAGCTACCCGAGGATGCACCCCACCTACACCTCTCGGGCTCGAGCGGAAGTTATGGCGGGAACGCATTTCATGTGGACTTTAGCGCGCCACTCTCCAAGCACGTTGGTTTTATTATCTCGCACGGGCGGACGTTCACGCAGGGATATCGCAATATCATCGGCAGCGGCACGACCGCGCCGGGTTCGACCTACGCGACCTTTGGTGAGGTCGTCGATAAATTCGCGCATGGCTCGCTCGACGTTTTCGGATACAGTGCCTCGGGAACCGAGATGCGTCCGAATTTGATCCCGCTCTCGCCGTTGCAAAATTACGACAGTAACGGAAACGCAATCGCCGGTTCCTACGTAACCGCGAACGGATTCGATCTCAACGGCAATCCAATTCCCGGAACGACCTATAGCCAGCAAACGTCGGGTTTTTATTCGGCGCTTCCGCTCAATGTGTGGCAGAAGACCGATTCGAACAGCACGCGGTTGGTCGCCGCCGACCTGGAATTAGGTTTAAAGTACGGCTGGTCGCTCTCGAATCTTCTCTCCTACCGTCACGGCGATCGGCTCCACGTGAAGAATTTCAATTGGGATCAGGCCAATAATAACCAACGATTTGAGTTCAACAACCCGTTCTCGAACGCACTCTCCGAAAAACTGACCTTCCACCACGTCAACGTGCATAACGGCGATGCACTCGATATTGGCAGCGAACTCTTCGGCTCTCTCTATAACACGCGCAACGCCTTCTACAACCCCGACCCCGTGCAGTCTGCGCCGAGCGCTCCGTCGACGATCCTCCAGCCGACGGTCTTTCGGAACAACAATTTCCAGCAGAAGAACTTTACCTTCTTCGGACAGTATCTCATGCGTTTTGGAAAGCGCTGGAAATTTACCCCAGGATTCCGCTACGTTTCGTTGGCGACGAATTTCCTGAACTCGGGTTTAGAGGGATTCCCTCAGTGCAATGGCGTCCCCGCGTCGAGCGGAATCTGTTCGAATAAAACCAAGCTCGGGAATTCCGGAACCTCGTTCGCGGGAATCGAACCTTCTGCAGAGTTGCAATTTCTCGCAAATCCCAACCTCGCCATCTACGCGAACTTCGGGCGCGCGCTCCGAAGCCCGCAGACCTCACCTGGAGGCCCCTATCAGGGCATTCCGGTCGCCGGGCTCTCCCCGGAGACGGGAACGAACCAAGAGGTCGGCGTGAAATACTTCCGCCGTTTCGCCGGGCGCATGCTCGACGGATCGCCGCGGGAGGCCTTTTTGACGGCGAGCTTCTTTAACGAGCGCGTACGCGACCAGTATATCCCCATCGTCATCGGCGCCGGCGTAAAAGTCGCCTCGGCCTCGGGAAGTTCGCGCTACTCCGGGCTCACGCTCGCGTTCAATCGGAGCTTCGGGCGGAGCGTCGAACTCTTCGGCGGACTTTCGACCACGCATGCGTACTTTGACTCGTACGACTATCTCGGAACCAACTACAGCGGACTCCCGGTGACGCAAGTTCCAAAATTCGCATACAACTTCGGCATCTCCGGCGAGGAGCGCGCTGGAAGCGGCTTCGTGACCGGACGCCTTTGGGAGAACTTCACCGGACCGCAGGCGATGTGGAACAATCTCCTTGGCCAACCCGACCCTAACGGGCTCCTAATTCCGAGTTACAGCGTCACGAACGCTTCCATCGGGTATGAGACCGCGAGCGCCGGCAAGCCGATCGGGTTTACCCTCTCGGTAAACAATCTCTTCAACAAACAATACAACGCGTTCGAATACGTCACGAGCGGTGCGTACTTCGGCGGTGGTATCGGGCAGGGCAATCTCGCCGGTCCCGGCGCGATCCTCGGCGAACCCGGCGCTCCGCGCGAAGTGCAGTTCACGGTGAGCATTCGCGACTAGTCGTCGAACTCGAACCGAGCATCCAACGGCGCCGCGAATACGTTCGCGGCGCCGTTCTGCCTCGCGTTGCGGCGAGCGAACGCCGAAAGCGAATGAACCAAGCAGGAGGGGCCGGTGGCAGCGCGAATCGGCGGGCAAAATTCGGGTTCCTACTGACGTAAGGAGGGTCTCTATCGTGAAACTACTTCGCGTGCTCACGATGCTCGTCGTTGCCGTGTTTGCTTCATCCGCACTTGCCGACGCATCCATCAACCTGCACAACGGCTACATCAGCCTCCAAAATAGCGGCTCCCTTCCAGTTCACGTGGTTATTACCACCCAGGGGTTTGGGGCAATTACCATGTTTGATGGTGTCATCCCCCCGCATTCAGTCTATCATGCGAATAATTGTTGCTACTTGGCGGGGACGCTCTACAACGTGCACGCGTACTACGGGGACTATGTTGATCACTACTTCGAGCGCTCGATCCGCCCGCGCTTGTGTAACACACGTGGGATTCCCTTTGGATACGCGAGCCTCTTATTCGACAGTCATCCAGACAACAGAAAGAGTATCTTTATGATTCAATTGGATCACGGCTGTCCGTAGTTGTCGGCGTCGCTACTCTTCCTTCGCCGCGTCGGTCGCCGCGCGCTGCTGTAACTCGCTAACGACGCCGGAGTCGGCGAGGGTCGTGGTATCGCCGAGGCTTCGCCCCTCGGCGATATCGCGCAAGAGGCGGCGCATGATCTTTCCGCTGCGCGTTTTCGGAAGTTCGGGCGCAAACGTAACATATTTCGGGCGCGTGAATTTTCCGAGCTTGCCCATCACGTGGTCGCGCAATGCATCGGCGAGCATCGGGCTGCTATCGAAGCCGCTGCGCAGAGTAACGAATGCGTAGATCGCCTGTCCGGTAACGTCGTCATTTTTCGCGCAGACCGCGGCTTCGGCGACGGCATGATGATCGACGAGTGCGCTCTCCACCTCGGCGGTCGAAATGCGATGCCCGCTCACGTTCATGACGTCGTCGATGCGCCCCATAAACCAATAGTTGCCGTGCTCGTCACGGTGGCAGCCGTCCCCCGCGAGATAGAGATGCGGGAACTTCGACCAGTAGGTTTCGCGATAGCGATCGTCGTCGCCGTAGATGCCGCGCGTCATTCCCGGCCAAGGCTGCGTGATAACGATATATCCCCCGCCGCCGAGCGGCACGCTCTTTCCGGCTTCGTCGACGATATCGGCGGAGATCCCCGGGAGCGGTTTGGTCGCGCTTCCGGGAAGGGCCGTCGTAACGCCCGGCAAGGGCGAGATCATCATGCCGCCGGTCTCCGTCTGCCACCAGGTATCGACGATCGGGCAACGCCCGCCGCCGACATGTTCGCGATACCAGATCCATGCTTCGGGATTGATCGGTTCGCCGACCGAGCCCAAGAGCCGCAGCGAGGTAAGGTCGTGGCGCTCGAGATACTGCGTTCCCCATTTCATAAAGGTGCGAATCGCGGTCGGTGCGGTGTAGAGAATGGTAACGCCGTAGCGTTCGACGATCTCCCAGAGTCGATCTTTTTCCGGGTAATCGGGCGTGCCTTCGTAAATAACGCTCGTCGCACCGTTGCAGAGCGGCCCGTAGACGATATAGGAGTGCCCGGTGACCCACCCGATATCGGCGGCACACCAATAGATATCGCGCTCGGCCTTGAGATCGAAGACCAATTGGTGCGTGGTACTCACGTGCGTGAGGTAACCGCCGGTCGTGTGCTTGATCCCCTTCGGCTTTGCAGTCGTGCCGCTGGTATAGAGCAGGAAGAGTAAATCTTCGGCCATCGTCTGTGCGGGTTCGCAGGTCGACGATTCGCGAGCGATGAGCTCGTCCCACCACAGGTCGCGCTCCGGCATCATCGTTACGGGGTCGCCGACGCGTTTGGCAACGATGCAGTGACGGATCGAGGGCGTCTGCGCCATCGCCACGTCGCAGTTCGCTTTGAGCGGAACTTTATTACCGCGCCGCCACCCCTGGTCGGCGGTAATCAATGCGACGCATGCTGCGTCGTTGACGCGGTCGATAATCGCATCGGGGGAGAAACCACCGAAAATGACGGAGTGCGCCGCACCGATGCGCGCACACGCTAACATCGCGACGGGAAGCTCGGGAATCATCGGCATGTAGATCGCCACGCGATCGCCGCGTTCGATGCCGAGTCTTCGCAGGGCGTTAGCGAAGCGGCAGACCTCTTCGAGCAGAGCGCGGTAGGTGATCGCACGCCGATCCCCCGGCTCGCCTTCGTAGTAGTAGGCGACGCGCTCGCCGAGCCCGGCATCGACGTGGCGGTCGAGGCAGTTGACCGACGCGTTGATTGCCCCATCGGCGAACCATTGCGCGAATGGCTCCTCCCAGTCGAGAACCCGCGTGAAAGGGCGCGACCAGTGCAGTTTCCGCGCCCATCCTGCCCAGAATGCGAGGGGGTCGGCGTTGGCCTCGGCATAGATCCCCGGGCCGGCGTTCGCCTGAGCGGCGAAGGCCGGGGAGGGTGGGAAAGCGCGCCGTTCGTCGAGCAGCGATTCGATGGCTTTGGATTCCATGCCGGGGTGATTGGCGGTCGACCTTTGTCGCCCTGGCGCCCGGCCTTCGCACTCGCTTGCTCGGAGTGCTAAACTACGGGTAATGGAGAACGAGGTCGACGGTCTCGACAAGCGCAAAGCCTATATCCTCGCCACGGTCGTCTACGAATATATCGCGACCGGCGAACCTGTGGGCTCGCAGGCGCTTACCCAGAAATATAATCTCGGCGTCAGCTCGGCGACCGTACGCAACGAAATGGCGGATCTCGAAGCCGGCGGCTACCTCGAACAACCGCATACCTCCGCCGGGCGCGTCCCCTCCGATGCGGGATATCGTACCTACGTCGATGCGTTGATGTCGCCCGAAGAGCTCGGCGCCGACGAGCGCCGCCGCATTCGTGACGAAATGCGCGATGCGCGCGCGCAACTCGATGAAATCGTCGAGCAGAGCAGCCGGCTCTTGGGACGGCTCGCGGGAAATCTCGCCTTCGTCACCAAGCCGCAGAGCGACACGCAGAGTTTCCGGTACGTACAACTTATCTGGATCGCCGAGCGCTCGGGCATTGCGATCATCGTCACCTCGCTCGGCGTTGCGTCGCAATCGCTCTTCGAACTGCGAAACGACCACTCACCCGACGATCTCACGCGGCTCTCCAATGCCCTCAACGCGACTTTTGCAGGCAGGCTCTTGCGCGATTGCGACGATCGATCGCTGACGGCGCTCACGAAGAGCTGCGGCTTCGGCGACGATATGGCCGCTGCGGTACGCGCGGCATTCATCGGCGCGCGTACGCAAGAGCAGCCCGGGATCTCCGCCTCGGGCGCGCAGCATCTTCTCGACCAGCCGGAGTTTCGCGACGTTCGCAAGCTACGTTCGATCCTGCGGATCCTCGAAGAGCAGAGAACGCTCTACGATCTCGTCGCCGACGCCTTCGATAGCACCTCTGCAAGCGTGAAGATCGGCCACGAACTGGGGAGCGAGGAACTCTCGGATCTCTCGCTCGTCACGGTTCCCTATCGCTTCGGCGAACGTGCGGTTGGGATGCTCTCGATTCTCGGACCGCGGCGCATGCCGTATGCGCGGCTCTTGGCGCTCGCATCGGGAACCGCCGAGACGCTCTCCGAACGCCTCCACGATGTCGAAGTAAAGTAAGGAACGTACAGCAACACACCCATGCCCAGCGTAGATTATTACGAAGTCTTAGGCGTTGCTCGCGATGCGGCGCCCGACGCCATCAAACGTGCGTATCGCCAATTGGCTCGGCAGCATCATCCCGATGTCGCCTCCGATAAAGCGAACGCCGAGACGCGCTTCAAAGAGATCAACGAAGCATACGAAGTGCTTTCCAATCCCGAGAAGCGTGCGCGCTACGACCGTTTCGGCAGCGCCGATCCCAACGAGGGTGGGGCGGGGTCGCCGTTCGGCGGTGGTGGATTCGGCGATATCTTCGATATGTTTTTTAGCGAGATGCGTAACGGTGGACAGCAGCGCCGCTCCGGTCCGCAACGCGGGAGCGACCTGCGATACGATCTCGATATCTCGCTCGACGAAGCGTTCGCCGGAACGACGCGAGAGCTTACGTTCACGCATCTCGGTCAATGCGAAACCTGCTCCGGCAGCGGCGCCGCCGAAGGCAGCACCGTCGCGCCCTGCGTTCAGTGCGCGGGCACCGGCGTCGTG
>JABEUX010000071.1 GCA_013044185.1 Vulcanimicrobiota bacterium | reverse complement strand
TTGAAGTCAACGGAAAACTCTTCCGCGTTCGGCTCGTCGACGGCGCCCCGACCGGACGCACGCCGAGCCGTCGAGCGCCGGCACCGCGCGCTCAGCCGCGGCGCAGCGCCTCCCACGACGGCGCCGAGATCCTCGCGCCGATGCACGGAGTCGTTATCGAATTGCGCGTCGCGCAGGGCGATGAGGTCGCCGAGGGCGATGTCGTCGCGGTGATCGAAGCGATGAAAATGATGAATGAGATTCGCGCGCATCGCCCGGGGCGCGTCGACGCCCTTCACGTCGAGGTCGGCGGAACGGTCGAAGCCGACCGCCCGATTCTGACGCTCGCATGAGAGAAGAACGAGATGGCACGCTCGACCAACGCTAGCGGGCTTCCGCTCCAACCGTTCTACGACGCACCGCAGGGAGTAGCGCACGATCTCGGCGAGCCCGGGGTCTTCCCATTCGGCCGCGCGATTCGCGCCGATCAATACCGTAAACGGCTCTGGACGATGCGCCAGTACGCCGGGTTTGCGACCGCGGCGGAATCGAACGAACGCTATCGTTACCTGCTCGCACGCGGGCAGACGGGGCTCTCGGTCGCCTTCGATCTCCCGACCCAGCTCGGCCACGACTCCGATGCGAGCGTCGCGCGCGGCGAGGTGGGGAAAGTCGGCGTTGCGATCGACTCCATCGATGATATGGAGACGTTGTTGCGCGATATTCCGCTCGACGAGGTCACGATTTCGATGACGATTAATGCTCCGGCCTCGATTTTGCTCGCGATGTTGCTCGCGGTCGCTCGGCGGCGAGGCATTCCGTTCGATCGTCTCGGCGGCACGATCCAAAACGACGTGCTCAAAGAATATGCGGCGCGCGGCACCTATATCTACCCACCGAAATCCTCGATGCGCTTGGTCACCGACGTCATGGCATACTGCGCGCGCGAAGTCCCCCAATGGAACACGATCTCCATCAGCGGCTACCATATTCGCGAAGCTGGCTCGAGCGCGGTCGAAGAGATCGCCTTCACGCTCGCCAACGCGAAAGCGTATCTGCAGGCAGCTCGCGATGCGGGTATCGATCTCGACAGCATCGCCCCACGGCTCTCCTTCTTCTGGAACGCCCACAACGATTTTTTCGAAGAGATCGCCAAATTTCGCGCCGTGCGCTACCTGTGGGCGCACATCACCCGCGATGAGTTCGGGTGCCGCGATCCACGTTCGCAGACCCTACGTTTTCACACCCAGACCGCCGGTTCGACGCTCACCGCGCAAGAGCCCGAGAACAACGTCGTACGCGTCACGTTACAGGCGCTCGCCGCCGTTCTCGGCGGAACGCAATCGTTGCATACCAACGGGCAAGATGAGGCGCTCGCGCTCCCAACCGCGCAGAGCGCAAAGCTCGCCCTGCGAACGCAGCAGATCATCGGTTACGAAAGCGGCGTCGCCGACGTCATCGATCCACTCGCCGGTTCGTATTACGTCGAGACGCTCACCAACGAACTCATCGAGGCGGCGCGCGCGACGATCGCCGAGATCGATGCGCTCGGCGGCAGCATCGCCGCCATCGAGAGCGGTTGGATGCAAGCGCGCATCGGCGATTCGGCGTATCTCGCCCAGCAAGCGATCGAGCGCAAAGAAGCGATCGTCGTCGGCGTGAATGCCTTCGTCGACGCAGATTCCCGTGCCGCGACGCCGGCGCTCCAGCGCATCGACGAACGCGTTGAACGCGAGCAGGTGGAGCGGCTCCGACGCTTCCGCGCGGCCCGCGATGCTGCCGCCGTCGCCGCGCGCCTCGCCGCCGTTCGCAGCGCCGCAGCGGGGAGCGAGAACCTGATGCCGCATTTCCTCGAAGCGGTCGACGCCGGAGCGACGCTCGGCGAGATCTGCAACGTCTTGCGTGAGGTTTTCGGCACCTATCACGCCCGGGAGAGCCTCGCGTGAAGATCGACCATATCGCGATCGTCGTCGCCGATCTCGAGGCGACGCTGGCGATCTACACGGCGAGCCTTGGATTCGAGCAGATCTATCGCGAGACGATCGCCGATCAGGGCGTCGAGGCGGTCGGCCTCCAGGCCGGGGACTCGACGATCGAGCTGCTGCGCCCGCTCGATGAAAGCTCGCCGATCGCCCGCTTCCGCGGGGAGGCAGCGAGTAAGCTCCACCATACGGCCTATCGCGTCGACGATCTGGTCGCCGAGATCGCCGCCCTACGCGCGCGCGGCATCCGCATGATCGACGACCGCCCCCGCAAGGGGGCACATGGAAACCTCATTGCCTTCATCCACCCCGCCTCGACCGCCGGCGTCCTGGTCGAGCTCTGCCAGCAGGAGCATCGCGCGTAAGGCTCCTGCACTTCTCAGGTTCTTCTTACGCTCTCCCAATTGCGGGGTTACCATCGTTCCAACACCGCCGCTGCAGGGGAGAGCTCATGTTTAACGTCACCCGGATTCTGTGCGACCTCGAGCAACCGATGGATGGCCATCGCTATGGCCGTGGAAACGACGCTGAAAAGAGCGCGCGGGGGCGCCGCCCGGTCGTCGTTTGGAACGTAACGAGAACCTGCAATCTTCGCTGCGTTCACTGCTATAGCGACTCTGAGGCGAAGCATTACGACGGCGAGCTCAACCACGAGGAAGCCCTCAAGCTCGTCGACGACCTCGCCGATTACGGCGTTCCGGCGCTCCTCCTCTCCGGCGGCGAGCCGCTCACGCGCCCCGATCTCTTCGAGATCGCGCGTCACGCTCGGAGCAAGGGGCTCAAACTCACGCTCTCGACCAACGGCACGCTCATCGACCGCAAACGTGCGGAGATGATTAAAGAGACCGGCTTCACCTACGTCGGCATTTCGTTCGACGGCATGGGTGCGACCAACGATCTCTTCCGTGGGCGCCCCGGGGCCTTCGAGCGCGCCCGCCAGGCGATTCGCGAACTGCGCACCGTTGGGCAAAAAGTCGGACTTCGCCTCACGCTGACGCCACAGACCATCGCCGATCTCGACGAGATCTTCGATTTCATCGAGCGCGAGGGCATCGAGCGGGCCTGCTTCTATCACCTCGTTCCCGCCGGGCGCGGGCGCGCGGCGACCACGCTCGATCTCGATGCGGCGCGTGGTGCGGTGAGCCGCATTTTCGAACGGACGCTCGACCTCGCTCAGCGTGGCGACCCGCGCGAAATCCTCACCGTCGACAATCACGCCGATGCACCGTTTGCCTATCTCACGCTCGCCGCAGCCTCGCCGGAGCGTGCTGCGAAAGCGCGCGAGATGCTGCTCTGGAATGGCGGTGCGAGCCACTCAACCGGTCGCGGCATCGGAAATATCGATTTTTACGGCAACGTTCACCCCGACCAATTCATGCAACAGGTCACGCTCGGCAACGTTCGCGACCGCAAATTCAGCGAGATTTGGCAGGATGAGAGCATCGAAACGCTCGCCGAACTCCGCGACCGCTCGAAGCAAATTCACGGACGTTGCGCGAGTTGCAACTTCTTCGATCTCTGCGGCGGAGGCTTCCGGGCACGTTCGCTCGGGATGACCGGAGACATGTGGGGCTCCGATCCGGGTTGCTACCTCAGGGATGAGGAGATCGCGCAGATCGCGTAGCTTCGATATCCGGTGCGATCGCCGGATCGATCTCGCACTCAAAGGTGCGATCCCACGGAAGCGTGATCCGCAAGGCCGCGATGTGATCGTTCGGTGCGAGCGCGGCGAGTAGCCCCGGTGCGTACTGCCAGAGCGCGGCGCTCGCAAGGCGTTGCGTCCGTGCCGCAACGGCGGGCAAGAGATAGGTGTGATCGACGACGCCCTCGGTTGCGAGCGTTCGTTCGAGTTCGGGGCGTACGATTGCGTGGAAATAGACGTCGTCGAGAATGCGATCGAAGGTAAACGTGAGTTGCGCGCGCCGATCGTAGGTGCCCAAGCGCCTCCCGGCACCCGCGGCGACCGCCTCGGCGAGTGCGGTTCCAACGCTGTTCGCGTCGGTATTCCAGGATGCGTAGGCATCGAGCCGAGCGGCGAGACCGTCGTGCAGCAAGCGTTGCATAAACGCGAGCTCTGCATCGTCGTTGCCGTCGAGAAAGGTCAGATCGACCAACGCGATCGCTCGACCGCGCGAGAGCGAGCGCCGCATCGAAGCGAGGGCCGCATCGTCTTCCCGTGCCGTCGGATGCGGCACGCGAACTTCGAGGACGATATCGGGGCGTCGCCGGACTTCGCGGCCGCCAACGAGCCGCACGAGCGATGCAATCGTCGCCCCGATCGGTTCGAATTCCAGCGGATCCCGAACCAGCGCACCGGAGGTCGTCGAATAGCGAACGGCGATGCGCGGACGCCACTGCGCGTCGCGGGCCATCGCATGCGCGACGAGCACCATCCCTAACTCGTCGGCACCCGGTTCGATTGAGGAGCGACCCGGCGCTACATCGAGCCGTTCCATCGCGCGTAATTGCGCGAGCTCGGGAACGTGCAAACCGACCGCGCCCGCATCGTCTTGTCCGATGACGAGCCGATCGATCGTGCCTGCTCCGGTTGCGAGCAACAACGAGCGGTCGAGCGCGAGATTGCGCGCGCGCACCGCGAGGTAGGCATCGAGCGCCGTCGGGCCGGCGAGCGCGCGCAGGCGCGCCGCGTAGGCGTCATCTCGTGTGGGAAGCGGATCGGGAAGATTCGCATAGCGTTGGATATATTTCCAGACCGGATATGCGGCAAAGAAATGCTCCGCCGCGCCGATCGGCGGCACGCCGGTCGGCGCGAGCCGGACGACGGTGGCGAACGCTGCGACCCAAGCATGCGGGTCGCGTCGGTGCAGACGAGCGATCGCGCCGAGCCGAAAGAACGCGGTCGCGTAATCGGGGCCGGGAATGCGCGAGGCGACCAACCCCCCATACGCGAGCATATCGGTCGAGATCACCGCACTTCCGAAGCCGTGCGCGGCGCTCTGCCGGTCGAGCCAACGCCCGATCGCGGTAGGATCGCCGGCACGAAGGTAGTTTCCCAACAACCTCCGGCGCGGTTCGAGGACGGTGATGCCGGAGATCGCTCCGAGCATCGCGGGAAGTTGGCGCGTCACCGGACGATCGTCGAGTGGAACGAAGAGGACCGGCGCGTTCGCCGCGCGCGCGATCGCGCCGCAGAGCAGCGATACGACGAGCGTCGTGAGTAGAGCGACGCGCTTCATCGAAGATCGCGCAGTCGACCGCCGTTGCGCGTCAATGCTTCGCCGGCGCCGCGCGCATCGTTCCCCAGCCACGCCATCGCAATCGCGAGTTTCACGGAAGCTCCGGCATCGGCGAGCAACGCACGCGCACGGTCGCGTTCGCAAGGGACCGCACGCATCACGATCCGCTCGGCGCGATCGCGTAATTTTTCGTTCGTAACGACGACGTCGACCATCATATTCTCATAGGTCGTTCCCAGCGCAACCATGACCGCAGTGGAGAGTGCATTGAGCGCGATTTTTTGCGCGGTTCCGGCGACGAGGCGCGTCGATCCGGCGAGTGGCTCGGCTCCGGTTTCGAGAAATACGGGAAACGCGGCATCGGCCAAGAGCGGAGCATCGCGATCGTTGGCGATCGCGATCGTGAGCGCTCCACGTGCGCGCGCCGTTCGCAACGCCGAGCGCACGTAGGGTGCGCGCCCACTCGCCGAGAGCGCGATTGCCACGTCGCCTTCGTGAACGCAGGCCATATCCCGTTCGCCCGCTCCTTCGTTATCCTCCGCACCCTCGATGGCTCCAAGAAAGGCGCCCTCTCCGCCGGCAAGATGAATGCAGAGTCGGCGCGGATCGAGGCCGAAGGTCGGGTGCAACTCCACGGCATCGAGCGCGGCGATACGCCCGCTGCTTCCAGCGCCGATCGTGTGCCAGCTCCCGCCGCGCGCCATCTTATCGGCCGCCGCACGAGCGGCGGCAGCAATCTCATCGCGCGCCGCTTCAACGGCCGCTACCGCACGCTGCTGCACCGCGACGATCTCGCCGACGCAATCCGCGATATCGAGCGTATCTAACGCCGGACGCCGCGCGATTGCCTCGGTCGCAGGAAGTGCGTCGCTCATCGTACTGCGCTCGCACGCTCCGCTAAAACGAGCGCACCTTCGACGGGCTCACCGGAGAACTTCCGAATCTCCAGCAATGGCGCCTCGTTCGAAAGACGCGTCTCGAAAAGAAAGGTCAAGAGCGAATTTTCGCGGACGAGTCCACCGCAGAGAGCGAGTGGGAAAGGCCGCTGCAGTGCATCGAGTCGGCGCAAGAGCGCGCGAACTAAATCGGCGAGTTCCAACGCCGCCCCCTGCACGATCTTGACCGCCGATCGTTCGCCGGTATCGGCCGCAGCGAGCACGATTGGCGCGAGCGCAGCGATCGTTGAGACGGGAACCGGGGTGAGATAGATCGCCGAGATGAGCGCGCCCCGATCCTGGCATTCGAGCGCACCTTCGATGCTTGCGAACCAGGCATCGCGCGGCGCCCGCCCTTCATAGGAGCGCAGCAGCAGGCGCGCCGCCGCAATGCCGAGTGCGAAGCCCGCCCCTTCGTCGCCGAGAAGATAGCCCCCACCACCGAGCGCGAGGCGCCGATCGCCGCTCTCGCCGTATGCGCCGCTTCCCGTGCCGACGACCAAAACCGCTCCGTCGCCGTGTGGTATCGCCGCCCGCAACGCGATCTCTATGTCGCTCGTACAGAGGATGCGCGCGTGCGGAAATGCCGCACGCAAGGTCGTTTCGAGCGCGATGGCGAGAGCGGGTTTCGAAATACCCGCAGCGCCGAGTACCACCGCATCGGGCTCCCGTTCGATATCGAGATCCCCAATGAGAACGCGTAGCACCTCCTGCACCTGGTCGAGCGCGAGAAACGACGCGTTCGCCGGGCCACCTTCGGCACGAAAACTCCGTTTGCCGTCGCGGAGAACGGCGAGACTCTTACTGCCACCAAGGTCGATCCCTAGAATCATCGTGCGGTTTCCTTCGCGATTTTCGCGAGCAGCGCCGGAAGTTCGTGCGGTGCGATCGCACCGAGAACGGTTCGCTTCCGAGCGCCCGTTACCGAAGGGAGGTTCGCACTGCGTTCGCGCAGCGTTTCGTACCCAAGAACGGCGAAGGCAATCGCCTCTTTTGCATCGACCGGCATTCCCACAGCGTCGCTCGTTTCGACGCGCGCCCGTGAAAGCCGTCTCCCCAGAGCGCGCAGGAACCCCCCGTTTCGCGCTCCGCCGCCGGAGCAGAGTATGCGTGCGTCGGCGAATCGATGGAGTTCCAGCGCCATCGCAATGCTTTCGACCGTCAGCGCGAGTAAGGTTGCCAATGCATCGTCCAGGGCGAGCGCGCGAAGATCCTCGCGAAAACGGTTCAGGAAAGGCTCGCCGAAACGTTCGCGCCCGGTCGACTTCGGCGCTACCATCGTAAAATACGGATCGTCGAGCATCGACGCAAGCAAACTCGCGTCGAGCGTTCCTCGCGCCGCACCTTCGCCGTTGTCGTCGTACGCCGCACGCCCCTCGCTCGCTTCGCGAACCCACGCGTCGAGCAGCATATTCCCCGGGCCGGTATCGAAGGCGACGACGTTCTCGTCCTCGGGGCGCGCCCCGGGTGCGAGTAACGTGACGTTCGCGATGCCGCCGCAATTGAGTGCGACGCGCTTCTCGATCGGATCGGCGAGTACGAGCGCGTCGACGTACGGCACTAATGGTGCGCCCGATCCACCGAGCGCGCAGTCGGCACTCCGAAAATCGAAGCAGACGCTGGCAGCGATACGTTCGCGCACTGCAAACGGATCGCCGATCTGCAACGTCAGCGCCGCCGCTCCGTCGTGGAAGATCGTCTGGCCGTGCATTGCGGCAAAATCAACGCCGCGCCCGCGAAGAAAGCGCTCCGCCGTATCGGCATGCGCGAGCCCGAGCGCGCGGTGAAGACGCGCGATCGCCGAAAGGTCGCTCCCCCCTCGGCGCACGATTTCATCGAGGAGTCCCGCCGTCGTCGTATCGAAAGCGAACGTACGTGCGTCGAGTACCTCCAACTGCATCCGTTCGCCCTTCGCCTGAAGGTCGACGAGCGCGCAATCGATGCCGTCGAGCGAGGTGCCGCTCATCATTCCTAACGCCATCACGAGGGGCGATCCACCGCGTTCGTGACGCCGGTAAAAAATGCGCGCCGCAGATCGGTGCTATCCTCGCGCCCGTAGTAAACGGTGTTGCTGAGCAAGACCGCGGTGAGATCTCGCTGCGGATCGACCCAGATACAGGTTCCGGTGAAACCGGTATGCCCGAACGAATCGCGCGAAAAACCCGGACCGCAGGAGTTATCTTCGCGCGTTTTCAGCGCCCAGCCGAGCGCGCGGCGCAGCGTTGGATCGAAAGCCTGTTCGCGCACCGCTTCTTGGGCGAGCGTTCGTTCGAGCACCGATTCCCGGCCATGCAACGGCGCGAGAAATTGCTCCCCGATCCACGCCGCATCCGCCGCGCTACCGAAGAGACCGGCATGCCCTGCAACACCGCCGCAGAGATAGGCCTTTTCATCGTGAACCCGTCCTTGCACGCGCCCGCGCCAGGCATCGCACTCCGTCGCCGGAATCGCGCCCCATTGTTGCACGTGTGGCCGGAAGCCGAGGCCGTCGCGCGCGACAAACCCTTCGAGGATGGATTGCAGCGAGCGCTCTTCTCGGCGCGCGATAGCGACACCGAGTGCGATAAATCCCAGGTCGCTGTAGAGCACGGCTTCACCGACGGCGCCCTGCAGTTCGGTGGTGAGCGCGAATTCCTCGACGGCGCGGTCGCGCAGCGAGCGATAGTGCGCTCCTGATTGCATTCCCGCGGTATGCGCGAGGATATTCCGCATCGTAATCGCGCGTTGAGGGAGATTCCGCCATTCCGGTATCGCCCCTACCAGCGAATCGTCCAATGCAAAGCGACCGCGAGCGACCGCGTCGAGCGCAATGGTCGCAACGAAGAGTTTCGTCAGCGACGCGAGATCGAAGCGCGTGTCGATCGCGATCGGTCGAGCGAACGTATCGGCACGCGTGCGTCCGTACGCTCGTTCGAAGAGGACGCGCCCGTGTCGTTCGACGCGCGCGACGGCGGCGGTATAGCGTCGGTCGAGTGCGTCGCGAAGAACGGTGTCGCACTCGGCGAAGAGCTCAACCACGCGTTAAAGCGACCGGTACTTTTCCGTTCGTCGGCGCGCCGGCGAAGAGTGCGGCACCGCCGGCATGGAGGTGCAGCGCATCGTCACCGAAGCAGCAGACGGCGTGCTCCACAAATGGGGCCGCCTCGATATCGAAGGGCTCCATCGTTGAAACGAGGATACTCTCGGGGTAGCGCTCGACGATGAGGCGAATCGCATTCCGCGCGGCGGCGTCGAGATGCGTGCGATACGAGAGCAGCACCGGGCGGCGCCCCGAACTCTCCAACGCAGCGAGCACGCGATCGACCGACGTCGGATCGCCCGAATGCAGCGCAGGTGCATCGATTGCGCCGAGCGCGGCGGAGCCAAGGTCGCCCGCGACGCCGAAGCGCACGAGAATGCTCTCGTTTGCACGCACGCGTGGGTTTCCACGAACGCGTGCCACGGCTCGCGCGGCGATCGTTACACCAACCTCGGGAAACGGCCCGGGGGCCTCGAGCGGAATCGGCGCGCTGAGCGTCGCGCGCAGCATGCGCATGCGCATCCCCGCCTCGCGCAGCCGCCACTCGCGCATCTCCCCGCGTGAAATGAGCGCGGCGATCTCTCGCGCGGCCGGCAATGCATCCCCGAGTCGTTCGCAGATGAGCGCGCAGTCGGCCCCGGCACGGATCGCCGCCGCGGCGCGCTGCGGGATCGTTCCGAAACGATCGAGCGCTCCCATCTCCAAATCGTCGGTAAATGCCACTCCGTTGAACGAGCAGCTCTCGCGCAACAGCGTCTTCATCACGGCTTCGGAGAGCGTCGCCGGATTCTCTCGATCGACGCTTTCGACCACGACGTGGGCGACCATCGCTGCGCGTGCATGCGGTAAGAGATCGCGAAAGGGCGCGAGATCGCGCAGATGAAGCACGGCCGTCGGCAGCGAGATCGTCGGCAACGCCACGTGCGAATCGACGGCGGTGCTCCCGTGCCCGGGGAAATGCTTGAACGTCGGGACGACGCCGCGGCGCCCCATGCCGCTGGCGAAGGCCCCAGCGAGATCGGCGACCCGTTCGGGATTATCGCCGAAGGAGCGCGTACCGATCACGGTGCTCGCGTGGTCGATTGCGAGATCGAGGACCGGTGCAAAATCGAGGTTCATCCCCATACGGCGCAGATCGTGTGCCATCTGCTCCCCGAGCTTTCGCGCGAGGTCGAGATCGTCGGCTGCGCCGACGGCCATCATCGAGGGCATCGGGGCGAGCCCTTCACGCAAGCGCGCGACGCGACCACCTTCCTGGTCGATAGCGATCAGCGGAGTCGGGTCGTCGGGACGGAGGGCGCGCAACGCATCGGTGAGAGATCGAGCGCGTTCCAGCGAGGGGAGATTTCTCGCAAAAAGGACGTAGCCGCCAAAGCCACGCAACGCGAATTCAGCACGGGTCGTCGCCTCAAGCTCGGAACCCGGGAATCCAACTGCGAGAACACCCTCTGCCAGGTCGACGAACTCGCTCAGAACGGCTCCTTCTTCGGAAGGGAGGAACGTGACGTCAGTGCGCGCTGATCGATTGCGCTACGAGCCTCTTCCCGGAGCGGGCCGCCAGTACCTCGACGCGATCGCCGAGCCGAAGGCTGGCGAGTGTAGCGAAGCCGCCGGATCGCTGGATCGAGGTATTCGGGGTTACCGTCACCTCGAGGGTCTTCGCCCCGACGCGCACGTCGATGCTCGGCTGCTGATAATGAATACCGACCACTCGTCCCGAGAACGAGAGCGTATGCGAGGGGCGCGCCCAAAGGGCACTCGGTACGAGTGCGAGCATAGCCGACAAGAGGAAAACTGAGCGTTTCACGTTAGGTACTCTATGAACGCATCACGGTGTTGACGACGTTCCATCGCCGCGGAGAATTTGAAAATAGCTCTCGCGCGCGGCGGCGTCGCCAGAGCGCGCACGCTGCGATGCATCCCGTAGCGCTAACACCGTCGCATCGTCGGCGCGAAGATTCGCCGCCGCCAATCGCAGGGCGAGCAACGCCAAGTCGGGGGTCCGTTCGCCCAAACGAGCGATCCCTTCCATGAATGGACGTACGTGCTCGCCGCTCGGCTTCGAAGCGAGCAAGGCCGCGACGACGGCCCCCTTCGCGGGAGAACTCTCAAGAAGATAGCTATCGAGAAGCTCGAACATCACCGCATGCGGTTCGCCGTTGCGACCATGGCCCTTCTTTTCGCCCTCTCAGCGTCGACTTCGGCGCGAACGACGAGCCTCACGACCCTCCTCGTGCGCATGCGAGCGGCCGCGGGCCCTCTCTGGGCGGCCCATATCGATGCCATCGTCGATATTACCGATGGCGCGGTCGTGACGCGCGCGCATATCGACGCGAGCGGAGATCGACTGACGCTGCATCGCTGCCTCAACGATCTCTGTCTCGGTCGCTTCTACTTTGGCGCACGCGCCGACGACCTGACGCTCAACGGCGCGCCCATCGCCGCACCGCGGTTAACCTCCAGCGAGCCCGCGCTCTTGCTCGCACTCTCCCATGCGTTTCTCCGCCCCGGCTTTCGCAAAGCCGGCGGCGCGATAGCGTTACTCCCCCACACCGGCGACGGCGGCGAGGCGATCGACGTGCGATCGCCCGACATCGCGCCGTTCGTGCTACGCGTAGGACGGAACGGACTGATCGAGAGTGTCGAGATCGGATCTACAACCTATGGGTTCTCCGAGTACCGTCACGTTGCAACGGTGCGGCTACCGGAGCGCATCGAACGCGATGGGAAGCCGTACATCAGATTCCGTCATTTGAAACTGGAAAGCACTCCCTTTACCGAACCGCATCCGTTGCCGTTAGCATTCGCGAGCGCATCCGTCGTACTACCCTGGCGTCGGCGCGCGCGAACGCCGGTCGTCGATTGCAGCATCGCCGGTAGGCCGCTCCGTTGCCTCATCGATAGCGGCAACTCCGGGCTCTCCATGACTCTCTCGCTCGCGGAGCGCCTGCATCTGCACCCGATCGGCACCTTCGAAGTCAAGGGAATCGGACGTTACCTTACCGAGTTGGTCGACGCTCCGCCGTTGCACGTTGGAGCGACGACGCTGCCGAGAGCAACCTACATCGTGCTACCCGATCTCGAAGGCACGAACTACGATGTGGTCCTCGGCACCGATTTTCTGGCAGCGGCGCACGTTACGATCGACGGGCCAAAACGCCGTGTCATTTTGCGTCCGACGAGAACGACACATGCAGCGCGCGGTATTCCGATTCGTTTTCTCTCGCTCGTACCAACGATACCGGTAACGCTCGCAAGGACGCCAGCTCGCCTTCTCGTCGATACAGGCGACGAATCGACGATCAACCTCGGAGCGAGGTTTTTTCATCGTCACCCCACGCTTTTCAACGTCACCAAGGCTCGTTCGGTACGCGGCGTCGGCGGCAGCAGCGTCGAGCGTCTTGGTACGATCGCCGACATCACGTTGGGGTCGCTCCATCTCGCCAACCTCGAAATCGGGGCGACCGAGCATCTTAATAGCACCGGCGACGGGCACCTAGGCAGCGGGTTCATGGCGAGCTTCGTCGTTACGTTCGACTACGCGCACGACCGCATCGAGTTCGCAAAGCCATAATAGCCCCCTGTTACCCCGAGTAGCCCACGCAGTGGGCGTATCGAGGGGCAGCACGAAAGCGCCGAAGCGTGTAACCGCTGCGGCGTTTCATTTGGGAGTAGGCGTAGAGTTAGCGGATCGAGTTGGCGTGGAAGAAGTTCTGGTTGTCGTAGTAGCCGTATGCGGTAATCGATCGCGTCGGGTATAACGCACCGTTGGTGTTATTGCTTTGGATGGCGTAGGTCGCGTCGAAGGTGATCGGAATGATTCCCTGCAGTATCGTTATGCGGCCGTTGTTGACGCCAGTGATGATGCCCTGAATCTGCGCGTTCTGATTATTGGCATTGCCGCACGATCCATACTGGTTTCCACGATTCCCCTCGTTGCCGTTGTTGCCATTGTTGCCATTGTTGCCATTGTTGCCGTTGTTGCCGTTGTTGCAATTGCCACGATCGCCGCCGTGGTCGTCGCCTTGGTTATTGTTATTATTATCATCGCCGCCATTGCCATCATTTTGGTTCGAATTTCGACGGTATTGATTGTACTGAATTGAATTATTTTGGCGACTACTCTGTTGGCTGCGCCCCTGGTCACCATGCCCCTGGCCATCGGCCAAGGCAAAGCTCGCCGTCCCGGCTACGAGCACCCCGGTGGCCAGAAGCAGGCCGAGGGTCGATTTAAAAAGTTTCATGCGTGCGTTCCCTTCGGTACGTTGTACCTACCCTAACCAACGAAGCGCGAGACTCGCATCGTTACGGGCATTCGTAGCGATTCGTGTTACCCGCATCGAGGCTCGCGCGCTCTCCGCGCCTCACGGAGTCCTCCGAAGTCGCGGGCAACCCGGCGGCGGGCTCGCCCTGGAACACCGCTCTGCCCTTTTTTAGGGAGCGGTCAATCGGCGTGATGCCACGCACGGGAACGGCAGCGCAAAGCCGAGAACGGCAATCTCATGCGCTTCTTCACTCGGTTTACAATCCTGGCGCTCGTCGTAGCGCTGTTTGGATTACCGCAACGCTCCCCGGCCGCAAGCTTTGCCGGGCTCGCCCCCTGCACGCCGGTCGCCGTAGAAATGATCGACACGATCGATTCTGGGAACGCTCGTCCCGGTGATTTCTTTCGCTTCCAGAGCATTAATGCAGTCACCGCCGGCGCCGGCATCGTGATTCCAACGCATACGGTGGGGTATGGCGTCGTCTCCGTCGCTTCACCCGCCGGCCAGCACGGTGTCTCGGGAACGCTCGTGCTCGAACCGCGCTACTTCGTGCTGCATGGCCAACACTACGGCGTCGTCCTCGACCATCGTGCGAACGATCTCGTGCGCAACGGGAAGTCCGGGAATCTGCCAGGCTATCTCGGCGCGATACCGATTCCCGGCGTAAGCGTCGCCATCGGCGCCTTCAATTATTTCCACCACGGCAATAACATCGTCGTAAAAAGCGGGACGATGTTCGTCGTTTTCCCGAGCGATAGTCCGAGCGTCGAACGCTGCCAACGCGCGGGTTCGCCCTAACGGCGTTCGGCGATCCACGCGCGCGCGAGCGCCAAGAAGACCTCGGCGCGGTCGCGATGCGGCGCATGACAGCAACGCGCGAGCAGCACGCGATCGACCTCTCTGGGCGCCGCCGCGGCGAGGCGGTCGATCTGTTCGAGCGTCCCGTACTCGTCTTCGGTGCCCTGAATTGCAAGAATCGGAGCCGTGATCCGTGCGACGTACGCTTCGATATTCCAGTTGCGAAAATCGGGGTGAAGCCAGATATCGTTCCAACCGAAGAACGTGCTGTCGCCGTTACGATGGTGGCGCCCGATCCGCGCGCGCAACTCCGCATCGCTGCGGTAGCGCGACCCGATCGCCGCGATCGCGTCGATCGATCGCTGCTCGACCATTGCATGCGGCGCTTCGAGGATGAGTCCCGAACAGCGAGCCGGGAATGCCCCGGCGAAGATCGCTGCGATCGATCCGCCGTCGCTGTGCCCGAGGAGCAGGGGACGCTCGATCTCCAATCGGTCGAGAATCTCCGGAAGCACCATGAGAGCCTCGTCGTGCATGTACGATGGCGTTCGAGCGCTGCGGAGTTCGCTGGAAAAACCGTTGCCGAAGCGGGAGTACACCAGCGAGCCATACGGCGTGCTCTCGCAAAGGCGCGCGGGAAGGTCGCGCCAGAGTCTCAGCGTACCCAACCCTTCGTGCAGGAAGACGATGATGGGAGCGGCGGCGCTGCGCCCTCGATTGTAGACAAACTCGATCTCGCCGCCCTCGAGGGCGAGCAGTTGCGGTTCCTCGCTCATCGGGCGACGGTACGCCCGCAGGGCGCACTCGTCCTGGCTACAACGGATGGAGCGCACGCTCGTGTGCGGTAGGTTTTCATTTTTTGCGCGGCGCACCGATATCGCAGCGGCCTTCCCGTTCGTTCTCCTCGCACCCGATTTCGATGCCATCGTTCCGCCGCGCTACAATATCGCTCCAGCGCAACGCACGACGATCGTACGAAGCGATCTGCACGCAAGCCTCGCCACCTGGGGTCTCGGCATTCCGCACACATTTAACGCGCGAGCGGAGAGCGTTGCAGAGCGCCCGCTCTATCGTCGTTCGTTCGTCGAGCGCCCCGCCCTCGTGCCAGCAAACGGTTGGTTCGAATGGGAGCCGACGCCGAGTGGAAAGAGGCCATTCTATATTACGGCCGACGACGAGCGCCCGCTGCTCTTCGCCGCTCTATGGGAGCTGCGTGATGGCTCACCGTGCTTTTCCATTCTTACGCGAGCCTCGCGTTTCGAACTCGCGCCGATCCATCACCGCGAGCCGGTCGTTATCGAGCCTGCCGATGCGTTGCATTGGCTCGACGAGCACACCTCTCCGCAACAACGCCACCAACTCCTCGTGCCGCGCTCCGACCGCGCGCCGCATTTCTACCCGCGCGAAGTGACGCGCTCGGTGAACGATATCGGAAACGATGGAGCAGATCTGCTCGCCTCACCAACGAGCGCCGAGTCCGTACGCGATCTTCCGCTCTTCCCGCTATCGCCCGAGCCTTGACGCTCCGGCGTTCTCCGGGTATGATCCCCGGACCGTGATCCTTCACTTACTGCCTCCGTGCCCTCCTACGCCGCCCCAAAGGGTGCCGGCCGGATAGCGCGCGCAGGGAGGATCGCTTGCGAAACGTCGCTCTCCAGTCGGAGCGGCGTTTTTTTATTTTCTTTCTCGACTTTCTCCAAAGGGAGTTTTGCATAGTATGGACATCGTCATCGTCGGAAATGGAAAGATCGGTCACGCGATCGCCGAGGGTCTTCGACGTGCGCGCCCATCGTGGCCCGTTCGCATTCTCGGTCGCAGCGACGATTGCGCTCCCGCCGGTGAGGCCGATGTCGTTCTCCTCTGCGTCAAGCCTCTTCAGGTGCGCGCCGCCCTCGCCTCGCTCGCACCGGCACTGAAGCACGATAGTACGCTCGTCAGCGTCGCTGCGAAAACGACGCTCGCTTTTCTTCGCGAGTTGCTTCCTCAAGGCGTCGGCGTCGTGCGAGCGATGCCGAATCTCCCCGTGAGCGAGCTCGTCGGGATGACCGCATTGGCCTGCGAGAGCGACGCAACGGGTATCGCATGCGCGGAAACAATCTTCGCAGCGATGGGGCGCACGGTTCGAGTGGAGGAACGTTTGATGGATGCGGCGACCGCCATGAACGGTTGCGGCCCCGCGTATGCGTACGTCATCGTCGAAGCATGGATCGACGCGGGGATAAAGTTGGGTTTTTCCTACGAAACCTCGCGCACGCTCGTCGCGCAAACGCTCCTGGGTGCGGCCGCATCGGTCTTAGCGAGCGACGAGCACCCCGCTGCACTCAAAACTGCGGTAACCACGCCTGCCGGCTGCACGATCGAAGGGTTGATGCAACTTGAAGATGGGCGCATCCGTAGTACGATCGTGCGCGCGATCATCGCCGCGGCGAAGGCGTAACGGGGGCTTCATCGTTCGGCGTCGTGCGCGAACCTCACATCGTAAGAACGATGCGGAAGCGAGCCGCTCCGCTCATCATTCGATCGAATGCCGCCGGCGCCTCATCGAGTGGGCGCTCCTCGATTCGCGCGCGCACGCCGCTCTGTGCGCTAAACGCCATCGTCGCTTCGGAGTCGACGCAGGTACCCGACGGCCACGCCTTCACGCTCTGTCGGCCGCCGATCATCGCTGCCGTATTGAGTGAGAGCGGCTCCATCGAGGCTCCCACGATCAGCAACGATCCGTCGATCGCGAGCCCACCCATTGCGGGCTCCATCGCCTTCGCCGAGGTTGCCGTTGCGAGCACGACCTTCGCGCCGCCGAGCTTCTGCAGCGCCGCGCCGAAATCGCCACGCTCGCTATCGATATAATGCTGGGCGCCGAGTTCGAGCGCGAGTTCGCGCTTCGATTCTCCGCGTGCGATTGCAACCGTCTCGAAGCCCATCTTTGCGGCATACTGCACGCCGAGGTGCCCGAGCCCACCAATCCCGAGAATCGCAACGAGATCGCCCGGGCGCGCTTCGCTATGCCGCAACGCATTAAACGTCGTGACGCCCGCACACATGAGTGGCGCCGCTTCACTTGCGGTCAGAGCGTCGGGAATGCGCGCCAGCGCGTCCGCCGGAGCGATTGCGTATTGCGCGTAGCCGCCGTCGTACGCTATTCCAGGTACCTGCAACGAACGACAGGTCAAAAAATCGCCGCGCCGACAGCGATCGCAGATTCCGCAATGCCCTCCGTGCCAACCGAGGCCGACGCGGTCGCCGAGCTGCCAGCCGGTCACCATCTCGCCGATCGCATCGATCTTCCCCGCGATTTCATGCCCGGGAACGCGAGGGAACACGATGCCCGGCCAAACGTTTAAGACCGTCAGCGCGTCGCTGTGGCAGATACCGCATGCCTCGACGCGGATGCGCACGCTGCCCGCCGGCGGCGCTGGAATCGCTCGTTCGTCGCGCTCGACGCGACCGGCTGTCGCCGATTGAACCGCAAATACATTCATCATACCTCTTCCTCAACTTCTTCAGGGGGCGGCAAGTTGCGAAAAAAGAGCCAATAAAGCCCTGCATTGAGCAATTGCAACGCCGAGGCGAATTCCAGCGGGAGCCCGATCCAGGCGTGTTCGATGAGCGCTCCGGCGACCAACGGGCCGCCCATCGAACCGACGCGCGCTGGGAGATTCGAGAGCGCCGAGGCGCGAGAACGCTCCGAGGCCGGGATGATGCCCATCGCATAGGACTGACGCACCGGGAAGGTGACGATGTTCAGCAACATCCGCACGGCATAGAGTGCCCCTGCGAGCACGAAATTCGGCGCAAACGGAATCGCTGCGAGCAAAATGCACGAGAGGACCCGTAACGCCACGACGGTACGCACCGCTCCACCGATCGCCGCCACGATCCGCGTAACGCCGAGATAGGAGAGGATCGAGAGCAGATTGATGGTGGTGTAGAGCACCGCGATTTGGTCGGCATTCACGTGGTAACGCTCGTGAAACCAGAGCACCAAAATTGGGCCGAGGAAGCCGATCGCCAGCCCGTTGGTCGCGTTGGTCAGCATGAAGCGACGGATCAAGCTCCACGTGGAGGGTGCGAGCGAGGCCTTCGAGCGCGCTCTGATCGCTCGCGTGCGTTGCTCTTTAATCGGCAGGACGACGAGCGCGAGCAGGATCCCAATCGCTGCCGTGAGCCAGAAGAGCGGGCGTGCGGGAAAGACGGCGAGCCCCGCGCCAAGGATGCTGCCGACCGTCCCGACCAGCGAGAGGCGCGCGAAGACTGCGGTTCGCCGATCGTCACCGGAGAGCTCTGCAGTGAGCGCTTGCTCGGCGACAAAATAGGGGCCGAAGGCACCACCGCTGCCGACGCCTCCACCCTGCCCGATGGTGCCGAGCGCACCGGCGATAGCGAGAACGACAAAATTACCCTGGAGCGCAAAAACGACGCCTGCAAGCGCCGTGAGAATGCCGAAGGCCGCGAGGATCGGCTTGCGACCGATACGGTCGGCGAGCGCACCGACCGCGAGCGTCAGCAGCGCTCCCGAACCCGCGCCGATCGCGATGAGAAGCCCTACCGCCGTTGCGCTATATCCCAACGAGAGCAAGTAAAGCGGCACCACGATCGCGAGGTATCCCTGCGAGACGCTACGGAGCACGCGCCCGGCATAGAGCGGCAGCAACGGATTTCGAAGCGGCATCCCCCATCGTTCCCGCCCGCAACGCCCATCATCCTTGCAGGAACCGATCGGAACGATAGGGGAGGGCAGCACGTGCAACTCGTCGATGGACGCGCGATTTTTTCGGGCTCCGATCTCAACCGCTATCTTGAATGTCGGACGTTAACCGCGCTCGACTTCTCTGCAATCGGCGAGCAACGCGAGCGCCTCGAGATCGACCCGCAAGTGGAGATTCTCGCCGAGAAAGGGATCGCCCACGAACGCCGATACCTCGCGACCATCGAAGCGAGCGGAGAACGCGTCGTCAGGATACCCGAACACCGACACGATTCGATCGCTGCATTTCAACTCGGCGAAGCGGCGACGATCGAAGCGATGGAGAGCGGCGCCTCAACGATCTACCAGGCAACGTTCTTCGACGGCACCTGGTTCGGGCGCGCGGATTTCCTCCGACGCGTCGAACGCCCCACTGCGGGGCGCCCCTGGAGCTACGAAGTCGAAGACGCAAAACTTGCGCTCGCAGAGAAGCCCTACTTTCTCATCCAACTCTGTTTTTACAGCGAACAACTCGAACGCATTTTCGGCGTCGCTCCGGAATTCGTGCACGTTCTTTTAGGAAACGGCGAACGACGTTCGTTCCGGCTCGACGAATACTCGGCCTATTACCGGCACTTGAAAGCTTCGTTTCTCGCAGAGTTGGCTGCCGCGCGGGGTGGAGCTCTCACCGAGCGGCTTGACGAGGTACCCATGCCGGTCGCGCACTGCACGCTCTGCACCTGGAGCGGGCGCTGTGCGCGCCGCCGCGAGGAACGCGATCACTTGAGCCTCGTCGCGCGTATCCGCTCCGACCAGATCCGCCGCCTCGCCGATGCCGCACCGCCGATCCTCACGATGCATCAGCTCGCGGCGGCGCGCGGTCGCTCCGCACCGCCGGGCATCTCGCGCGAGACGTTCGCCGCTCTCCGGCGCCAAGCACACCTGCAAGTACTCCAGCACGATCGCGGTACGCCGCAGATCGAACTCCTCCCACCGGAGGATCTCCGTGGTTTTGGATTGCTGCCCGAGCCCAACCCCGGGGATCTCTTCTTCGACATGGAGGGCGACCCACTCTACGAGCCGGGGCGCGGCTTGGAGTATCTTTTCGGCATCTATCTCGCCGACGAGGATCGCTTCACCGCATTTTGGGGAACGAATCCAAACGACGAACGACGCGCATTCGAAGCCTT
>JABEUX010000070.1 GCA_013044185.1 Vulcanimicrobiota bacterium | reverse complement strand
TATTATATGACGCACGACGATATCAACCCGACGCGCATCGTTCCGATCGGGCCGCTCCTTCTGCTCGACGCGCCGCACGGGCGCGAACGCTTAGCGCATCGAAGCGCATGAGCGCTCGGCGGATTCTCGTAACCGGGGCGACCGGCTACATCGGTGGTCGCCTGATTCCGCGCCTGATCGAGGCGGGTTACGCCGTTCGCTGCATGGCTCGTGACGCCAAGCGCCTCGACGGCCGCTTCCCCGGCGCAGAGATCGTCGAAGGCGACGTTCTCGACGAAAAGAGCTTGCGCGCTGCGTGTGAGGGCATGGATGCGGCATACTATCTCGTCCATTCGATGAGCGACTCACTCGAGTTCGAAGAACGCGACCGCACGGCAGCAACGCTCTTCGGAAGAATCGCTCGCGAATCTCACGTGCAGCGGGTCGTCTATCTCGGTGGCCTCGGAACCGACGACGATAAGCTCTCGCATCATCTACGCAGTCGACACGAGGTCGGTGAGATCTTGCGTGCGAGCGGCGTGCAGTGCATCGAGTTTCGCGCGGCAATGATCGTTGGAAGCGGAAGCATCTCGTTCGAAATGTTGCGCTATCTCACCGAGCGGCTGCCGGTGATGATCGCGCCCCGCTGGGTGACGACGCTCTCGCAACCAATCTCCGTGCGCGACGTCCTCCTCTATCTCATCGCGGCACTCGATCTTCCGTCGCGCGAGTCCAAGATCTACGAAATCGGCGGAGCGGAGACGATCACGTATCGCGAGATGATGCTCCGCTACGCGCGCCTGCGCAATCTCAAACGCCGCGTCATTATCGTTCCGTTTTTTACCCCGCGCCTTTCATCCTACTGGGTGCACATCGTTACCCCCATCCCCGCGCGCCTCGCACAACCGCTTATCCTCGGATTGAGCAACGAAGTCGTCGTTCGCGATCCTTCGGCGGCCGCGGATTTTCCGCAGATCGTTCCCGATGGTTTCGACCGTGCCGTCACGCGCGCGCTCGACCGCTACCGCACCAACGCCCCCGAAACGACCTGGTTCGATGCATTCGACGTTCGCGGACTTCCCGCGAATTTCTCGGGCGTCCGCGAAGGCATGCTCATCGATCGGCGGGAGTGCGTCGCTCGCACATCGCCACGCGCGCTTGCCTCCGTTTTTTCACAACTCGGTGGACGGGGCGGCTGGCTCTACGGGAATTGGCTGTGGAGACTGCGCGGAATTATGGACCGGGCGGTGGGCGGCGTCGGATTGCGACGCGGACGACGGAGCGAGAGCGATCTGCGTTTGGGCGACGCGGTGGATTTTTGGCGAGTCGAAGCGTACGAGCCCGGGCACCTGTTGCGGTTGCGTGCCGAAATGAAACTCCCCGGCGATGCATGGCTCGAATTTTCAGCGGAGCCCTTGCCCGACGGCACGGCACGGCTCACGCAAACAGCATTTTTCGAACCGCGCGGCCTCTTTGGCGTGCTCTACTGGTATGCGGTCGCGCCGTTTCATGCGTTGATCTTCGGCGGCATGGCACACGCCATTGCGGCCCGAGCCGAGCGAGGCGACCTTCGCTCGTAAGCCCCCCCGAGAGGGTACCTCGACGCCCGAGCCGATACGCACGCCGACTGCTCTTGGTCGGAGCAGGAATCTTCCACATGAACGCGCGCGGCGTCATCGCGAGCTACGTGTTGCCGCGGTTCGCTCTATGTGGCAGAAACAGTACCGCAGATCGACCGAATTCGTGCGACTGGCGCGATCGAAGAGTATCCGCTCAACTCGTTCTCGACCGACGGCCTCGCGCGCGCCCCCGACTGCTCGATCTGGCTCACCTCCGGAACGAATGCCCAGCACCAACAGATCGCTCGCTTCAAACTCAATCGCTCGTCACCCAAGCCTCAGCAAACGTTCAGCCCACTACTGCGCCACGCCGCCCCATCCCGTCAGTGTTTTCGACCATGCATTTTGCACCTCAACCGATACCGGATCTCCGCACTTGATTCGCATGTTGTCGATGCCCTTCGATCCCTCAATGCCGGCGATCTCGATTTTTGTATTCGACCAGTAATCGACAAGCACCGTGGTCGGCGTCCAGGTACCCCCGATGCTGTATAAAATCGATGGCCCGCCGTTTGTCGAATGATACGCCAAGTCTGAGAGGATGACGAGATTTTGGTTGCTTGCGAAGGGAACACGTGAAGGAGTAGCGCCAAATCCCGACCCAAGGATGGTCACTTCGCCGGACGCGGCGACGCGCGCCGAGGAAATATGCGGCACACCTACCGGAACGGGTGGAACGTTTCCGCCCCAGGCTGCGGCCTGATGCGTCGCTGGATTCCATATTCCGATCGCAATGCAGTCCCCTGGATATGCGTGAAAGCCGGCAACAACGATCCGGCGAGGCGACCATCTGCGATAGTCTAACGGAATACGATCTCCGCTATAACCGGCTTCGAAACGTTCCGATGAGTTTGCGATGCGGAAGCGTTGGAGTTTTCTGCGACCGGCTATATGCGCTACGGTGCCAAAACCACTACCAACGATCGTGACGGTATACATCGATCCGCGTCGAGCGAAGGTTACGTTTGTAATTCGCGTCGACGACACGCCCGAGAACGGATCGCGCTCAGGCATCGGCGCTATGGGGGGCATTCGCCCGAACGAAAACGTCGCGGCGCTGCCGCTGCCGCCTCTGCCGCCGGTACCGCAAGCCCCCATCGAGCCGCTCCCACCGCGGGTAAGATAGCGACCCGGTACGAGGCCGGCGTTTCCATACGCGAGAATAATCGCGCCCCCGCCTCCGCCGCCACCGGCAGCAGCTCCGCATGTACCTCGTCCGCTGCATCCATTCAGGCCTGAGGCGCGAATGATTCCCGCATCGATCCGTCGAGCCTGAATATAGAGTCCGTATGCGCCGGGGCCCCCTACCTCGCCGACTCGCGCCGAGCCACCGCCCCCTGCGGCACCTGCGAGTAGATGGCGAAGCCCGATTCGGTACCACCGCCGAAGGAGAGCGCGCGATAGCGTTGGGATTTTCATCGCCGCGCCATTCTTTGAAACGGAACTCGTTGACGCCAGCGTTGAAAATCCACGCACCACCCGGTGAGGGCCGCAGGCCGCTCCGGCGCCTCCGGCTCCGCCGTAGGAAACCAGATAATCTTGAAAACCGGAATACCCGGTTACGATCTCCCCATCGTTCCGAAATTGACCGCTGCAAAAGATATTGTGCCCATCGGTGTCGAGG
>JABEUX010000069.1 GCA_013044185.1 Vulcanimicrobiota bacterium | reverse complement strand
GATTTGATTCGGCGCATGAGATCGCCGGAATAGACCGTGATGAAATCGTTCATGCCGCAGCTCCGATCGCGCGAAGATAGATATCGTGTAACGAAGGTTCGACGACCTCGAATTTGACGATGGAATCGGCGCCGACGAAGGTGCGGAGCATCGCGGCGAAGTCGCTGTTCGCGGGAACGTTGAGATCGAGATCGCCGTTTTCGCTTCCGGCAATCGTCGCGCCGAGGCCGGCGGCCGCACCGCGCAGCGCCTGGCTATCGGGCCCGACGCGGACGAGCCGGGTCGGCCACGCAGCGCGGAGTTCCGCGAGCGTTCCGGTTGCGCGCGTCTCGCCGTTATTGATGATGCAATATGCGGTGCAGAGCTGTTCGAGTTGCCACATCTGATGGCTGGAGAGCACGAGCGTCGTGCCCTTCGCCTTCAGATCGAGTAGGACCGCGAGCAAAATATCGGCGTTGACCGGATCGAGCCCGGAGAAGGGCTCGTCGAGAATTAAAAGCTCGGGTTCGTGCAACGCGGCGCAGGCGATCTGTACCTTCTGCTGGTTCCCCTTCGAGAGTTCGGCGGCGGGGCGCAGCGCGTAGGTGCCGATCTCGAGCCGCTCGATCCATGCATCGGCGCGCTTCGCCGCCTCGGGTTCGTGCAGACCGTGCAGCCGACCGAAATAGATAATTTGTTCGCGCACCGCCATCTTGCCATAGAGGCCGCGCTCTTCGGGAAGGTAGCCGAAGCGGCGGCGCATCACTCGATCGATCGCTTTCCCGTTCCAGGTCACGTGCCCGGCGTCGGGATTGAGAATGTTGAGGATGGTGCGCATCGTGGTCGTCTTTCCCGATCCGTTGGGGCCGAGGAGGCCGAAGACCGAACCGGCACCGATCGAGAACGAGACATCCCGAAGCGCCCGAACGCTACCGAAACTTTTTTGAATATGCTCGACGGATAACACAAAATCTCCCTTGCAGCGAGGATCTCCGGGTGCTCTACCCGGGGGTGCGCGAAAAGTTTCGTTGCAGCACGAAGATCGCCGCCGCGGCAACGACGAACCCGACCTCGTACGAGAGGTCGCCGAGGGGGGGAAAGGCGCGCGGCACCGGGCCGATATACCAGGCCTGGTTCCAGAACGGCAGCGAAGCGAGTACGCCGAGGATCCAGGCGACGGTGCCGGCGCGAATGCCCATCGCTCGTTGTGGGTCGTCGCGCTCGCGCGCGAAGAGCACGACGGCGGCCCACGGGGCGGTCCAGTACGAGAGCAGTAGGAGAAAATTCGAGTAGCCCTCGGCGGCGACGCGCGGATTGCTGCCGAAGAAGGCAATCGCCGCACCGATACCTCCGACCAGGAGCGCGGCGGCGACGCGCGGCACGGCGATGCGCGTGGCGACCAGCGCTGCGAGCGCTCCGGAATAGAGGTTCATGCTGTTCGCGGTGAGCGTGCCGAGCACGATCGTTGCGAGTGCAACTCCGGCAACGAGGCCGTGCCCCAAGAGTGCGGCGATTGCATCGGTCGGCGACTGCGCGGCGTCGGCGCGCTGCCCGAGTGCACTCGCCGCGAGCGCGCCGAGGAGCTCGATCGCGATGCAGGGCAACGCGCTGCCGAGAAAGCTATACCAAAATAACGCGCGCTGCGATGTCTCGCGCGGCAAGTAGCGTGCGTAATCGGCGGCACAGGGCAGCCAACCGGTCGCGTACGAGAACGAAAGTGCGACGGCGAATGAGAAGCCGGCGAGCGCTCCGCCGATCGCAAGCGGCGCATCGGCGTGGAATCCGCTCATTGCCGGGTGTTGTGCGATCGTCGCGACGGCGATCGCGACGAACCCCGCGGTGAGGAGGGCGACGGCGGCGCGTTGGAAGGCGTGGATGAGATTGTGCCCGTACATCGCCAGCGCGACCTGTGCGAGCACCAACGTTGCAAGGCTCGCCGAGAATTGCCAGTGCGTTAGCGTCGTGAGCGCGTAGGCGCCGAAGACGCTATTGACCGCAAACCAGCCGACGCCGGCGAGAAAGGCCAACGTCGCCGGCGCGCGATTCCCGCTGCGGCCGAACGCGCGTTGCGAGGCAACCATCTGCGGTACGCCGTCGTGCGGCGCACGCGTGCTGAGCCAGCCGAGCAACGCGTAGCCCGCGAGATTGCCGACGATAATGCCGATCGCCGCCGAACGCAGATCGGTACCGTAGAGTGCGACGATATAGATGCCGACCATCCAGGTTGCGATTTCGGCGTTCGCCGAGTACCAAAGCGCGAAGAGATCGCGCGCGCGCCCATGCCGCTCGCCGTCGGGAACGGTCTGCGTTCCCAGCGGTTCGAGGGCTGCGATGCGTTCGCCGTACTGCGGCGACGCCTCGCTCATGCGTGTAGCGTTGCGATCCAGCGTTCGACGTCGTCGATGCGCGAGGGTAAAATCGCCGAGAGATTTTCACCACCGGTCGCGGTAACGACGATATCGTCTTCGATGCGTACGCCGATGCCACGATACTCTTCGGGTACCGTCGCATCGTCTGGCTGGAAATAGAGCCCGGGTTCGACGGTGAGGACCATGCCTTCGCGTAACGTCCCGTAACGGTAGGTCTCCATGCGCGCGCGAGCGCAATCGTGAACGTCGATGCCGAGCATGTGGCTGACGCCGTGCAACGAGTAGCGGCGGTAGAGTTGCCGTTCGGGGTCGAGCGCTTCTTCGACCGAGCAAGTGAGAATACCGAGTTCGATCAGCCCTTCGGCGAGGACGCCCATCGCGCGCCGGTGCGGCTCGCGAAACTCGTTCCCGGGAACGACCGCGGCCATTGCGGCGCGCTGCGCCTCCCACACCAGTTCGTAGACGACGCGTTGTTGTCGGCTGAAACGGCCGCCGATCGGAAGCGTACGCGTAACGTCGGCGGTGTAAAGCGAGTCGCACTCTACGCCGGCATCGAGTAAGAGCAACGTTCCCGATTCGAGCAGACCGGTGTTGCGATTCCAATGGAGCGTGCAGGCGTGGTGCCCGGCCGCCGCGATGGTGAGATAGCCGACATCGTTCGCTTCGATACGTGCGCGCGCCCAAAATGCGGCTTCGATCGCCCGTTCGCCACGCCCGGCGCGCATAACGCGAATAGCATCTTCGAAACCACGTTTGGTGATCTCGACGGCTTTACGCAATTCCGCGATCTCGTACTCGTCTTTGATGAGGCGCATTTCGCCGAGCGTCTCGGCGAGTTCGGCATCTTCACCAAGAACGCGCACGCGTTTGCCGGAGGCGTGAATCTCCCGAAGGTACTCGGCTCTCTCGGAGAGATCGGCGACGGAATCGACGGCATAATAGGCCTGGCTCTCATCGAGACCGCGATGGCGGCCGACCCAGAGTTCGCCGCGCACGCGATCGGTAAAGAACGCCGCGGTGCCGCGATTGTGCGCCGCGGTAAAAAGCCGGGTGCGATGGCAGGCGCCGTCGGGTTCGAAAACGAGCAGTTCGTCGGGTTCGCCGCCCCCCATCAGGTATGCAAAATCGCTCTCGGGGCGGAAGCGAAAATTCGTGTCGTTCGCGCGCACGAGTTCGGTGCCGGCGGAGAGCACGAGATACTCGCCTGGAAATCGCTCGGAGAGTTCGCCCCGCCGCGCCTGGAAGCGGGCGATCTCGGGGTGCGCCTTGCGGACGGGCGCTTGGTGCAGCCAACCCGAGGACATAAAATCGATCAGGGCTTGCGGGTTCTCGGGGTCGTGGCTCGCGCGTTCTTGAAGCTCGCTCATGGGGTTTTCTTCGCGTTGCCCCTAGGAACGTCCGCCTCCCACGGGTAACCGCGCCACATGTTTCAGTCCTCCGAGATTAAACCGAACGACGTCCTCGCGAACGAGCGCACCTTCCTTTCCTACGTGCGAACCTCGCTCTCGTTTATCGCGTTCGGCTTCGTTATCGCGCGCTTTTCGCTCGTTTTACGCGAATTTTCCGTGGTGCTCCACCTAAAAAGCACGGTGAACGAGGGAATGGCCTCGTGGTTCGGGGTCGTCATGGCGATCGTCGGCGTGCTCTTCGGCATCGCCGGTGCCCTTCGCTACGCTCTTACCGACCGCGCTCTGCGCCGCGGCGAGGCCCTCGCACTACCGCTCGCGTGGGCGATCGTCGGTACGGCGATGCTCGTTGGGATCGGCGCGATCGTCGCCACGCAGTTGTTCGCACTGCGATAGCGCTCGCCGCCACGCCGAGTAGCGGTGAATGTCGCGCCGAGTAGCGGTCGTTGTCACGCCGAGTAGCGGTAAATGTCACGCCGAGTAGCGGTGAATGTTGCGTCGAGTAGCGGTAAATGTCACGCCGAGTAGGCGCTGCAAGCGCCGTATCGAGGCGGCGCTCGCATCGACGGCGACGCCAATCGCGGCTCGCTAGACGCTCGCGGCTCGGAGAAGCAATGTCAGGCTCCTCGCCGCTCGCTTAAGCGCTCGTCGCG
>JABEUX010000068.1 GCA_013044185.1 Vulcanimicrobiota bacterium | reverse complement strand
TGCCTACGTTCTCGACGTCAAGAAATCGGCGAAGGGCCCGCAGGTCATACTCTCGCGTGCCGCCGAGGGTTTGGTGCAGCGCTTACTCGAGGCCGAAGTGCCCGAGATCGCCGACGGGCTCGTTGAGATCATGGCGATCGCCCGCGAAGCCGGAAGCCGCTCGAAAGTCGCGGTTCGCAGCACGCGTGCGGAGATCGATCCGATCGGTGCGTGCCTCGGCCCGAAATCGAGCCGTATCGCCAACGTCACCGACAATCTCCGCGGCGAGAAAGTCGACATCATCAAATGGGATGACGACGCAACGACGTTCATCATGAACGCCCTCGCTCCGGCGAAGGTGGTTGCTGTGGAGATCTTCGAAGAAGATGGCGTCGCGCTCGTCACCGTGCCCGATTACCAACTCTCGCTCGCGATCGGACGGGACGGGCAGAACGTGCGCCTCGCCGCGCGGATGAGCGGCTATCGTCTCGATATCACCTCCGAGAGCGAGGCCGCCGAATCGCGCGCGAGTTACATCGCGCAGCGCGAGAGCGGAGTGATGGGAGCCGAAGAGGAGGCGATCGCCGAAGAAGAGCTTCCCGACGGCGAAGCGGTTGCGGAGTCTCTCGACCTCGATGCCGACCTCATTCGCAAACTCGAGGAGTTTCGCCGGGAGCGGCTCGCTGGAGGCGGCGCGTAGTCGGAGTTGGAACCGCAACGGCAGTGCGTCGGCTGCCGAAAGCGCTTCGAGCAGGGCGCTCTCTACCGTTTCGTGCGGGCGGGAGCGGGCTGGAAGGGCAGCGCACCGGGGGAACGACGGCTCCCCGGGCGGGGGGCGTATCTCTGCTCGGAGGCATGCGCGCAGCGCGCCGAGCGGAATAGACGCTACCCCGGTCTTGGGCAGAGTGCACGAGAGTATGGTTTAATAGGGGGCTCCCATTTGGGGAGCATTGAGAAAGGCTGACGTTGGCAACTCGGAAAGTCAAGATTTTCGAACTCGCAAAAGAGGTGGGGCTCTCTTCGAAGGAGCTCATCGTGCTCTTTAACGAGCGCCTGGGCGGGCTTTTCGAAGCAAAGAACGCGCTGACGGTCGTTCCCGATCAGGTCGCCGACCTGGTTCGGAGCGTACTGCTCAAGCCTACCGCGGCGGCCGCGCCGAGCGCTCCCCCCGCCGCTTCGGTTGCGCCAACGCCACCCGCGCCCGCCGAAGCGGTCGCGGAGAGACCTGCGCCCGCTGCCGCGCCGAAACCGAAGGCCCCCGAGCCCGAGACACCCCGTCTGCGCCCGGTCACGACGCCGGTGCGAGCGAGCACGCCGCGCAAGGCCGCAACGCCGCCGGTCGCCGAAAGCGTCGCAGAGGCCCTCATTCCAGCCTCAGAGCCGCCCGCTCCGCAGGCAGCTCCGCCCGCTCCGCTATCGCCGCCCGTCCCCAAGGCGCCGCCCACGCCCAAAGCCCCGCCCGTTCCGAAGGCGCCCCCTGTTGCGCCGCCGGGTGCTGCGCCGGTTCGTCCGGTTGCTTCCCCGGGGGCTCCCGCCGCGCCGTTCCGCCCCACTCCGCGGCCGCTCGGCGACCAACCGATTCCTCGGCTCCGCCCCGTTCCGCACGGCCAATCCTCGATCGTTCCGCCGCGCCGCCCTGCGCCGCCGCCGACGACCGCCGCCTCGGCCTCTCCGAGCGCGCCTCCCCCCGGCATGCAGCCCGGTGGCATGGGGCGCCCCGGTGCGCCCGTTGCGCGCCGACCGATGGGCAACGGTCCCTTCCGTCCGCTCGCGCCTGGAGCGCGCCCCGCGGGTGCACCCGGTGTGCCGGTGCCGGGAGCGACCGACGCCCCCGCGCCCTCCTCGGGCGGTCGCCCTGGAGATAAGCGCAGCCACCAAGAGAAAGCGACGGCGAAAAAAGATCGCGAAAAAGATCTGCTGCTCGAAAAGGAGCGCGCTCGGAAAAAGAAGAGCGAGAGTTCGCCGATCGATACGGGCAAGAAGCTCGAGACCATCGAGATTCCCGACCTGCTGACGGTTCAAGAACTCGCGACCTCGATGATCGTACCGGCGAAAGACGTCATCACCGAACTCATCAAGATGGGGACGATGGCGACGATCAATCAGAATATTCCGGCCGACGTCGCGACGGCGGTCGCGAAGAAGTTCGGCTTTAACGCCGTCGTGAAAGAGGCCGGCGAAGAAGTGACGGTCGAGCAGGAAGAGGATCGTCCGGAGATGATGACGCCGCGGCCGCCGGTCGTCACGGTGCTCGGCCACGTCGATCACGGGAAAACCTCGTTGCTCGATAAAATTCGGCGTGCCGATGTCGCGGCGGGCGAAGCCGGCGGCATCACGCAGAAAATCGGCGCGTATACCGTCGAGCACAACGATCGGAAGATCACGTTTATCGATACGCCGGGCCACGAAGCGTTCACCGCGATGCGCGCGCGCGGCGCGCGCGTCACCGACGTCGCCATCTTGGTCGTCGCTGCCGACGACGGCGTTATGCCGCAGACGCGCGAGGCGATCAACCACGCGCAGGCGGCGGGCGTCCCGATCGTGGTCGCGATCAATAAGATCGACAAGGGCGATGCCCAACCCGACCGTGTGAAGCAGCAGCTCTCCGAGCTCGGCTTGCAGCCGGTCGACTGGGGCGGCAAAACCGAGATGGTGCCGGTCTCGGCGCGAACGGGCGAGGGGATCGACCATCTTCTGGAGACCGTGCTGCTCGAAGCCGATATTCGCGATCTCAAGGCCAACAAGAACCGTCGTGCCGGCGGCGTCGTCATCGAGTCTTCGCTCGATCGCGGCCGCGGCGCGGTGGCGACCGTGCTCGTGCAGACCGGTACGTTGCGCGTCGGCGATATCGTCGTGGTCGGCGGTACCTTCGGTAAAGTCCGCGCGCTCATCGACGACAAAGGCCGTCAGGTGAAGAAGGCCGGCCCCTCGATTCCGGTCGAAGTGATGGGTCTCCAAGATATCCCGTCGGCCGGCGACACGTTGGTCGTCGTTAGCGACGAACGCGTCGCGCGCGAAGCCGCCGACAAGCGGAAGTCGCGCCGTCGCGACGTTCGCATCGCGGCGACGACGACGCAGAAAGTCTCGCTCGAGACCTTCATGTCGATGCCGACCGAAGGCAAGAAGACACTCAACATCATCGTGAAGGCCGATGGCCAAGGATCGGTGGAGGCCCTGCGCGCGCGCATGGAATCGCTCTCCAACGACGATGTCGAGATTCGCGTCATTCACGGCGGCGTCGGTGCGATTACGCCGAACGACGTCAACCTCGCGAGCGCCTCGAACGCCGTGTTGATCGGCTTCAACGTTCGCCCCGACGAAACGGCGAAACGCCTGGCCGACAACGAAAGCGTCGACCTTCGCTTCTATCAGGTCATCTACGATATCGAAGACGATCTGAAGAAGGCGATGCGCGGAATGCTCGCGCCGGTGGTGCGTGAAGTAACGCTCGGTCACGCGGAAGTTCGGCAGATCTTCAAGGTCAGCAAAGTCGGTACGATCGCGGGCTGCTACGTGCGCGACGGCAAGATTCTGCGGAACTCGAAGATCCGCGTTCTGCGCGACGGGACGGTCGTCTTTACCGGAGAGATCGAGAGCCTGCGACGCATCAAGGATGACGTCCGTGAAGTCGCCGAGGGCTTTGAGTGCGGCATTCAAGTCGCGCGCTTTAGCGACCTCAAGGACGGCGACGTCATCGAGTCCTTTACCACCGAACAAGTCGCGGCCGAACTCGTTGGGGCCTCGTAAGGCCGCCGCGTGAAGGCCCAACGCTTAGCTCGGATCGATCACGAAATCCAGCGTATTCTGGGTATCTTAATCACGCAAGAGCTGAAAGATCCCCGGTTGGGCTTCACGACGGTGACGCGCGTGGAAGTGACCGATGATCTTCGATTCTGCAAGGTTCACGTCTCGGTGATCGGCGATCGCCATGCGGCGCGGCAGACGCTCGACGCGCTCGAGAGTGCGAAGGGATTTTTGCGCGGGGAGCTCGGGCATCGCATCGATCTCCGCTACACTCCGGAGTTGCTCTTCGAGGAAGATCGTTCGGTCGAACGCGCGATCGAGCTCGCTCGCACGATGCGCGAAGACGCGATGCGTCGCGCGCCGGCCCCGCCCGTTGAGGAGAGCCAGGATGCACGCACAAACGAAGACGGATGATCTCGCTCAGGTCGTAGACGAGTTACGCCGTCGCGAGGCGTTCGTCATGGTGAGCCACGTGAAGCCCGATGGAGACACGCTGGGCGCCGGACTCGCACTGGGGCTGGCATTAAAGCAACTCGGGAAACGGGTCGCGTACTTCCAACAAGATCCGGTGCCGCGCAACCTGCGTTTTCTTCCCGATTCCGAGTTCGTCGCGCGTGCGTTGCCGCCCGATTTTCCTCCGGACGCCCTCTTCGTGTTCTGCGATATGAGCGATCCGACTCGGGCGGGCGAGTTTCTTCCGCCGCTGACGCGCGAGAATATGCTCGATATCGACCATCACCTCGGGAACGCGCACTTCGGCGCCTACAACTTGGTGATTCCCGAAGAGACCTCGACCGGTACGGTGGTGGTGCGAATCTTGCGCGCACTCGGGATCCCGATCGACGCGCGGATCGCGACCTGTATTTTGACGACGATCATGACCGATACCGGCGGGTTCATGCACAGCAATACGACGCCGCAGACGCTCGAACTCTCTGCAGAACTCATGCGCGCGGGCGCCGAGAAGGAGCGCATCACCGATGAGATATTCGGCAACAAGCGCATTGCGGCGATTCGATTGCTCGGCGAAGTGCTTGCCGTGATGCGTTTTTCGAGCGAAGGGCGCTATTGTTACTCCTATATCGACGAACCGATGTTGGCGCGTACCGGCGCCGATGGTGAAGATAGCGAGGATCTCGTGAACGTGCTGTTGCGCGTCGAAGGGGTGCATGCAGCCGCGCTCTTCAAGGCCTTCGATGGGGAGATTCGCGTGAGCTTACGCTCCGACGGCTCGGTCAACGTTCAGCAAGCAGCCGCGCATTTAGGCGGCGGCGGGCATTATCGTGCCTCGGGGCTCACGCACCCGGGCCCGCTTCCCGAGGCCTTTGCAGCGGTGGAGACCGCCTTGCTGCACGAGGGCCTGGCGACGACCTCGCCCGCCTAGCCTCGCATACGACCGTAAGAAACGATGCGTCCCTCTTCCTCGATGATGGGTTTCGTCAACGTCTGTAAGCCCGCCGGGCCGACATCGACGCAGATCGTCACGCGCGTGCGACGTATTTTCAGCACCTATTCCGAACAGCGCGATCTCGCTGCGGGGCATCTCGGAACGCTCGATCCGCAGGCCGCCGGCGTGTTGCCGATCGCAATCGGGAAGGCGACGCGGTTGATTCCGCTCCTCGAAGATCGTCGCAAATGTTACGCGCTGACCCTCGTGCTCGGGCGTTCGACCACCACGCAGGATGCGCTCGGCGAAATCGTCGAGAGCGCCCCCGTTCCCGAAGATATTTTGCGCCGCATCGAAGAGGCACTCCCCGCATTTTCCGGGCGGATCGAACAGATTCCGCCGATGTTCTCGGCGTTGCATTACGGCGGGAAACGGCTCTACGATCTCGCTCGCGCCGGCGTAACGGTCGAACGAAAAGCGCGCACGATCTCGATCTACGATCTCTCGATTCTCGGCTTCGAAGCGCCCGACACCGTGCGCATGCGCGTTGCGTGCAGCGAGGGGACCTACGTTCGCACCCTCTGCGCCGATCTCGGTGCCGCCGTCGGCGTGCCCGCACATATGGGCGCGCTGGTTCGCGAGGCGTCCGGGCCCTTTTTACTCGCCGAAGCGCTGACGCTCGAAGAGATCGCGGAGTCGCCGGAGGCGGCGTTACTCGCCCCCGATCGGATCGTTCCGTTTCCCACCGTCGTACTCGATCTCCGCGCATCGGCGGATTTTCGCGCGGGGCGGACGGTGGCGATGGCGGAGAGCGTCGGCGGGAAGCACGTCTTCGTGCGCGATGCAGCGCGGACGCTCGTCGGCGTCGGTGAAGCGCACGGCGTCATGCTCGCGCCGCGCAAGGTCTTCGTGTGAAGATCTACCATACGTTCGAACGGAGTGCGACGCGTCCGCTCGCCGTGGCGATCGGGTTTTTCGACGGCGTGCATCTCGGCCATCGCGAACTGATCCGGCAGACGCTCTTGGAACGGAGACCGGGCTGGCGGGCCGGCGCGATCACGTTTGCAAATCATCCCGTCGCCTATCTTCGCCCCGGCGAAGAGCCGCCGCTGCTGCAGAGTTGCGAGGAGCGGATCAATACGCTCGCGGCGTTGGGCATCGAGGAGTGCTTTCTCGTGCCGTTCGACCGCGCCGTCGCAACGATGAGCGCACAACGTTTTATCGACGAGGTCTTGCTCGCGCGCCTTGGGGTGCGTGCGGTCGTCACCGGTGCGAGTTTTCGTTTCGGGGAACGGCGCGGCGGCGATACGGCATTGCTGAGCGAACGGCTCGAACCGCTCGGCGTGCGCACCGTCGCCGTCGAGGCGGTCTGCGATGCAGCGGGGGAGCGCATTTCCTCGACGCGCATTCGCACGCTGGTACGAAGCGGCGATTGCGAGGGCGCCGATGCCTTGCTCGGTGCGAGTTTCTCGATACGCGGCATCGTGGAGCGCGGCGCGGGGCGCGGGCACGACCTCGGCTTCCCGACCGCGAACCTGCGCGTCGAGAGCGCTCTGCTTCCCTGCGACGGGGTCTACGCGACGACGGCTCGCTACGACGGACGCGACTATATGGGGCTGCTCTCGATCGGCAGCAACCCGCAGTTCGCGGGAGAGCGGCGCACCGTCGAGGTCTGGCTACGCGACTTCTCGCACACCATCTACGGCGAGCAGCTCGCCCTTCGGGAGCTCCGGTTCGTGCGCGAGCAGAAAACCTTTGCCGATCTTTCGGCGTTTATAGAGCAGATGGAGCGCGATCGCGAGGCGGTCGCCTTCCCCAGTTACGGATGAGGAGACCGATGAAACCGATTGCCCCACTGTTGCTCTCCGCCGCGTTCGTTCTACTCGCGGGTTGTTCTCATTCGGCGAGTTCGAACGCTCCGGCGCACGCGAGCGTCGGCGCGATGGAACCTTCGTGGAGCGAGCGTACCGATAAGGGTTCGATGCTGACGTCCTCCTCGTTACTCGGCAAGCCGGTCTACGTGAATTTCTTTGCGTCGTGGTGCCCGCCGTGCAACGACGAAGCATCGGATATCGAAACGCTTTCGAAGCGTTATGCTTCGCGCGGACTCCAGGTCGTCGGTGTCGACGTGATGGAGAACGCCGATAAGGCCGCGCTCTTTGGGCGCGAGCACCACCTCACCTATCCGCTCGTCGTCGACGACGGCACGCTCCGCGACGCCTATCAGCTCAACGGGTTACCGGTCCACGTGTTCATCGACGCCGACGGAACCGTGCACGCAATTCGCATCGGCGAATTAACGAAAGCGGAGATGGTTCGGAATATTCGCGCGATTTTACCGAGTAAGGGGCATGCGTAAGGAACTGTCGATTCGCGCCGTTACAATGTACGGCGTTGTACCCTACGCCGCGGTGACGATATAATCACCGTCGCGTAAGGTGACCTGCGCCGTGCCGCCGGCGGCGACGCGACCCGCTAAGATCGCTCCGGCGAGCGGCGTACCGAGACGGCTCTGCACCGTTCGCGCGACGTCGCGCGCACCGCTTCCCGTGCGCATCGCCTCTGCCGCTAGCTCTGCGAGTGCGATCTGCGCGACGTCGAGCCGCACTTCGCGTGCGCCCATTCGCGAGGCGAGCGCCTCGACGTGGAGCGCGACGATCTTCTCGATCTCCGAGTGCCCCAGCGGTGTAAATGCGACGATCTCATCGAGGCGATTGAGTAATTCGGGGCGCAGTAGCATCGCGAGATCCTCGCGATCGCCGTTAAGCGTGAGAATGACGAGCGCGTGGCGAAAGTCGATCGTGCGCCCTTTCGCATCGGTGATGCGCCCCTCGCCGAGCAACTGCAGCAGCAGCGCGGCGACATCGGGATGCGCTTTCTCGATCTCATCGAAGAGCACCACGCTGTACGGACGGCGACGCACCGGTTCGGTGAGTTGCCCGGGTGCATCGTGCCCGGCATATCCCGGCGGCGCCCCGATCAGTCGCGCGATGCTGTGC
>JABEUX010000004.1 GCA_013044185.1 Vulcanimicrobiota bacterium | reverse complement strand
CGTCCCCTTATCATCTCCCTCGTCCCCGTCGTCTCCACATCTCTCCCCGTCCCCTTATCATCTCCCTCGTCCCCGTCGTCTCCACATCTCTCCCCGTCCTCTCAAAAAGTGATTCCGGAGCTGAATTCGTCGAGATCGAGGCGCCGAAGCGCGACGCGTACGTGAAGTACGCGAGCGTTTCGGCAACGATGATATCGGCGGATTCAGCCCGGAATCAAGAGTGGGAGCGGGTGCGGGAGGCCCAGTACTCCACCGCCGCACGCGCGACGAAATTGGTAACGAAGATCGCGATCATCAACAGGAACGCTGCGGCATACGCAAGTTGATGCGATTGCTTGAAGGGCTCGTTGATGAACGTCCACACGACGTAGGTGAGATAGCCGACCGGCGAATGCGTTGGAGCGAGCGTCGGCATATAGTTCGACCAACCGGCGGTATAGATGAGGGGAGCGGTCTCGCCTAAGGCAATGCCGACGCCGATGAGCAGCCCCGTCAGCGTTCCCGGGAGCGCCCACGGAAACGCGACGCGCACGAACGTTGTCAACGGACGAGCCCCTAAAGCGACCGAGGCCTCCACGAGATCGCGCGGCACCGCCGAAAAAGCAAGGTCGGCAGCACGATACACGTAGGGCAGCATAATAATCGCCAGCGCGAGCGCCCCCGCAGCGAGTGAGAATCCCCAGCCCGCCGTCTCGACCAGTGCGACGTACAGAAAATATCCGACGACGATCGAAGGAACGCCGAAAAGAACGTCGATCGAAAGTCGTACGACGATGCGCAGTCGCTCGGGCGCAAATTGCGTGACCCAGACGGCCGCGCCGATGCCGACCGGCACGACCAACGCGATCGCCAGCGTCACCAGCAACAACGTGCCGACGATCGCGTTGGCGAGGCCGCCGGCGATGCCTTGCGTCACCGTAAAGAAAATGTCAGGGCGAATCGCCGCAATGCCGCGCACGAAAACGAACCCGAAGAGCGAGAGCAGCACGAGCAACGCCGCAACCAACGACGCAATGCAAAGCACCCACCAGAAGCGGGATATCGCAACGTTGCGGGCGACGCGGGAGACCATCAGTGCGACCGGTCCTGTCCGCGTATCGCCACGCGAGCGATGGTATTCACCGTCAGCGATATGACGAACAACACGAGCGCGAGTTCGGCTAACGAGCGCTGCGCGATACCGCTGGCGTCGCTGACCGCCGACTCTAATTGCGATACGACGACCGCTGCGATCGTATTGATCGGCGAGAAAATATTATGCGGGAGAATATTGATCGCATTCCCGGCCACCATGAGGACGGCCATCGTTTCACCGAGAGCGCGCCCGAAGGCGACGAGAATTGCGCCGACGATCCCGGTCCGTACGCTCGGCAGCACTGCGTGCGTGACGGCCTGCCACGAGGTACTTCCAAGGGCCATGCTCGCCTCGTAGAAACTCTTCGGCTGCGCCAACAAAACGTCGCGCACCGTTGCCACCATAATCGGCATCACCATAATCGCCAGGACGATCGCCGCTGCAAAGAGGCCATTCCCACTTCCAGCATCCCCTCCGAGAAACGGAACGAACCCGAAATGATGGGTGACGAACGGCGCGACGTGGTTGCCGACCCACGGCACCAATACGATCGTACCCCACAATCCGTAGACGACCGATGGGATACCGGCCATCAGTTCGATCAGTGCATTCGTGGGCAGACGCAAACGCTCCGGTAGGCGATAGACGATCGTCAACGCGACACCTAAGGCGAGCGGTACGGCGAAGACCATCGCCAGGAGCGCCGAGAGCAACGTGCCCACCAAGAATACGAGGCCGCCGAATTCGGCACCGGGCTCCGCGGAGACGCCGTTATGCACCGAACTCCCCGTACCGTACTGGTTGCCGATATTCCAGGTTATATCGTTGAGAATGCTCAGGCCGTTATACCGGATCGCGGGCCACGTATACCAGAGCAAAAAGACCAGCATCAACACGACCAACAGGAGGCAAAGCCCTGCGGCAATCGATGTCAGAACGCCGGCCAGCATTCCGCTGGCCGGCGATTGCGAGAAAGGAACCGCAACGCGGCGCGTGCGGTTCCTCCCTACCGTTGGCGTAAGGCTCGCCAACCTAGTGGATCTGCGCGATCTGGGACCGGCTCAATTTGGCAATCGAGGCCGGCAACGGGAGGAAGTGGACGGCGTTGAGGAAGTGCATCTCCTGGCCACCGTTATGGTCGAGAACCCACGAGAGGAACTTCACGAGCGCCTCGCGCGTCTGCGCATTTTTTTGGTGCGGGTTGACGATGGCATATTCGTAATTAATGATCGGGTAGGAGTTCGCTCCCGGAGCGAAGACCAGCGAGATGCGCTCGTCGCGCGGGGTCTTCGGGTACATCGCTGCCGCAGCCGAGCCGATCGTCGAGGAGGTCGGAGCGACGAAGCGTCCGGCGCGATTCTTGAGCAACGCGTAGCCAAGTCCGGCGTGATTGGTTTCGTTAATAAAGCTGACGCCGATATAGGCAATCGAGAACGGGGTCGCTTTACAGGCCTGAACCATACCGGGGTTTCCGTTCGCTCCGACCGCTGTCGAGACCGAGGGCCAGCTGATCGAGGTGCCGTAGCCGGGGCCGTGGCTCCACATCGGCGTGGTGAACGAAAGATACTGCGAGAAAATGAACGTATCGCCCGAGCCGTCGGTACGGTGGATGGGAATGATCGTCCGGTGCGGCAGGCGGCCGGCGTAGGGGCGATTGAGCGCCTTGATCTGCGGATCGTTCCAATACTTAATCCGGCCCATGTAGATGCCGGCGAGAACGGGGCCCGAGAGATGCAAGTGTACGTTGTTCAACCCAGGGATATTGTAGTTGATTTGCTGGGCGCTAATGGCGAGCGGAATGTTGAGCATGCGGTGTCCGCGCATCTGCGGATCGCCCATATAGGCATCCGAGGCGCCGATCTGAGCGACGCCGGCGATTGCCTGCGAAATGCCCGTGCCGCTGCCCGTGCTCTGCGTGGTGATTTGGACGGTGTGGTTTTTCGCCTGATACGAGGCGACCCAAAGATTCATCAGCGGATAGAGCAGCGACGAGCCGGTCTCAAGGACCGGGGTCGCGGCCCGCGCCGCAGCGAGCGAGCCGAGTGCGAACACGGCTGCAAGTGCGACGGCGGTGAACTTACGCATGTAATTCCCTTCATGTACGATAACGAGTGCGGTACGACGCTCGGGCCCGCCTGCGCGCGCCCTCAGCCTGAGCATACGACGCGCTGGTAAACACCGGCTTATGGAACTCTTAAGAGTGATTAAGGCGCTCGCGCAAGGCCCGCCCCCCCACCGGCGCCGAACCCGCAGGGATGCCCGATAACGACCAGGCGCACGAGGCGGCACTCGCCGCGCTCCGCCATACGGCCGCGCACGTTCTCGCGTACGCGGTGCAAGATTGCTTTCCCGAGGCCAAGCCGACCATCGGCCCATCGATCGAGAACGGCTTCTATTACGACTTCGACCGTACGACGCCGTTTACGCCGGAGGATATCGAGCGGATCGAGGCACGGATGCGCGAGATCGTCGCCGCCGACTATCCGATGACCGGGGAGAGCGTCACGCGCGAGCAAGCGATCGAACGCTTTAAGGAGAATCCGTACAAGGTCGAACTCGCGCGAGCGATTCCCGAAGGTGACCCGATCACGCTCTATACGATCGGCGCATTTACCGACCTCTGCCGCGGCGGACATGCCGAGCGTACCGGGGATCTCCGTGCGCTCAAGCTCACCTCGATCGCGGGCGCGTATTGGCGCGGCGACGAGAAGAATGCCATGCTGCAGCGCATCTACGGCACCGCCTGGCCGACGCAGTCGCAACTCGACGCCTACCTCGCGCAGATCGAGGAGGCCCAAAAACGCGACCATCGCAAGCTTGGGGTCGAACTCGATCTCTACTCTATAGAAGAGGAGGCGGGCGGCGGCCTCATTTTCTGGCATCCGAAGGGCGCGACGGTGCGAGGGATCGTGGAAGAATTTATACGCGAGGGTTTGCGCGAGCGCGGCTACCAGCCCGTCGTCACTCCGCACGTCATGAGCGAGCGTCTCTACGCGATCTCGGGGCACCTCGATAATTACGCCCAGAACATGTTCGGAGCGCTCGATGTAGAGGAGCAGCGCTTTCGCCTCAAACCGATGAACTGCCCCGGGCACATTCTCATCTATCGCGATAAACCGCGCTCCTACCGCGAACTGCCGATTCGCTACTCGGAATTTGGAACGGTCTATCGCTACGAACGGAGCGGCGTGCTCCACGGACTCACCCGCGTTCGCGGTTTCACGCAAGACGACGCCCATCTCTTTTGCATGCCCGAGCAACTGCAGTCGGAGTTCGAACAGACGCTCGACGAAGCGCTCCGGCTGATGGATGCCTTCGGCTTCAACGATTTTCAGTACGTCCTCTCGAAACGCGAGGCGAAAGATCGCGTGGAGACCGACGAGATCGCCGAAAATGCGATCCGCGCCGCCCTCGCGAGTAAAGGCGTCGCATTCGAGATCGATGACGGCGGCGGTGCGTTCTACGGACCCAAACTCGACATCAACGTGCGCGATGCGATCGGACGGAAATGGCAGCTCGGCACGGTGCAGGTCGATTTCGTGCTACCGCAACGCTTCGACCTGAAATATCGCGGAAGTGACGGGAACGAGCACGTCCCGGTCATGATCCATCGCGCGCTCGCGGGTTCGATGGAGCGTTTCTTCGGCATCCTCATCGAACATTACGGCGGTGCATTTCCAACCTGGCTCGCGCCGATCCAGGCCGTCGTCGCCCCGATCTCCGAACATCAGCTCGAGTACGCTCGCTCGGTCGCACGCTCGTTACACGAGCAGGGTTTCCGCGCGCAGGTCGACGAGAGCAACGAGAAGATCGGCTACAAAATCCGCCATTGGAGAACCCAACGCGTACCCTATGTTCTCGTCGTCGGAAAACAAGAGTTTGCCGACGGCACCGTTAATGTGAACCAGCGTGGTATCGAAGAGAAACGCAGCATGACCCCGCAGGCCTTCGCCGAAGAATTGCGCACCGAGATCGAGGCACGCCGCCGATGAGGCCGAGAACGATTGCGGCGATCGCCGCCCTTTCATTCACCTTCGCGCTCGGTGCGTGCTCGGGAAACTTCGCGAGCGGTGGCACCGCTCAACCGAACGGCTTTACGCCCGGCGGGCTCGCTCCGACTCCCGGTGTCAATCCTGTCGCCTCGCCGGGCAAAACCGCGTCGGTGCGAACTCCGCCACCCGGCGATACGGTCACCTATCCGGTCTCACAGGCAGCCTCGGGGATGCGATGCCCGGCGAGCAAGGGCTTCAGCTGCGTGCTCGCTTTCGATCTGCCGACCCCATCGCCGAGCCCGAGCGCTTCGGGCTCACCCGGGACCTCAGGGAAATCGGCCTCGCCGACGCCAAGTCCCAGCCCGACGCCGACGCCGACGCCAACTCCGACGCCGAGTACCTCGCCCTCGTCGAGCCCATCCGGTTCGCCGAGTCCAAAGGCGAGCGCATCCCCCGCGGGCCCCGAAATGACGCTCCACATCGAGGCGCTCACCAGCGACGCCCCCGCAATGGTGAAGCCCGATACCAAGAGCGCTGGCACCGTCGCACTCGTGGCGCTTCGATTAACGACGAGCGCCGATACGACGATCTCCGGTGGAGCGCGCATCGATTACACGCTTCCGAAGGCGCAGATCCCCGGTCGCGGCTTCGCCGTTCAACTCTTTCAAGAGATTCATCGCAAAAAGAAATCCATCGACACCTTTATCGGCACCTACGATACCTCGACCCTGAAAGGAACGACGTTGACCTTCTCGTTCCTCACGCCGAAGTTGACGATCAAGAAAGGCGAAACGTGGTTGCTGGTTCTCTACGGAGATGAGCGCCCCACGACACCATCGCCGAGCCCCGGTGCGAGTGCGAGCGCAAGCCCAAGCGCAAGCGCAAGTCCGAGCGCAAGCCCGAGCCCGGCGGCGTCGGCCTCGCCGTAACGAGTCGTGGGTACGCTCGCGGCGATTCGATCGCTCGATAGACGAGCGAAAACGAGTTTTATCGCGGCCTTTTTAGGCTGGACGCTCGACGCGTTCGATTTCTTTATCGTTACCTTCGTCGTCACCAAGATCGCCGCGGATTTTCATCGCTCGATCCCCGAGATCGTGCTCGCGATAACGCTTACGCTCGCCGCACGCCCGTTCGGTGCAATTTTTTTCGGCGCGCTCGGCGACTCAGTCGGGCGCCGCTTGCCGTTGATGATCGATATCGCGCTCTTTTCGCTGATTGAATTCGCGACGGCATTTTCGCCGAATTATGCGGTCTTTCTCATCCTGCGAATACTCTTCGGCGTCGCCATGGGCGGCGAATGGGGACTTGGCGCGGCGTTGACGATGGAGAGCCTCCCCACGAAAACGCGCGGCATTCTCAGCGGCCTCCTGCAAGAAGGCTACATGGTCGGTTATCTGCTCGCCGCGGTCGCAAACTTCGTCGTCTTTACGTGGACGCCGTGGGGGTGGCGCGCGCTGTTTATCATCGGCGTGCTCCCCGCAATTCTGCTCTTCTTCATCCGCCGTCACGTCGAGGAATCGCCGACGTGGTCCGCCGCGAGTAAACGCCCCGACATCGTCAACAGCCGCGGAATCGCAACCGTCAAATCTCTGCCGCTCATGTTCTACGCCATACTCTTTATGACGGCATTCAACTTCATGTCGCACGGGACACAGGATCTCTACGCGACCTTTCTTCAGAAGCAACACGGTTTTTCACCGAGCGTCGTCTCGTTCTTAGCGATCGTGGCCGCGATCGGTGCGATTCTCGGCGGCATCGCCTTTGGTGCACTTTCGCAGCGCGTTGGGCGGCGCGTCGGCATCATCGTTGCGGCGTTGCTGGGCGTAGCGGCGATTCCGCTCTGGGCGTACGCCGGCAGCGTCCCCGCTCTCGCCACCGGTGCCTTCGCGATGCAATTTGCGGTGCAAGGGGCGTGGGGAATCATACCGGCACACCTCAATGAAATATCGCCACCGCTTCTGCGTGGCTCCTTCCCGGGAACGGTCTACCAAATGGGCAACCTGCTCTCCGCGGGTGCGGCGCAAATCGAGGCGACGATCGCCGCAACCTCCTTTGCCTTACCGAACGGGGGCGCGGATTATGCGCGCGCGCTCGCGGCGATCGCCATCGTCGTTCTCGTAGCGGTAGCTGCCTTAGCGGCGTTCGGATTTCTCATAACGCCCGAACGCCGCGACGAAGCTCTCGATTAGCAACGCTTATCGTGGATCGGCGAACGCGACGATTTCGTGCGCTTCGCGGTGACTCGTCCAGAATCGGGAGCCATCGAAGGCGAGCGACCGCGCATGAAACGGCACGACGGCGAGATCGCGCGTGCGAGGGACGGTACCGCGCGCATCGACCTGCGTGATGAAATACTCCGGTTTCGTCTCATCGGCGGTCGTCAATAAATAGATCGTTCCGTCGAGAATCGTCTGCCCGCAGATCTGCCGCGGCGCCGCGATACTCCGAACGATTCCGCCGTGAGCGTCGAGTTCGAGAACTCGGCTATTGTAAAATTGCGAGAGAAAGAGCATCTCACCGTCATATCCTAACTGCGAACCCGTGAAATCCGGGCACGCAATCTTCTCGTTCTCTTTAAACCCATGTCCCGGAATGAAGCGACAGATATAGCGATCGTCGTTCTCCCCAAAACCACAGACGACCCGCAGTTCACCGCCAACCACGGTCATCCCCCAGGGCATACCGGGGGCCTGCACTTCTTCATGCACGGTCCAATGCAGCGGATCGATCGCATAGAGCCGTCCCGTCGCCACGGAGCCCATCCAGAGTGTCGTGCCATCGTATGCGAGCGCCTGCGGCCGCGGCGCAGGTGACGGAAGCCGGCGCAATTCCTCAATCGTAGTCATACGCTCTACTTCGCAGCGAGGACGCCCATCCCCGCAGCGACGATGCCGATCGTCTCGATGATGCGGTCGATCTCTGCGGCCGTTACGATCAAGGGTGGGGCGAGGCGCAAGGTGTTCCCCCCGCCTACTCCCAGCAAGAGCCCCTGTTCGCGCGCTTCTCCGGCGAGCTCCGCGGCGCGATAGGGCTCCCGAACGGGCAAGCCCAGTAGAAGGCCGCGCCCACGCGGCGCTTCAAAATGCGCTGGAAAGCCTTGCGCCAGCATCGATAATTGCGCGAATGCATACTCGCCGACCGAGCGCACGTGTCTATCGAGATCGAGTTCGTCGCGAATCTGCAGGTGTGCGAGCGCGGCCGCCGCGCTGACGGGGGAGCCGCCGAAGGTCGAACCGTGATCGCCCGGTTGCAATGCATCGGCGAGCGCGCCATCGACGAGCATCGCGCCGATCGGGAGACCGTTGCCGAGTGCCTTCGCCATCGTCACGAGGTCGGGGCGCACGCCGACGCTCTCGAATGCGAAAAGATTTCCAAGTCGCCCCATTCCGCATTGGACTTCGTCGAAAATCAGGAGCGCGCCGCGCTCGGAGCAGAGGCGACGAAGTTCAGCGAGAAACTCGGCCGACGCCGGGTGAACGCCGCTCTCACCCTGCACGGGTTCGACGATGCACGCGGCCGTGCGCTCGTCGATCGCTGCGTCGAGTGCGGCGACGTCGTTGAACGGCGCCCAGGCAAAGCCAGCCGGTAGCGGTTCGAAACCCACTTTATACTCCGGGTTCGCCGTCGCCGCTAGCGCACCGAGAGTGCGCCCGTGGAATCCCCCGCTAAAGGCGAGGATCGTGGTACGTTCGCTCTCCCCGCGTCGATATGCCGCCTTCCGTGCGAGTTTGATCGCCGCTTCATTCGCCTCGGTTCCGGAGTTACAAAAAAACGCGCGCGCGAAGCCGGAGCGCCGAGTAAGCTCACCGGCGAGCTCGCCCGAGGGCTCGTGATAGTAGAGATTGCTCGCGTGCACCAAGGTTTTGGCCTGGCGAGCGACCGCCTCGGCGATGCCGGGATGGGCGTGACCGAGCGCGCAGACGGCGATGCCGGCGATTGCATCGAGGTAGCGCCGACCACGTTCATCGATCAGATAACAGCCTTCGCCCGCAACGAAGCGCACCGGCGCGCGCGAATAGTTGGCGAGGAGCGCGGAATCGTTCACGTGCGATAACTCGCGTTGATACGGACGTAGTCGCGCGAAAGATCGCATCCCCACGCCGTTGCAATCGCGTCGCCGAGACCGAGATCGAGCGTTACGACGATCTCGCGCTCCTCTAACTCCCGGTGAGCCTCAGCCTCGGAGAGTGTTTCTATACCTCCGCGCTCGACCCAACAGCGATCGTTCAGTGCGAGCGACCACACATGCGGTTCCAAGCCGATCCGCGCCGCGCCAGCTGCAGCAATGATTCTTCCCCAATTCGGATCTTCGCCGTAGAGTGCGGTCTTCACCAAACTCGAATTGACGATTGCTCGCGCAACCGTACGTGCTTGGCCTGAATCGCGCGCACCGACGATACGTACCTCCAAGCGCTTGGTCGCACCCTCACCATCGTCGACCATCGCCAGCGCGAGATCGAGCGCGACTTTTCCTAAGACCTGTTCGAAGATCGCAGGAAGAGGTTGGGTCCCTTGAGGCGCGCAGAGATAGACGGCGTCGTTGGTCGACATATCACCATCGACCGAGATCATATTGAAGGTTCCGTCCACTGCCGCCGCGAGCGAGCGCTGCAACTCTCCCTGCGCGACGGGGAAATCCGTCGCGAGAAACGCCAGCATCGTCGCCATATTCGGAGCGATCATTCCCGAGCCCTTAGCGATACCGCCGATCGTGTAGCGCTTTGCATCGTGGTAGAACGCGTATGCCGAAAGTTTCGGCACGCGATCGGTGGTCATGATCGCCTCGGCGGCATCGTGCGCCGCCTTTAAGCCTTCATCGAGTTGGTCGACGCAGCGTTCGAGGCCGCGCTGGACCCGGTCGAGCGGCAACGGCACGCCGATAACCCCGGTGGACGCAACGATGACTTGTTGCGGCGCTATATCGAGCAACGCTGCGGCTTGTGCGGCCGTCGCGCGCGCGTCGCGATCGCCGCGTTCGCCGGTGCAAGCATTCGCGCAGCCCGAATTACAGACCAACGCACGCACACCCATACCCGACGCGAGGTGCTCGCTGCTAACGGTAATCGGTGCCGCTTTGACGTCGTTGGTGGTAACGACCGCAGCGCACGCTTGCTCTCGGTCGAAGACGATCAAAGCAAGGTCGCGTTTGCGCCGTTTGATGCCGGCATGGACGCCGCTCACGCGGAGGCCGGGCACGCTCCCGATCCCTCCGCGCAGCGCGACGATGCGATCTTGAAGTTCAGGCTGCGACGCTGCGAGCATGAAAGCCCTCCTCTTGGGGATATCCAAGCATGATGTTGATGTTCTGAAGCGCCTGGCCGGCGGCGCCTTTGCCGAGATTATCGATCGCGCAGATCGCGCGAATCGTCTTGCCGCAGAGGTCGACGGAAATCTCGGCGTCATTCGTACCGACGACGGCAGCGACGCTCGGCGCGCCTCCCCGTTCGAGGATCCGTACGAATGGCGACGCGCGATAGGCATCCTGCAACACGGATTCGACCGCATGCGGATCGGGAGCGCGATCGAGCACGAGATAGATATCCGCGAGCATGCCTCGGGAGAGCGGAACGACGTGTGGGGTAAAGGTGAGTGGGCTCGCGCAACCACGCGTTGCGAGCGCTCGTTCGATCTCGGGTTGATGGCGATGCCCCGAGAGCCCGTACGCGCGAATCTCTCCATCGACTTCGGCGAACATCGAGCCGAGCGCAGGCGTCCGCCCCGCACCGGTGATACCGCTCTTCGCATCGATCACGATCGCCAGCGGCGCAAAGGCTGCGGTTAACGGCAGCAGCGGCAGCAACGATGCCGTCGGGTAGCATCCGGGATTCGCGACCAGGGCGGCCTCGGCGATCGCATCGCGGTTCCATTCGGCAAGGCCGTACGCCGCGCGTTCGTCGAAGCGAAAGTCGGCCGAGAGATCGACGACGCGAGCGCCGCGATCGAGAAAGCGCTCCACCGTATCGCGCCCCTGCCCGTGCGCGCCGGCGGCAAGGACGATCTCGCCCGCCGCGAGCTCGGAAGCGATGCTTCCACTCTCCACAAAGCGCAGATCGCTGCGACGAAACGCGGAAAAACTCTCGCCGAGCAACGCTCCCGCGTGGCTCTTGCTCTCGAGCAAACCGATCTCCAGCCGTGGGTGCTCGGCGATCCATTCGATCGCTTGCGCGGCAGCGTACCCCGCTGCGCCCCACACGTGTACGCGCGTCATACCGATGCATCGCATTCGGAGAGCTCGCACTCGAGTGCATCGAGCGCTCGAGCGACGGCCTCGGGCGACGTGGATCCATCGGTGACTTTCGCAAGCACGCTCGCACGTGCGTCGAGTGGTGCGACGAGGGCGGGAACGCCGAGGTGCGCGCCGAGCGCACGGAGATCGCTCGCGTCGAACGCTCGTTCCTGCGCTTCGGCGATAGCGACCCGTTCGCCGACCAAACGATGCGCTCGCCGCGCATCGAGACCGCCGCGGACGAGCGCATCGGCATGATCGGTCGCGAGTGTATAGCCGGTGGTTGCCTGCCGTTCCATCCGCTCCACATCGAATTCGATATCCGCAAAGGCGCGCGCGAAGGCGGTAAGAATCGAATCGGCGCGTTCGATCGCCGCGATCGCGCTCTGCTTGCACTCTTGGAGATCGCGGTGATACGAAAGCGGAACGGCGGCGCTCGCAGCCCAGGCAGCACGTGCGTCGGATAACGCGCGCTGGGTACCGGCGCGCACGAGCTCGAAGATATCGGGATTCCGCTTCTGCGGCATCAAACTCGAGCCGCTCGCCGATGCGTCGCCGACGCGAACGTAGCCGAAGTGCGGAGAGGCCCAGGTAACGATCTCTGCAGCGACGCGCGCGGCGGGCACGCAACTCGTCGCCCACGCATCGGCACACGCGAACAGAACATCTCGCGTTCCCACCGCATCGAGCGCATTACGAGAGGGCCGCGCGAAACCGAGGTACTGCGCGGCAGCGGTGCGATCGAGCGGAATGCAACTCCCGGCGAGCGCCCCCGAACCTAAGGGCATCGCCTCCATCGCGTCGCGAGCGAGCGCCGCAAAACGTCGCGCGCTCCGAACGAACGGCTCGGCCGCCGCCTGCAGCCAAAAGGCGAGCAAAATTGGTTGCGCGGGTTGGCCGTGCGTCGTACCGGCGAGAACGCTTTTTTGCTCGAGCGCGAGAGCAGCGCGCGACGCAAGAGCGCGGGCGATCGACGTCGTGCGAGCGAGGCCGTCCCGCGCGCGCGATGCAGCGTAGAGCGCCAACGTGGTTGCGACTTGATCGTTGCGGCTCCGCCCGGCATGGAGCCAACGCCCCGCAACATCGTCGATCTCGCGAACGCGCGCATCGATCGCGCCATGAATATCCTCGAAGGCTCCGTTCCTCGCCCACGCGGTAAAGGTTCCGTCCTCGATCTCCTCGGCGATGCGATCGAGCGCCGCTACGAGCGCGTCGAAGATCTCCGGTGGGATCGTCCCGCCCCCGAGCAATGCACGGACGTGCGCCTGCGAGGTTTGCAGATCGAACCGCGCGAGCAGCAGGTCGTCTTCAAAGGACGACCCGAATGCGAGCAACGCCGGGTCGGGCGCGCTGTGAAAGCGACCGCCCCATTGCAACGAACCCGCGCTCACCCTGCGGTGACCGCCGCAACCTGCGCCAAACGATCGAGCGGCAGCCCCGCCAGGTGGATGAACCCATCGGCAGCATGGTGGTCGAAACGATCGCCGGCTCCGTAGGTTGCCAAGCCTTCATCGTACAACGCGAACGGCGAACGAACGCCGACGACCGTTGCGCTACCCTGATAGAGACGCACGCGAACCTCACCGGAGAGTCGTACGCTCGAAACGGCATTGAATGCGTCGAAGGCCGCACGCAACGGAGAATGCCAGAGCCCATCGTAGACGAGCTCTCCGTATTTGCGGTCGACCCCGGCCTTAAAACGCAGTTCGTCGCGCGTGAGGACGAGCCGTTCGAGCGCTTCGCGTGCGGCGAGTAAGATCGTCGCGGCCGGAGCCTCGTAGAGCTCGCGCGATTTCAAACCGATCACTCGGTCCTCGATAAGATCGATCCGACCGATGCCATGCATTCCGCCGAGCGCGTTGAGCCGAGCGAGTAACGGCGCCCCCGAGATCCCCGCAACGAGCGGAACGCCCTCGCGAAAGAGCACGACGATCTCTTCTGCCGTGCTGGGGCGATCCTGCGGTGAAGCGGTCCAACCAAATGCATCCTCGGGCGGTGCGACCCACGGATCTTCGAGAACGCCCGCTTCGATGGAGCGCCCCCAGAGATTCGCGTCGATCGAATAGGGTTTCGCCGCGCTCTGTGCGATTGGAATGCCGTGTTCGGCGGCAAACGTAATCGCATCGGGGCGCGAAAGCGGGGATTCGCGGAGCGGCGCGCGCACCGTGAGATTTGGATCGAGCGCACGCACCCCCAACTCGATCCGCACCTGATCGTTCCCTTTCCCCGTGCAACCATGCGCGACCGCGTCGGCGCCGTATGCGCGCGCGGTTTCGACGAGCAACGCTGCGATCAGTGGGCGCGAGAGCGCGGCGCTGAGCGGATAACAACCTTCATAGCGTACGTTCGCAGCGAATGCCGGCAGAACGTACTCGTGAAAGAAGCGTTCGCGTACGTCGAGCGCGACCGCATCGCGCGCTCCGAGCGCGCGTGCCTTCGCCGAGATCGCCCCGATTGCAGCTGCGGCTGCATCGCCGGTCGCAGCGTCGCTCTCACCGAGATCGGCGGTGAGTGCGATCACATCGTTCCCTTCGAGCAGGAGACGTTTGAGCAGAACCGAGGTATCGAGCCCTCCCGAATACGCAAGAACGATCGTACTCACGCCTCGCCCTCCGCGCCGAGATCGCGAAAGCGCTGGACGATCATCGGCATCGTTTTCGCATCGCGCACGATGACGAGAATCGTGTCGTCGCCGCCGATCGTTCCGAGAATCTCGGGCCAACCGGCATCGTCGATCGCCGAGGCGACCATCATCGCGCTCCCCGGCGGCGTTTTGAGCACGATGAGGTTCGCGCTCCCTTCGACGGCGAGAACGAGTTCGGCAACGACCCGATGGAGGCGACTGGCGTACTGAACCGTCGCATTCGGAAGCATGTATTTAAAGAGCGCTTCATCGCCACGCTCGCTCTTCACCGGCACCTTCACCAGCCCGAGCTCTTTGATATCGCGCGAAACGGTCGCTTGGACGGCATCAAAACCCTGCGCGGCAAGAAGCGCGACGAGCTCTTCCTGCGAATGAATCGGTCGCGTTGCAACCAACGTGAGAATCGCGCGTTGACGACGCTCCTTCATAATGATGTTCCCTTCCCATCGGTGATCAGCGCGACGAGCAACGCCCGTTGCGCGTGGAGACGATTTTCAGCTTGGTCGAAGACCAGGCTGCGCGAGCCGTCGATGACGGCGGCTGCGACTTCTTGTCCGCGGTGCGCGGGCAAGCAATGCATGAAGACGGCGTGCGGCGCCGTGTAGGCGAAGGAGTGTTCGGTTACCGCGTACGGTAACAGCATCGCTGCATTGCGTTCGTGCAAGTGCTCCTCGCCCATCGAGGTCCAAACATCGGTATAGACGACGTCGGCGCCGCGGAGCGCGCGCACGGGATCGGTAAATGCACGCGCGCGACCACCGCTGCTCGCACCGAGCTCTGCGAGCCGTTCGAGCGTCGCTTCGCTCGGCCGATGGCTTAAGGGCGAGGCAAAGCGCATCGAACCGCCGAGCATGACGACCGCCTGCGCGAGCGATGTGGCGACATTATTTCGAGCATCGCCGAGATAGACGACGCGCAAACCTTCGAGCGAACCGAAGCGCTCTTCCATCGTCAACGCATCGGCGAAGGCCTGGCACGGATGATAGAGCGCGGAGAGCCCGTTGATGACCGGGACGCTCGCGGCGGCGGCGAAGCGTTCGAGCGGCTCGTGTTCGTGCGTGCGAACGACCACGGCATCGACGTAGCGGGAGAGCACTCGCGCCGCGTCTTCGGGGGATTCGCGCGTGCCGAGGAGCATCTCGCTGCCGGTTGCGAAGAGTGCCTGGCCGCCGAGCGAGGTTACGGCGACCTCGAAGGAGACGCGCGTCCGCAGGCTCGGTTTTTCGAAGAGCATCGCCAAGGTGCGTCCGCGCAAGAGGGCACGGGTTGCGACCGAGGCATCGCTTTTGAGCTCGCGCGCCAGACGCATGAGGGCGAGAAACTCCGCGGGGAGCAACTCGGCGAGGTCGAGGAAGTGCCGCCCCTGCAAACGGAGGTGAGGGGCTAGCCTTGTGGCGATCATTATGTGTATTATTATGCATATGACGCATAAATATGCAATACCCCCGAGGATCTCGGTGGTGAAATACGGTGGAAGCACTCGCCCAGGGGCGGAGCCGAGCGACCCCCTCCTCGACGAGATCGCCGCCCTCCATGCCGCCGGCGAGCGCATCGTGCTCGTCCACGGGGGCGGCCCGGAGATCGACGAGGCTCTCCGCGAGCGCTCGATCGAGGGCGAGCGGATCGACGGCCTGCGCGCGACCGACGAACGGAGCCTCGCCGTCGTTGAAATGCTGCTCTGCGCGACGATCAACAAGCGGATCGTCCGAGCATTACGCGCGCGCGGCGCGCGCGCCGTCGGCATCTCCGGTGAAGATGACGGAACGTTGCAGGCGCGACGGAGTACGCGTTTCGAGGGGCGGCTCGGCGCCGTCGGCGAGCGGGTCATCTGCGATCCGCGTCTGCTTTCGGCGATTCTCGCGATGCCGGCGATCCCGGTGCTCGCGCCGCTCGCACTCGAGATCGACCGAGCGGCGGCACTCAACGTCAACGCCGACGAAGCCGCCGCTGCGGTCGCCGCTACGCTGCGAGCGAGCGCGCTCTTCTTCGTCACCGATATCACCCGCGTGCGCGCGGTTGCAAGCGACCCCGGCAGCGGAATCGACCGCTTTTCGCCGGAGAGCGCTCGTGCGTTTCTCGATAGCGACGAGTGCCGCGACGGCATGCGCCCGAAACTTCGTGCCGCAATTGCTGCTCGCGAGGGCGGCGCGGAGGCGGCCTACATCTGCCTCGCCGGCCCCGGCGCGTTGCGTGCCGCGCGCGATCGTCACGATGCGAGCATCATCGCGTAAGCGGAGAGGAGCGAGCCGAGCGCCAACCTAGCGACGATGCTGCTGCTGGGAATCGAAACCTCCTGTGACGACACCGCCGTCGCCATCGTCCGCGACGGACGCGACGTGCTCGCGAACGTCTCGACGAACCAGGATGAGTTTCATCGTGCGTATGGCGGCATCGTGCCGGAGATTGCGAGCCGGGCGCACCTCGCGCTGCTCTCCGCGGCGGTCGAACACACGCTGGATCGCGCACAGATAACGCTCGATCGATGCGACGGTATCGCGGTCACCTACGGTCCGGGGCTGATCGGCAGCCTTCTCGTCGGGGTGGCAACCGCAAAGGCGCTGGCCTTCGCCGCGCGACGCCCGCTCTATGCCGTCAACCATCTGCACGGGCATCTCTTCGCGCCCTTTCTTTCGCGCAGTGAAGCGCCGCCCTATCCGTTTCTCGCATTGTTGGTCTCCGGAGGGCACACGCAACTCGTCGCCGTCGACGGAGCGATGCAACTACGCGTCCTCGGGAAAACGCGGGACGATGCCGCCGGCGAAGCCTTCGATAAAACCGCGCGCCTCCTCGGCCTGGGTTTTCCCGGTGGGCCGGCACTCGATGCGCTCGCCCGCGACGGCGACGCGCGCGCGATCGCCTTCCCGCGCTATCGCCCCGAGGGCGATGCTCTCGATTTTTCGTTTTCGGGGTTAAAGACATCGGTTCGCTACTTTCTCGAACGCCCCGAGAACGCAGGCGTTCGCCGCGAAGATGTCGCCGCGAGTTTTCAGGCGGCGGTCGTCGAGGTGCTCGTGGCTCGCGTCGCGGCGGCGTTTGCGCGCGGATCGTTTCGCGCCGTCGCGCTCTCCGGCGGCGTTGCGGCAAACTCGTTGTTACAGGCATCGTTGCGGGCGTGGGCGCAGCGGAACGGCATCGAACTTTTCGTTCCATCGCTCGCCTACTGCACCGACAACGCCGCGATGATCGCCGCCGCCGCCGAGGCGCAGGGCGAGGCAGTCCGCGTCGATCCCCTCCATCTCGCCGCCGATCCCAACCTTCCATTCGAACGCATCGGGAACGCAGCATGATCGCGCGCTACGAATTGCGCTGCAGCACCTGTAACGCACCCGCCCAGCGTCACGATCTCCCCTGCGTTGCCTGCGGCGAGCTGCTCGAGTTTGCATTGCAAGCCGATGCACCCGATGCACCGGCAGCACGCGAGTATGCAGCGATGGTCGCCCGTCGCCGCGCGAGCAACGATCCGCTCGATCGTAGCGGCATCTGGCGCTGGCGCGAGTTACTGCCGCCGATTCCGCATGCGTCGGTCGTCACGCTCGCCGAAGGAAACGTGCCGCTCTACGACGTGCCGGAGATCGCCGCGCGCGAACGCATCGCCGCACTCGCGTTTTTGCACCTCGGGATGAACCCAACGGGTTCGTTCAAAGATCTCGGGATGACCGTCGCCATCTCGGCCGCCCGCGCCGAGGGCGCAACGCGTGCGATCTGTGCGAGCACCGGGAATACGGCCTCCTCGATGGCGGCGTACGCCGCACGTGCCGGCATGGAGGCCTATGCGTTGGTTCCACGCGGTAAAATCTCCGGGGCAAAACTCGCGCAGATGCGCGATTACGGAGTACGCGTCGTCGAAGTGGAGGGCTCGTTCGACGATGCGCTCGCCGAACTCACTTCGCGCTCGGGCGATGGCGCCGCCGTCGTGAATTCGATCAACCCCTATCGGCTCGAAGGGCAAAAATGCACCGCGTTTGCCATCCTCGAAGCGCGCTCATGGCGCGTTCCCGATTGGGTCGTCGTACCCGGGGGAAATCTCGGGAACTCCAGCGCGATTGGCAAGGGATTTCGCGAAGCACGCGCGCTCGGGCTGATCGACCGTCTCCCGCGCATCGCCGTCGTGCAAGCCGAGGGCGCTGCACCCTTTGTCGAGCTCTATCGCTCCGGCGCCGACCTCGTGCCGATCGCCCCGCATACGATTGCAAGCGCGATCGCGGTCGGTGCGCCGAGATCGTGGCGGAAGGCGCGCGCGGAGCTCGACGCATCGCAGGGAGCCGCAATCGCCGTGAGCGACGACGAGATCGACGAAGCGAAGGGACGGATCGGCGCGGCCGGGATCGGCTGCGAACCGGCCTCCGCGGCGACGCTCGCCGGGATCGTGCGGCTACGCGCCGAGGGCACGATCGGCGAGCACGACGATATCGTCGCGGTATTGACCGGGCACGTGCTCAAAGATAGCGACGCGAGCCTGCGCGTCGCAGATCGTCGCGATGCCGACGCATAGCTTTCAGGTAAGCACACCGGCGAGCAGCGCGAACCTCGGCCCTGGTTTCGATTCGGTCGGTATAGCGCTCGCGCTGCGCATGCAAGCGACGGTCGCACCGGCGCGTCGATTCGCGTTGCATTTCGCTCCGGGGCCGCAGGCGCCGACGCACGACGGATTGCGCGAGGCGATCGAGCGTGCGATGCATAGCATCGGCGCTCTTCCGTGCATCCGCATCGATATTACCAACGCCATTCCGCTCGGGGCCGGGTTGGGATCGAGCGCCGCCGCGACGATACTCGCGCTTGGCATCGCAGAACGAGCGGCGGGGAATCGCATCGACCGCTCGCGGATCGCCGCGCTCGCGTGCAAACTCGAGGGGCATCCCGATAACGCCCTCGCCGCCCTCTATGGAGGCACCACCATCGCGTGCGACGCGCGCAACGTCGTGCGCTTGCCGCCGCTACGCGATACGATCGCGCTCTTCACGATTCCGCAGATCGATCTCTCGACCGCAGCAGCGCGCTCGCTACTCCCCGCGCGCTATTCTCGCGCCGACACCGTGTTTTCGGTACAGCGGGCCGCATTGCTCGGAGCTGCACTCGCATCGGGCAAGCTCGATTGCCTGCGCGCGGCGATGAACGACCGCATCCATCAGCCCTATCGCGCCGCAAAGATTCCCGGATTGCCCGCGCTCCTCGCCTACGACGCGCCCGGCGTGCGGGGCGTTGCGCTCTCCGGTGCGGGGCCAACGGTCGTCGCGTTGCTCGATGTACGCGCCGACGCACGGCGCATCGGCGAGGAGTTGCGGGCGCGCTTTACCGATGCCGGGATCGCGAGCGCAACGCTGCGCCTGCGCCCGAGTGCGCGGGGATTGCTCGTTCGCACTGTATCGTAGGAAATAAAAGGGACGCGCACGTTTGTAACGCCCGCGTCCCCGGCAACCGTAGAAGGTGCGCTATGCGGTCTGGTTGACGTTGGTGCCGACGTTTTCGTCACCATCTTTAATGCCGGCAGTCGCCTCCGACTGCGCTTCCTGTTGCGTCGTAACGAGCGACTTGACGGCGCTCTGTACCCCTACCGAAGCGGAGGTAATCGAGGAGATACTCATCCGTGTCCACATACCTTTCCAGTACGGCCGCACCCAACGGCACAGCGTCTCCGCGATATTGCCGAGCATTTAAGCATCACCTTCGAATCGTGAGGTCGGCATGCGTCACGATTTCGTTAACGACAACTCCTCGCTTGACGGATCCGTGGGCATGGGGTACTATGCACGCCATGATCTCGTTCGCCTCGCGAATGTCCACTTGCTGTTCCGCCAAGCGCGCGACGGCGAGGTTGCCATTTGCGATGACGTAGAGCGCTCGGCGCTCACCATCGACCTAGGCGCCCCCGTCGCAGCAGCGACGGGGGCGCTTTCATTTCCTCAGTCGCTTTCCTCATCTCACCAGGAGGCAGACCCATGCAAGCATCAATCGGAATCGGTATTCTCGGCTGCGGCGTCGTCGGCGGCGGCGTCGCCCAGCGCTTACTCGCAAAAGAGCCGCACGTCTACGGCGTCGACCATACCGTCCACGCCATTGCCGTGCGCTCGCTCGCTACCGCTCGTGCCGAGGGAATCCCACGCTCCTTGCTCATCGATTCGGCGAACGCTCTGCTCGCAGATCATCGTATCGATCTCGTCGTCGAGACGATGGGCGGGACGACGCTCGCTGCGGAGTTCGTCGAGCGTGCGCTCGAACGCGGTTGCCACGTCGTTACTGCGAACAAGGCGCTGATCGGTTCGCAGGGCCCACGGCTTCATGCTCTCGCGGCGCGGCGCGGCTTGAGCCTGCGATACGAAGCGGCGGTCGGCGGCGCGCTCCCGATTCTGCGAACGATCGACGAGGCACTCGCGGGCGATCCCATCGAGAGCTTCGTCGGCGTCCTCAACGGCACGTGCAACGCCATCCTTAGCGCGATGGAGCAGGGTGGAAGCTTCGAAGAAGCGCTCGCCGACGCACAACGCGCCGGCTTCGCCGAAGCCGATCCCAGCGAGGATATCGACGGCGTCGATAGCGCGCATAAACTCGCCATTCTCGTTCAACGAGCCTTCGGCGCCGCCGCGATTACGCCGCGCCTGCGATATCGCGGCATTCGCGGCATCGACGGCGATGCGTTGCGCCGCTATAGGAAGCGCGGCTACCGCATGAAACTCCTCGCAGCGGCACGACGCGATGAGGACGGCATCGCAGCGGAGGTCGCTCCGGCGCTCGTTCCTCGCGATCATCCACTCGGCGCGCTTGAGGGCGCGCAGAACGGCGTTCTATTACGCGCGCGTGACGCCGGCGAGCTCTACCTCCGCGGCGTCGGCGCGGGGCGCCCCGCAACTTCAAGCGCGATTCTCGGCGATATCGCCGACGTGCTGCGTGGCATCGTCGCCCGCACGCAGCGCAACGATCGCATCGATGGCTTCACGCCGATTCTCGACATTCGCCCGATCTTTCCCGACACGCTCGCCATCTGGAACGATGGATTCCTCACATCTCCGGCGACGCAGCTCGATGCTGCGCACTCATCGTCGGCACGCTAACGAAAGGACCATCTCATGTCCGTAACCACCCAAGAGACCCGATCTCGGGGCCTTAACACGCTCGCCCTTCACGCCGCCTTCGACGGCGATCCGACCACCAAATCCCGCGCGCTCCCGATCTATCAGACCACCTCCTATCGCTTCGACGACACCGCACACGCCGGACGACTCTTCGGGCTCGAAGAGTTTGGCAATATTTACACCCGTATCAATAATCCCACCACCGACGTTTTAGAAAAACGCATCGCCGAACTCGAAGGCGGCGTCGGCGCGCTCGCCGTCGCGAGCGGCCAAGCTGCGGCGATCTACTCCATCCTCAATCTCGCCGGAGCCGGCGACCATATCGTCAGCTCCGCCTCGCTCTACGGCGGCACCTATAACGCATTCGCACATACGCTGCAGCGATTCGGTATCACCGTATCGCTCGTCGATTTCTCCGATCTCGCTGCGATCGAGGCGGCGATTCGCCCAACGACAAAAGCGCTCTACGGCGAGAGTATCGGCAATCCGCGCCTGGACGTGCTCGACATCTCCAGCGTCGCAGAAATCGCTCACCGCCATTCGCTACCGCTCATCGTCGACAACACGCTTGCGACGCCGTACCTGCTACGGCCGATCGAGTACGGCGCCGATATCGTCGTCCATTCGGCGACGAAATTTATCGGCGGACACGGCGTAGCGATCGGCGGAATCATCGTCGACGGCGGCCGCTTCGATTGGGCAGAGAGCTCACGCCACTCGGAGTTTACGAATCCCGACCCGACCTACAACGATATCGAATACGCCGCCGCATTCGGAGCGGCGGCATATATCGTGAAGGCGCGCGTGCAGCTGCTGCGCGATATCGGCGCCGCACTCTCCCCATTTAATGCCTGGCTGCTATTACAAGGGCTCGAAACCCTAGGAGTGCGCATCGAACGGCATGTCGCCAACGCCACCAAGGTTGCCGAGTATCTCGCCGAACATCCCCGCGTCGCCTCGGTGCGCTACCCCGGCCTGGAAAGCGATCCTCAGCATCCGCTCGCTCGACGCTATCTTCCGAAGGGTGCGGGAGCGATCGTTACCTTCGACGTGCGCGGCGGCGAGGCTGAAGCTCGCGCGGCGATCGATCGCTTGCAGCTCTTCTCGCTGCTCGCCAATGTCGGTGACGCAAAGTCGCTCGCGATCCACCCCGCTTCGACGACGCACCGACAGTTGCGGCCGCAAGAACGGTTGGCGAGCGGAGTTACCGAGAGTACGATTCGGCTCTCCGTCGGCATCGAAGATATTGAGGATATCATCGCCGACCTCGCGGGCGCTCTAGGATCGTGACCGAACGGACGATAGCGATCGGCGCACTCGAGCTCGACGGCGGGCAGATACTGCCCGCCGTCGAGCAGCGCGTCGCGATCTACGGCGATCCGAACTGCGGGCGCGTCGCGCTCGTTCTCCACGCGCTCACCGGCGATCATCGCGCCGCAGCATGGTGGCCGGGAATCGTCGGCGAGGGCGCACTCCTCGATCCCCGCGAGCACTGCATCGTCGGCATCAATATGCTCGGCTCCTGTTACGGATCGACGCAGACGCGCGAGCGCATCACCATCGCCGATATCGTGCGCGCGCAACGGCGCGCACTCGACCGCCTCGGCATCGAACGGATCGATCTCGCGATCGGCGGATCGATGGGCGGCATGCAGGCGCTCCAGTGGGCGCACGACGCTCCCGAGCGCATCGGCCGCGCCATCGTAATCGGCGCGCCGGATCGCACCGGGACGACCGCGATCGCGTTCAATACGATTCAACGCGATGCACTCGCGCTCGATCCCATCGCCGGGCTCGGATTGGCCCGCAAGATCGCCATGCTGTCGTACAAAAGCGATGCCCTGCTCTCGCGACGACATGGACGTCGCCCCGACCGCAACGGTCGAACGGGCTTCGATGTGGAGGGCTTCCTCGATGCACAGGCGGCGAAACTCATCGAGCGCATCGACGCCGAGACCTATCGCACGCTCACGCATGCGATGGATTCCTTCGATCTGAGCGAGGCACGGTGGCCGGAAAGGACGCCGCCACTCACGTTTGTGGGCATCTCCTCGGACACGCTCTTCCCGGCGCGCGAAGTGCGCGATGCCGCCGAACGCATCGCATGCGCGGGAATCGACGCTGGCTATCTTGAGTTTCGCAGCGATCACGGCCACGATGCCTTCCTCGCCGAGGACGCAGCGCTCGCCCAACTGCTTACGCGACATATGCGGTACAACATTGTACCCACTGGAGCGACGACGCAATAACCGGTCGACAAAACCCGTGCGGATATATCTAGCCTGACGGCGGTTGTGGAATACATTGCTCGTAATGTCGGAACGGAGCCAATGATTGGGCGCTCCAAAGTGCTCCTTTCGACTTGACAGTCCTACCGTGCGGCGCGTATTCTTGCTGAGGATTCCTCGTTAGGTGAGGCGTCCGCACAAAAAATGCCGCTGCCCAGAAAGGTCGAGAGACCCCAATGGGTTGACCAGATCCCGCCGAATCAAGGCGGAATCTAATGCGGTTGAGTTCCTCGGGACTCTACGGTGTGCGGTGCTAAAGCTCGACGGTGAGGGAAAATCCACGGCCGAGCCGTTTGGGATTTCTTGAACTGTCGCTTGCGAGGATGCGTGCGGCAGTTTTCATTTTGAAAGGGGGTGATGTCAAGCCATGGACGATGGGCCTAGTAGAAGCCAATCTTGCAACCGATTCAAGATGACTCAATTTTTTTCTGCTGCGTTCGTACGTCGGGCGCGGCCAACCGTAAGCTTTTGAAGGTAATGTGTCATGAAAAAAATCCTGGCATCCCTATTTGGTGCTGCCCTCGCTCGCCTCCGTGGCATGAGCCCGCCCCACAACGACAACCTACGCGCAGGTCAGTTCGGTGATCGCGCTCCGTTCGGCGTCTACCGCGCCCTCTTCGGAGGATAGGCCGATGACGGAACAATTCGAAGCCGCGCATCTCGATGGGATGCACGCGGGCGATATTCGCGGTGCGTTGGGCACCATTGCTAAGAACGACACCGCTTCGCGCAAAGGGCTTTGGGCGAAGCTCGTCGCGTTTGCGGCGATTGTTGGTCCGGGCTTGATCGTTATGGTCGGCGATAACGATGCGGGTGCATTCTCAACCTACGCACAGGCGGCTCAAAACTATGGCACGACGCTGCTGTGGACGCTCTTGCTCCTGATTCCAGTGCTCTTCGTAAACCAGGAAATGGTTCTGCGCCTCGGCGCGGTCACACGCGTTGGCCATGCGCGCCTGATCATCGAGCGCTTTGGCAAGTTTTGGGGCGCCTTTAGCGTCATCGACCTTTTCATTCTTAACGCATTGACAATCGTTACGGAGTTTATCGGGATCAGCCTCGCGCTCGATTACTTCGGTTTACCAAAAATGCTGGGCGTCGCAATCGCCGCGGTGTTCGTGATGGCGGGTGCGGCAACGGGAAATTTCCGACGGTTCGAACGATTTGCACTGGTGTTGTGCTTCGGCAGCTTGTTGATGCTCCCGCTGCTCCTGATCGTGCATGCACCGATCGGACAATCCGTACATGATTTTTTCGTTATCGGTATGCCAAAAGGAACGGATCTGGGCGTCGTTATGATCCTCATTATCGGCATCGTGGGAACGACCGTCGCCCCTTGGCAACTTTTCTTCCAGCAAAGCTATGTGATCGATAAGCGGATCACGACTCGATGGCTCAATTACGAACGTTGGGATCTCGCACTCGGAATCGTGTTCGTTATTCTTGGAGGATTCGCGATATTCTCGTCTACGGCGGGCGCTTTCGCCGGTCATAAGGAGTTTGGAAACTTTCAAGACACGGGCGCGGTTGCTGCCGGAATCGCGCATTACGTTGGCCGACTTCCCGGCGATTTGTTCGCGCTTGCCCTTATGGATGCCGCGATCATCGGCGCGGCCGCCGTTTCGCTCTCAACTGCGTACGCCATAGGTGACGTAATCTCGTTGAATCACTCGCTTCATCGTAAGGTTAGCGACGCCCCGGTCTTCTATCTGGTCTACGCCGGTCTGATCGCAATCGCCGCAGCAATCGTGCTTATTCCTGGAAGCCCTCTCGGGCTCCTCACGAACGCGGTGCAGGTGCTCGCGGGGGTGTTGCTCCCGAGCGCGACCGTGTTCTTGCTGCTGCTCTCCAATGACAAGCCGCTGCTCGGCCCGTGGGTAAACACACGTCGCACGAACATCTTTACGGGCATTGTGATCGCCGCGCTCCTCATGCTCTCGGTCGTACTCACCGCCGCTACGCTCTTTCCGGCGATCGACGCCATTCAAATTCTCTGGATCCTTGGCATCGGCGCTTTACTGACAGTCGTCGCGGGTGTATGGATGGCTTTTGCGCCATCCGATCCAAACGACGACATGTTTTACGAGCGTTCGATGCGCCACGAGTGGCAGATGCCGCCGCTCGCATCGCTTCCCAAGGTGCGCCTAACGCCGCTCAGTCGCGTGTGGCTCATTATCTTACGAGTGTACCTCATATTAGCGGTCGGGCTTGTCGTCTTTCGCGTCGCCGCAATCGCACTGCATAGAGGGTAGATGACCGACATGCTTTTTACCCCTTCTTCTTGGAGCGCGCACCGTGCTTTGGCGACACACGGAGAGCTGCGGCCGCAAGAACGTTTGGCGAGCGAAATTGGCGAGAGCATGATTCGGCTCCCCGTCGGCGACGATATCAACAACATTTTCGCCGACCCCGCGGGCGCATAGCACTCGTTCTCCATGCGATCACCGGCTACCATGCGGGCCCGCGAGCACATCGCCGAGGACGCCGAGGACGCCGCGCTCGCCCAACTGCTTGCGCGACATATGTTGGCGGGCGCCGCGATGTAGGGCCTTTTTTCTCATAGACGGCGCAGCAGCGAGGTCTGGCCATGAAATCACCCGACCTCGCCGTGTCGTTGAATCGCCTCAAAATCAAGACATTGTAGGCAACGAGAAGCGCAATACGCTCTAGACGGGCGGCGGGACCCCGATGCTATGTGGCGTGCAAGCCCTAATCGTGAGACCTTGTGCCAGAAACGGCCGAATGCTCTTGAGCGGATATATTCTATTGAACAGCGCCCCTTTTGAGTTAAGTGCGATTTTAAAATTGGGAATCGTGGTATGCATTAATAGTTTCGATTTTTCCGCAACTCGAAGTAAGCGATTCCTATTAGCCCTGGATACAAACATCGCCGGCTCGTTTTGTATGTATTCGTTTCTATTGGCCAACTGAATTATGTAAGCGATTATTTTCTTGCCATCCTTACGCGTCACTCGCTGAACGGCAATGACTGTATTAAGATTATTTGCCACTTCAGCACGAATATTTAGTCCATACCCACTGCCGAACGGCGTCACCTCATCGCGACAAACCTGAATTGGCATAAACGGCTGGCCTTGGTTGGTTGACGGAAGCACCAATGTTCGTGTTAATAAAATTGCATGTATCATCCGTATTATCCCAGAGTATTTTGCGTGCACGGTAGTTCGTGCGCACTAAATTGTGAAAGAGTATTGTATGGTGGCGGAAGGTCCTTTGTTGTTTTGTGAACGACGCTCAAAGCGTCCTGAAGGGTTGAAAACCAACTACCATTTAAATGATATAATGGGCTCATCGAATTACCGATCGAGACCGGGCCGATAGCGACTGCAATAGCATAATTAAACTGAATATATTCTTGCCCGCCATAGGTTTGATATTCGTAAGCAATTTCTTCGTTTCCAGCGGGTCCGTCAATCCAAAACGACAGCACGTTGCTAATTTGGCTATTGTGCTGATTCGTGCCGTCCGTGGTCGTATTTTTCGAAAGAGCACCAGGGCATGTGGCATTGCTTGCGATACACCCTGCCCCGCCTTGCCCGGTGTAGCACGGTGGGGCGCAGCCATTATACGCGCCTGTTCCGCAGCCCGTGGGGCCCTGAGCGGGAGGCGGATTAGGATTGACGGGGTCGCAGGTGAATCCGCCTCCATCGGGCATCTCTTGCATGCCCGCAGGACACGGGTTAGGGGCTTCGGCAAACATCGGTTTTGGTTTTGAGTAGGGATCCGTCGAAGCACCCGGATCGAACTCGGGCACATTTGGCGAGGCCATTCTATTAGGCGTGTGGACGGTTGCGTGCAATCCTACTCCGCTCGCGGCGGAGCCTGCGGCGCGATTCGCGCTCTGGGACAGGCTTTGTGTTTGAGGGCTCGTCGGCAACATCCCGGTCGTTCCGGGGCTACACGCGGCGAGGGCACTGGTAGCGAGCAATACCATAAGCGTCGCTCGTAGTTTTTGAGATTTCACACATTCTCCCGTTGAAAAAGCACTGGCAAAAAAATTAACCGCAGATCCCTGCGAGTGGCGCCTTTTCTCGGGGGTGGGGGCACCTCTACATTAAGAACATATTCTCGCGCAGCGGCTCCGCCGCTCGCTACACCACGCGAATGCGTTCGCGCATAAAGCACCACAACCGTATCGCCTCGACGGTGATGCGGTGTTCGATCGGGCGTAACGCGGAAGCGAGCTCGCTTTCGCTGCGTCCCTCGGAGACGAGCGGGCGCCGAAGCAGCACCTCGCCGCGATCGGTATCCGCGCTAACGCGGTGCACGCTCGCGCCGACCCAGGCACTGCCCGCCGCGAGCGCATCGCGAATCGCGTGCGCGCCGCGAAAGGCCGGAATCGAACTCCCATCGGGCAGCGTCACCGAATCGGCGCGCGGATCGTGCGGCAGATAGGCGGGATGCAGATTGAGGAGTTCGGGAAAGCGCGCGACAAATTTTGCATCGAGCAGATGCATCCAACCGAGCAACACCACACCTTCGGGTTCCAAGCGATCGACGCTCGCCAATAACCGCGCGTCGTAGCTCGCCCGCGATTCCGAAGCGCGGAGCCATATCGTTTTTTCGACGTGTCGCACGCCCGCCGCGCGAGCGCGCTCCGCGGCGCCCGCATCGCCACGATTCACCACCACCGCCGCGAGGTCGATCGGCAACTCGTTACGCGAGATCGCATCGAGCAACGCCTGCAAATTGCTCCCGTTTCCCGACGCCATTGCAACGACGCGCGCGCGGGGTTCCCACCACCGCATAGGGTCGATGCGTTCGACAACGCGCGCGCCGAGCGCACGCTCGTAAAAGCGTTCGAGCTGCAGGCCGCCAACCGCCGGAATGAGCGCGCGTTCGTACCCGAGTTCGCGCAGTCGCGCACACCCTACGAGCGCGAGGTCGGCACCGATCCCATCGCTACGCGAATCGGCGGCTACGCCGATCGGGCCGAAAATACCGGTACCGGGGCGCGCTCCCTCGTTGCGTAACCAGGCGTAGCGCAATCCTTGTGCGGCGAGCGAGACGAAGGCGCGCCGTTGCCCGTCCCGCGAGAGTACGAGATTCTTCGAACGATACGCCTCGCCGCTCCAGCCTCCGCCGAAAGCAACATCGATCCACGCGCAGAGCGCATCGTCGCGCTCTCGTTCTTCGATCTGCAGGCCTCGGGCCTCCAATCGCCGTCGCACTTCGGCGGCGAACTCTCGGTCGAACGAATCGCTGCGAAGATCGACGACGAGGTTGGCGAGCGCTCTCAATCGGTGCTGCGCGCCGGATGGATCGTCACCTGCGCTTCTTCTCCCGTTCGCGCTTCGATCCAACCGATCGTCGTCGCCCCCGGCGCCGCAGCGACGGCGCGCGCCGCATCCTCGACCGGGACGACCAACGTGTAGCCGATGCCCATATTGAGCGTGCGATACCGCTCTTCGTGCGTGAGCCCACCACGATCGACTAAGACTTGTTGTATCGCGGGAACCGACCAGCGCGATTGTTCGAGTACGGCCTTTACTCCGGGGCGCAACGTTCGCGGCAGATTTTCCAGCAATCCGCCGCCGGTAATATGCGCCATCACCTTCACCGATGCGACTTTTTGAATCGCGCGCACGGCATCGTAATACGATGGGTGCTCGGCGAGCAACGCATCGGCGTAGGTTGCATCGCCGAACGGTTGCAGCCATTGTTCGTGTGGAATGAGCGCACGTGCGAGCGAGTAGCCATTCGTGTGTAAGCCGACGGCGGGGAGACCGATGACCGCGTCGCCGGGTTCGACGCTTGCAGGATTGGGAACCGCAGCGCGATCGACGACACCGACGATCGTTCCGGCGAGGTCGAAGTGCCCCGGTGCGTAGAGCCCGGGCATCTCGGCGGTCTCACCACCGAGCAAGGCGCAGCCATGCGCGCGACAGGCGTTCGCACAGCCGCGCACCACCGCCGCGGCGATCTCGGGATCGAGTTTTCCGACCGCATAGTAATCGAGAAAGAAGAGCGGCGATGCGTTCACGACGAGTATATCGTTCACGCAGTGGTTGACGAGGTCGCGCCCGACCCCATCGTAGCGCTGCAACTCGGCGGCGATGAGTATTTTGGTGCCGACCCCGTCGGTCGACGCGACCAACGCGCGCGCCGCGTCCCCCGGCATCGCAAAGAGGCCGCCGAAACCACCGATCGCGTCGAGTTGGTCGGGGTGCTGCCAGCGCCCGAGGACCTCGCGGTACTGAGCGACCGCCGCGTTCCCAGCGGCGATATCGACGCCCGCGAGCGCGTAGGCATCCTTGCTCTCGCTCATCGGCGGAGCTCCGCAAGGGCATCGCAGCCCGACGACGGAAAGTTGGGTTCAACGGAAGGCGTTTTCACCTCGCCTTCTTCACCCACGGGAAAGGTTGACCATGCACGTTCTTCAATCATCTGATGCTCTCGGTTCGCTGCCATGCGCGATTGCCGTGCCGATTCCCTCGGAGAGTCCGCTCGCCGGAGTCGCAAAAGAGCTCGATACCCTCCTCGGCGGGGCGATCGCCGATATTCTCGCCTCGGGTGAGTTCAAAGGAAAGATCGGAGAGAGCACGCTGTTGCACGCGGCGGCGCACCCCTTCAAGCGCGTCCTCCTCGTCGGCCTCGGCGATGCCGCAACCTTCAGCCCATCGGTACTCGCAAAGGTCGCAGGGAGCGCTGTTCGCGCACTCGGCAAACGTGGCGCGACCAAACTCGCAATCGCATTTCCGCAGCAGGCCGCCGGCGACGAAGAGCGCTGCGCCTCGTTCGCCGCCGAAGGAGCGATCGCCGGCAGCTTCGAGACGACGACCTACCAGAGCGCTCCCGAACGCGCGATCGCCGTCGGCGAGGTTCTCCTCCTCTCTCACGGATTCAATGCCGAAGCGATCGGCCGCGGGCTGAAGCGCGGCGTCGCCATCGGCGAAGCGGTCAATCTTGCGCGTCGCTTGGCGCTGACGCCGGCGAACGATATGACGCCGACGCATCTCGCCGCCGAAGCGAGAGCGGTCGCCAAGGCGCACGGCATGGAGATTGAAGTCCACGATGCCGCCTGGGCCGCGAAGAATAAGATGGGCTCCTTCCTCTCCGTCGCGCAGGGCAGCGCGCAGCCGCCCGCCTTCATCGTCATGCATTACCGTGGTGCGCCCGGTAGCGAGCAATTGCTCGCACTCGTCGGGAAAGGCATCACCTTCGATACCGGCGGCATCTCGCTCAAGCCCCCCGAGAAGATGGAAGAGATGAAATACGATATGTCCGGCGGCGCCGGCGTGATCGCTGCAATGGGAGCGATTGCCGCACTCAAACCGAAACTCAACGTCGTCGGCATCGTTCCCGCAACTGAAAATATGCCGGGTGGGAAGGCCACGAAGCCCGGCGATATCGTCCGTGCGAGCAACGGCACGACGATCGAAGTCATCAACACCGATGCCGAAGGCCGGCTCGTCCTCGCCGATGCGCTGGTCTATGCCCGCTCGCTCAAAGCGACGCAGATCGTCGATGCCGCAACGCTCACCGGTGCCTGCGTCATCGCACTCGGCCACGCCGCGAGCGCCGCGGTGAGTAATGACGATGCCTTCGCATCGCTCTTTCTCGATGCGGCGAAGGACTGCGGCGAACGGTACTGGCGCATGCCGCTCTACGACGACTACAGCAACGCGATGAAGAGCGATATCGCCGATCTCAAAAACACCGGCGGGCGCCCTGCTGGCACGCTCACCGCCGCGGCGTTCTTAAAAGTCTTCGTCGACAAGACGCCGTGGATCCATCTCGATGTCGCCGGTACGGCGTACGTCGACGGCGAGACGGCATGGTCGGCGAAGGGCCCGACCGGTACGCCCGTGCGCGCATTCGTGCACCTCGCCGAGAAGATCGCGGGATAGCGATGTCCGCGCACGGCGCGAGCGATCAGGCGCGCCCCTACGAGCCGGCGCACGGGCGTGCGGTGCGCCGGATAACGGCGGGTGCCGTTCGGCGCCGGAAGGGCACGCCATTCCCGATCGTCACCGCGTACGACGCGCCCTTTGCGGGCTTCGCCGAAGCGGCGGGGATCGATATCATTTTGGTCGGCGATAGCCTCGCAAATGTCGTCCTCGGCTACGACGAAACGACACCGATTACGGTCGAGGTGATGATCCATCACGCGCAAGCTGTGGTACGCGGCACTTCGCGCGCGCACATCGTCGTCGATATGCCCTTCGGTTCCTATCACGTCAGCGACGAAGATGCGGTACGCAATGCCATTCGCTTGGTAAAAGAGGGCGGCGCGTGCAGCGTCAAACTCGAAGGCGGCGGCATGGAGGCCGACCGCATCGCCGCGATCGCTGCAACCGGAATCCCGGTGATGGGGCATATCGGTGTGATGCCGCAGACCGCGGGGCTCGGCCCCGGATACAAGAAGCGCGCAAATCGCGAACGGTTGTTGGAGCAGGCAAAAAAGGTTGAAGGCGCCGGCGCATACGCGATCGTGCTCGAAGTGGTCGATAGCGAGATCGCCGAAGAGATTACTGCCTCGATTGCAATTCCAACGGTCGGTATCGGTGCCGGACCGCACTGCGACGCGCAGGTTCTCGTCCTCCACGACGCGCTGGGAATCTATTCGCAGTCGCCGCCCTTTGCGAAACGCTTCGCCGAATTAGGATCCGCCGCGACCGACGCGCTCGTCGAGTATGCGCGCGAGGTGCGCGAGAGGCGCTTTCCCGAGCGATAAGCGCTTCTCGGCCTACAAGCTTCGATTCGCTCCGTTCGCTTTCCAGGGACTCGTTTCGATCGTCCGCGCGAACACGTCGAAAAGCTCGGGGTCGCTGACGCGCCCGCGCTCCTTGGCCATGAGTTCTAACGCAGACTCGTGCGGTAACGAGGGT
>JABEUX010000067.1 GCA_013044185.1 Vulcanimicrobiota bacterium | reverse complement strand
GAGGTGAGTGCGGAGGATCTCGGCGGGGCCGACGTTCACACGCGCGTCTCCGGTGTCGCCGATCATTTCGCCGAGAACGACGAACAGGCGCTCGCCATCGTGCGCGAGATCGCTCGCAATCTCCACCGTGAAAACCCGCGGCAGTGGGATACCGCAGAGCCCATACCGCCCGCCTACGATCCCCGCGAGATCTACGGCATTATCCCCGACGATAGCCGCGTGAGCTACGACGTGCGCGAAGTGATCGCACGTCTCGTCGATGCTTCGGAGTTTCACGAATTTAAAGCGCGATACGGCACCACGCTGGTCTGCGGATTCGCACGTATCGAAGGGCATCCCATCGGCATCGTCGCCAATAACGGTATTCTCTTCAGCGAGAGCGCGCTCAAGGGAGCGCATTTCATCGAATTGTGCGCGCAGCGCGGGACGCCGCTGCTCTTCTTGCAGAATATTACCGGGTTCATGGTAGGGCGCGAATACGAAAACGGCGGCATCGCCAAAGACGGGGCGAAGCTGGTGACGGCGGTCGCTTGCGCCGAGGTTCCAAAATTCACCGTCGTCATCGGCGGCAGTTTCGGCGCCGGGAATTACGGCATGTGCGGCCGCGCCTACTCGCCCCGCCAGCTCTGGATGTGGCCCAACGCGCGTATCAGCGTCATGGGTGGGCCGCAGGCCGCCGGCGTTCTCTCGACGGTGAAGGGAGCGATGTCGCCGGAGGAAAAGGCCGCCTTCGAAGCACCGATTCTCGAAAAATACGAACGGGAAGGGAACCCGTATTACTCGAGCGCGCGGCTCTGGGATGACGGCATTATCGATCCGCTCGACACGCGCCGCGTGATCGCACTCGGCCTCGAAGCTGCCGCACACGCACCGCAAGCGCCGACGCGCTTCGGCATCTTCCGCATGTAACGCTACCTCCTACAGCGAGCGAGCGAGCGCGTCTGCCTCGACCGCGGAGAGCGTGACTCCGCGTTCGTAGAGCCGATCGAATTCGTCGGAGGCGACCGACTTGCGAATGTCGGCAAGCGTTCGATCGAGCAACATCTGTTCGCGGGGCTGCCGCATGCGATGTTCGCCGCGTACGGCATCGGCGTATCCGGTGAGGATCGCGGCTTCGCGGTGTTTTCCGGAGAGCACGGCCACGTGAATGGCCGTCTCGAATCCCTTACTCTGCACGAGCGCGTCGTCGAAGCGCGATGCGTAATCAAACGTCTTTGCTAATGCAACCCGCGCGACGACGAAATCGTGAGCGAACGCAGCGTACACGGTAAGATTCATATACTGGATAGCGACGAACCACATTTCGTCGCTCTGTTCGTAAATCGCAATCGCCCGCCGGGCGCGCGCGATGGCGTCGGCAACGTCACCCGAGTAGAAGGCGACCTCTGCGCTGCTGCCGTAGTGGCGCGCCGCACGTTCGCGGTCGCCATTCGCTTCAAGCTTATCGATGCATGACGTAAAACACTCCATCGCTTTTGCGAGCGACCTCGGATCTATTTGCTGCATATAGAAAATGCCCAACCGATGCACGAGATCGACGACGAGCGTCGCCTCGCCATGCTCCTCGGCGACGGCGATCGCATCTTCGAGCGCGCCTTCCCACTCCAAGTCCGTCGTACCGGTAGCAGTAAACGTACTCGAAAGGAACGCGTTGAGCGCGTAACACGTTCGAATGCGATCGCCGAGCGCTTCGTAGATATCGTAGGCGGCGCGCGCGAACGCAGATGCGCGCGAGGGGTCGCTTCGCACGAACAGCCCCGCCATCGCGAGGGAATACGCAGCCTCCGCACGTTTTCCGCACGCCATAAAGCGCTCCTCGGCCTCTTGGAGCCGGTCGCACAGCGTCTGCAGGTGAAACGCCCCGCGCTCCCAGGTCCAAGCGCGTAAGCCGTCGAGAAGGAGCGCCGCGCGTTCGAACTCGCCTTCCGCAAGTAACATGTGCAGGACCGAACGAATATTTGACGATTCGTCATCGAGCAACTGAATCCAACGAGTCGACGGCTCGCTGCGGAAGCGCTCGGCCATCGAAGCGGCCAGTTCTTCGTAATACTCGCGGTAGCGAATCGCTACCATTGCGACCTCGCCCGATTGCGCGAGACTATCGTGTGCCGGAGCGCGCAATGCCTCGACGACGCGGTAACGCGTCCGCTCGCCGAATGCTTGTTTTCGTAGAAGCCCTCGGCGAACGAGTTCCTCGAGCTTTCCCGCCGTCATATCGCCATCCGGATCTTCACCTCGACAGAGAGCGTGGGCGGCAGTCGCGCTCCAAACACCTGAGAACATCGAGACGCGCCTCAATACTCGCCGGCCATCCTCGTCGAGAGCCAGGTAGCAACGCTTAAACACGCGTTCCAGAGTTCGATCGACGTGTGCGTTCGCCGCCGCGTGTCGAACGGTTGCAATATCTCCGATGCCGATGCTTCCTCCGCGCGAACGCAGATCTGCTGGAAGCGCGCTGAGATAGTTGGCGGTAAGCTCGATCGCCAGCGGGTGCCCGTGTAGTGACGAAATTTGAGCATCGAGAAGGGCGGCATCGGCGGGTTCGCGTGCGGATTCTTCGAATCGCGCGGAAAAGAGTTGCTCGCTCGTATGTTGCCCGAGCCGATCGAGGCGCAGCGGCGCTTCACCGAGCACCCCTAAGGCCGTTCGCGCCGTCGCAACGATACGCATTTCCGGAGCGCCCTCGAGTAAAAGATCGATACAAGCGGCAACGGCTCGCGACGCACGATCGCACGCATCGAGCAATAGCAACCCACGAGAACGTTGAAATGCTCGAACGCAGTCGCGCATGCTCGAACCGGGACGTACGAGCGGCGCGAACCCTTCCAGGATCGCCGCCTCCGTATCGCGTGCGTCCACGCATCCTGCGAGATCGACGAACCACGCGCCGTCGGGAAAGCGATGTAATATCCGTTGAATTGCTTCGATAGCCGTTCGCGTCTTCCCGATTCCAGCGCTGCCGATCAACGATACCAACGCACTGCGTTCGATGGCAACGGTGAGGCGGCGGATATCCTCAGTTCGTTCGACGAAGCGACCGGCAAATACGGGAACTCCATCGAATGCGCTCCTGCGCTCTACCAGTGGGCCGACGTTGATGGGATGCTCGGCGGCGACGCGATTGCGCCCCGCGTGTTTGGCGCGATAGAGCGCCGCATCGGCCGCCTCAACAAGTTGTTGGCGCTCGGTATTCCCTCTCGGCATGCCGCTCGCGCATCCTATGCTGACCGAGACCATTCCCAACGTCGATCCACCGTGCGGAATACCGAGCGCGGCGATCGACGAGCGCAGCAATTCAGCGACCCCAAGCGCGCCGGAGAGTTCGGTCTCGGGAAGCAAAACGACAAACTCTTCGCCGCCGTACCGTGCCGCGAGGTCGGTCGGCCTTCTCAGAGACTGAGCGATCGTCGCGGCAATTTGCTGCAAACAAGCATCGCCGGCGATATGCCCGTAGCGATCGTTGAATTCTTTGAAGAGATCGACATCGACCATTAACAGCGCGAGGCGCCGACCGATGCGGCGAGCGCGCGTCGATTCCCGCTCGAAACTTTCCTCAAAATTTCGCCGATTGGGGATCGCCGTGAGTTCGTCGACGTGTGCGAGCCGTTCGAAACGCTCGGCATCGCGACGCCCGAGGTCGCTGTGCATGCGTGCGCCGAGATAGAGTGCGCAGGTCTCCAGTAATGCAAGATCGTCTGCATCGTAGGCATTCGGCAATGTCGACTGCACGGAGAGCACGCCGATACTCCGTCCTCCGAAGAGAATCGGGACGAAAATCGCGGCTTCTGGTTCGCGAATGCGTTCGCCGAGCCGAAGATAGTTGGTCGCGTTCCACTCGTGAGCGCGCGCGTAGAGCCGCGGGGCGGCATCGCGAAAAACCCGAGAGCTCGTGCTTTCGTTGGGGACGCCAGGGTTATCGGGGACGCCGCCCACGCCATCGAGATAGGCGTAGACGCACTGCAAAGCCGCTCGCTCCGGTGCGAGAATGAGGACGATTGAGGCGTCGACGAACTGTGCGAGCAGCGATACGAATTCGTCGTAGAGGTCGGGGAGCGGTCGGTCGGTCGAAAGTAGAAGGGCCGCGCCTTTGACGAGATCTCGGTCTCGCCGTTGTCGCTGCTGAACACGTTCGGGCTGCGAGGGCCCGTCCATGGAGGAACCTTCCCTTCAGGGTGCCGCTTTTACTGCACCGCAGGAAGCACGAGTTTGAAGAGCTGTGGGCGTTCGATCCACCTCCCGCCTCGGTAGAGCAACCGAGCCGCGGCATGGGGCTTCGTGGGACAGCAGAGCGCTGCGTTCGCGGCATAATAGGGACCGGTCAGAATCAACTCGTCGCCCCGAGCGCTGCGAGCGATCGTCACATCGAGCGAGCATGCGTTTTCGACGCTCGCAAGGCGCCCGATGCTGCGGCCCCTTCCGTTGAGCCCCAGCAACGCGATGGTCGCCGAGCCGCAGTCGGCGCCGGACTGGTAGACGCGGACGAGGAGCTGGCGGCGCGCCCCCGGGAGAAAGCGCCCGACGCCGAGCAGCTGCACCTCCTGGTTGGGAAACCAGAGGTTCGCGCCGTTCGCCTTCTCAACACGGTCGAGCAGCGTGTCGGTGCCGGGCGATTGGTAGGCAACTCCGCCGCCGAGCACTCTCGGCCGATCGACCTCGATCCGCCACTGCTCGAACGTTCGCGAGGCGTCACGGCCGAGCGTCTCGGTCGTGACCCGCACCAACCACGGCGCCTGCCCCGGCCCCGAGAAATCGACGTTGCGCGTTGCCGCAACCTGTCGAGTGGCAACGCCCTTCGCCGAGGCGACCGAGAGCGGCACCGCAGCAAAGAGGAGGAGCGAAAGAGCGCTGGCGAGGCGAAGCCTGGAGCGATGTCGGTACAGCATCGCCTTCGTGCTTACGCGTTCGTCACAGCCTTCCTATGCCTGCCGTGGACGGCGAGCGGCGAAGCGGCCTCGCCGCCACCGGTAGCGACGCTGCTCCTTCACGGCCATACTCTGGTGGCAGCATGGATTCCCGGCACGAAAGCTGCGCCGCCGATCGACGAGGTGATGCGAAACAAAGACAAAGCCTTCGTCCCCGACGTGCTCGTCGTACCGGTCGGCAGCAGCGTGCGCTTTCCAAACGAAGATCCGTTCTTCCATAGCATCTACGCAACGGGTTCACCCGATGATTTCGATATCGGCTTTTATGGAACCGGCCCTGGAAAAGTCGTGCGCTTCACGCATCCGGGTACGGTGAACGTCCACTGTCACATCCACGTCTTCATGCACGGCATCATCGTGGTGGCGGCCGGCATCGCCGCAAGCGCGACCGACGGAACCCTCGTTCTCCAAGGCGTTCCCGTCGGGACTCATGAAGTCGATACGGTCTTCGCCGACGGCCACACGCACCGCATCTCGGTGACGATCGCTCCCAACGTCGGGGCGCTCTCGCTACGAGTCGTTCCCCGGTAACTGCTGCCCGAAGGTTCGCTCCAAGAGATCGTCATCGAGGATCGGCGGCGGCGGCACGATACTGCCGTCCTCGACGAGCGTCAGAAACACCGCGACGCAGGCCTTGTCGAAATGGGAATCGACGCAACGCCGCAATTCCTCGCACGCGACCTCAGAACTCAAGGCGCGACGGTATGGGCGATCGGTCGTCATCGCGTCGTATGCATCCGCAACGGCGATGATGCGCGCGCCGAGCGGAATGCTCTCGCCGGCGAGGCGACCGGGATATCCACGCCCATCGATACGCTCGTGATGCGCGACGATACAGGGGAGAATATCGTGCATCGCTTCGACGTTATTAAAAATTTCACCGGCGATCTGCGGATGCAGCGCGATGATCGCCCGCTCGTTATCGTCGAGGCGATCCTTTTTCAGCAACACCGCATCGGGGACGCCGACCTTACCGATATCGTGTAAAAGCGCACCGATTTCGACGCGTCGGATCTCCGAGACGCCTAGGCCAACACGTTGCGCGAGCATCTTCGAATAATGGGCGACGCGCATCGAGTGCCCCGCGGTATAGGGATCGCGCTTATCGACGATCGACGCGATTCCGCCCATCGTTTGGGTGAAGGTTTCATCGGCGAGCCGCTTGCGCCGGTCGAGTTCCCGCTGCGCCGCGATGGCCAAGGCCAAAAGCGAAAGAAAGATCAGCGCGCTGGAGGCGACGGTGGCGATAACGACGACTCGAATTTCACCGAGGTCTTGTGATTGAATTTGATCGATCGACACTTTCACACCGAGCACGGCAACGTAGCGTTGCGTGTTCGGGTCGGCAAGCGGCGCATACGCAGTACGAACCCGCTCGCCAGAGAGCATCGAGATTTTCGAGAGGACCACGTTCTGAGCGGCGATCGCGCGCCGGGCCGCGAGCCGCTGCGGGCGCGCATCGAGTGGATAGATCGCCGTTCCGTCGGCGCGATAGACGCGGATCCCGCGCAGATATTCCTGAAACGAGGTTAACTCGGCGGCCCGCCGGTCGAGACGCCGTTCGAGGCTCCCGCGTTGGTGGGTCGACATCGATTGTAAAATCGTCGGGGCCAGCGTCGCTTCGGCCTGGCCCACGGCGGTCGCAATGATATCGCTCTGAATGGAGCGCGCGTGGATGCGCACGAACAGAAAAGCGAGCCCTACCGCCGCGCCGACCGTCAGGATCGCCGTGAGCGCCGCGAACCGTTGGAGGAAAGAAAGACGCAACGACCCGCTACTTTACAAAACCGCCCGGGTAGGCCGGAAATTCGTGTAACGCATTATCGAGCAATGCGACGTGCGTTGTTTCGACCCCTAAAATTGCCGCCGCAACCTGCGCGAGATGACGATCTTGAAAATCGGGAATCACCGAGAGATACGTACTCGCCGCTTTTTCTTCGATGCTCTTTGCATAATGTAAAATATCGCTTTCGTCGATAAGCGGGGGCACCGGCAAATGCGCGGTCTTTGCCGTCGGGACGCCGCCGCCGGCGCGTACCGCGCCGATGAGCGCGTCGCGGTGAGCGATATGGTCGGCGCGAAATGCGCGGGCAACGGTGAGAATCCGCCCCGAGAGCAGCCCCGTCCTCGCTGCGGCATCGTACGCCGCGATGCCGGCCCGCTCCAATTCAATTGCGGCGTCGAGCGTCTGTAGGTCGCCCGGTGCTGCAGCGGCAGCTTCGGCAAACTCGCGCAGCATCGGCGCCCCAATAAGACCGAGCGCGGTCGCAGAGAAGAGCGCCTGTGCACGCGTAATGGATTTCATGATTCCCTCATACGGAGCGACGCGTTAGATTCCGGCATACCATTCGTAGCCTTGATCCTCCCAGTAACCACCCTTCCCGCCATAGAGATGCTCGAACGAACCGACGATTTGAATCTCCGCGACCCATTTCGCACTCTTATAGCCGAGTTGGGTCGGTACGCGCAGCCGAACCGGCGCACCGTGATCGGGTTGAATCGGCCGTCCATTTAATTGCAACGCGAGGATCGTTTGCGGATGATATGCCTGTGCCATATCGAGGCTCTCGTAATAGGGCGTGCCTTGATCGTCGCGATCCATGCAGCGAAAGACGACGTATCGAGCATCGCGCCGCGGCCCTGCGAGCCGCAACACCTCTCGGAGCGGCACACCCGTCCACGCACCGATCGCACTCCAGCCTTCGACGCAATCGTGCCGCGTAATCTGCGTCTGTTGCCTCATCCGCTCGAGCCGCGCTAGCGAGATCTGCATCGGGCGCTCGACCGCCCCGGCGACCGCGAGCGTATAACTTCGAAATCCGTTCTCCAAGAACGCTTCGTATCTCGTACTCGTCGGCGTCGGAAGGCTATCGACGGGGAAATGCTTGCTGATATCGGCGAGCGAATATTGGCGCGCGAGCCCGGCGGTATTCCCCAAGAGCGCGGCGTCGAGCGAACCTTCGAGCCCGAGAAAATGGTGGAAACCGGGGTTATCGTTGAGCGCCGTTCCGATCGGCGCGCAGCCGCCGAGCGCGGCTGCGATCGAGCTCGCGATAAAGAGACGTCGCTTCATGGCCCAACGCTTTCATGCTCGCGCAAACGATACCAACCGGAGATCATCGAGCGCATATGATTGAAAAATCCTTGCGTCGCTACCTGCACGATGTGAACGATCGCGAAGCCGACAAAGAGCAGCATCGCGAGAAAATGCCAGAGCCGCGCGAATTGTCGCCCGCCGAAGAGCACGGTTAGCGGGTGCGCGATCGCGTCGATACCCGGCGAGAGCGCGAGCCCGGTGAGCACGATAAGCGGCGCGAGCACGAGTAAGACAAACGTATAAGCGGCTTTTTGCAGCGGATTGTACGTCCCGTGCGGCGGCGGTTCGCGCCGCAAACGCAGGTAGTAGGCTTGCATCGGCCAGAGTTTCGGGAGGTCGCTCGGGCGCAGCACCATTTGCGCGAGGTTCCCTTTGACGGCACTCGATATCAGCCACACGAGCCATGCGAGGCTCGCGACCCACGCGAAGAAAAAGTGCCACCGGCGACCATCGGCGAGATCCTGATAGGCCGGTATCGTCAGCCAGCCAGGGAAGGCACGCGCGGTCGCGCCGCCGACCCCATCGCTCCCCCACCCGAGGAAACCCGTGGTCGTGAACGTGTGCCCGAAGAGCGTCGTCTGGCCCACGCCGTCGGCGGGGGAGTCGATCGAGAGCACCCGCCGCGTCGGGGTGCTGCGATCGGCGGCGTCGAGGTAGGGGGCTGCGTTGAAGATCTGTAGGCCGCTCGAGATCAAGACGGCAACGGCGATCGCCCCAAACCAATGGGCGAGCCGAGTGAGCAGGGCATACCGATAGACGAGTCTCTGCACGATGCTACTATAACGCATTCCAGGCGCCTTTGGATGGCGGCGAGAAGAGGGCGCGGGTATGAAAGAAGCACCTCTTCGCGTCGCGCTCGCCGACGGCGTGGCGCGCGTAACGCTCGCCCGCCCGAAGGTTCGCAACGCATTTAACGCCGAGATGATCGATGCGCTTCGCGAAACCTTCGAACGCTTCGACAACGACGACAGTACGCGTGCCGTTTTACTGACGGGCGAGGGCTCGGTCTTCTGCGGCGGCGCCGATATCTCGTGGATGCGCGCCTCGCTCGATCTCACCCACGATGAAAATGTCGCCGACGCTCGCGCTATGAGCGAGATGTTCCGCACGATCGACCGCTGTAGCAAGCCGACGCTTGCCGCTATTCACGGCGCCGCGCTCGGCGGCGGAGCGGGGCTCGCCGCGGTCTGCGACATCGTTATCGCCGCCGACGACGCGATCTTCGGTTTTACCGAGGTCAAACTCGGCATTATCCCCGCCGTCATCTCGCCGTTCGTGCTTGCAAAAATTGGGCGCAGCCACGCGCGAGCGCTCTTCCTTACGGGCGAGCGTTTCGACGCTCAGCGCGCCGCCGCGATCGGGCTCGTGCATCGCGTCGTACGCGCTTCGCACCTCGACGATGCGGTCGATGAAACGTTGCGCGAACTCTTCAGTGCGTCGCCGGCGGCAACCGCGGCGGCAAAGGCGCTCGTCCCGCGCGTCGCCGAGAGTTCGTACGACGCAACGCTCGCGCTCACTGCGGAGGCGATCGCGCTGCAACGCACCTCCCCCGAGGGGCAAGAAGGGCTGCGCGCGTTTCTCGAACGCCGGACGCCGACGTTTTCGCGATGATTCGTCGCCTGCTCATCGCCAATCGCGGCGAAATTGCCATTCGCGTCGCGCGAACCGCGCACGAAATGGGCATCGCCGCGCTCGGAATCTATTCGACCGCCGACGAGCACGCCTGCCACGTACGCGCGATGGATGAAGCGCGCTGCATCGGCCCGGCCCTCGCCCGCGACTCCTACCTGAATATCGAGGCCGTGCTCGGTGCGGCGCATGCGATGGACGCCGACGCCGTTCATCCGGGATACGGCTTTCTCTCCGAGCGCGCCGATTTCGCACGCGCGGTGCTCGATGCAGGGCTTATATTCGTCGGCCCCAGCCCCGAAGCGATGGCGGCGATGGGAAGCAAAATCGAGGCGAAACAGAAGGCTCGCGCCGCCGATGTGCCGGTGATTCCCGGCTACGACGGGGCCACGCAAGATCTCGCAACGTTGCGCGCTCGCGCCGAAGAGATCGGCTTCCCGCTCCTCATTAAAGCGAGCGCCGGCGGCGGCGGTCGCGGCATGCGCGTCGTCGATTCCATCGGCGATTTCGACGAAGCGCTCGATGCAGCAAAGCGCGAATCGCTCGCCGCATTCGGCGACGAGAGCGTCCTCCTCGAACGCTATCTTCGCTCGCCGCGACATATTGAGTTTCAGATTCTCGGCGATTCCTACGGCAATATCGTGCACTTCGGCGAGCGCGAGTGTTCGATTCAACGCCGCCACCAGAAGGTCGTCGAAGAGGCTCCCAGTACGGTGGTTTCGCCGGAACTGCGAGCGCGGATGGGGGAAGCCGCACTGCGCGCGGCTCGTAGCGTCGGATACAGCAATGCGGGGACGGCGGAATTCATGCTCGACTCCGACGATTCGTTCTATTTTCTCGAAATGAACGCACGCTTGCAGGTCGAGCACCCGATTACGGAATTCGTCTACGGGCTCGATCTCGTGGAGTGGCAGATACGCGTTGCATCGGGCGAACGGTTGCCGTTTTCGCAAGAGCAGATCCAACCGCGCGGCGCGGCGATCGAAGTGCGCATCTGTGCCGAGGATCCGTCGATGCAGATGCTCCCATCGACGGGCACGATCGATCGCTGGGAGGTTCCGCACCCGTGGGAGGCGCGCGTCGACAGCGGCGTCGCACTCGGTAGCGAGGTGACGTTGCACTACGATTCGCTGCTGGCCAAGTTAATCGTCGCCGCGCCGACGCGCGACGAGGCGGTCCGTCGCCTGCAGCACGCACTCGATCGCACGCACATCGGCGGCCTCCGCACGAACCTGCCGCTGCTGCGCTGGATCGCCCAAGATGAAGCCTTCGTACGCGGCGATACGACGACGAGTTTTCTCGCAGAACGGCTCGACGAATCGCGCTTCGCGCGCACGGCATTTCCGCGCGAGGTTCAGATTCTCACATTAGCGGCAATGCTTCGCGACGACGCCCTGCCATGGCGAATCGCGGGCATCGCGATTCCGGTTGCGCTCGCGCGGGGCGACGCTCGCGCGACCCTGCGCATCGACCGCAGCCCGGCGGGAGCGATGGTGCGTGGCGATCTCACGGGCCCGTTACGCATTATCGGGAACGGCGCGACGATGCACGCCGCGGTCGGCGATATCGAAGCGCGCGGGCGCGTGCGCCGCGGCGATTGCGGCTACGCAATTTTGTGGGAAGGGATCGAATACGAGGTTGGGCTCGCGCCGGCACCGGAGGTCGAGAGCGCCGGGGGCATCGGCGACGAACGCTCCGGGGCTATTCGCGCACCGATGCCCGGG
>JABEUX010000066.1 GCA_013044185.1 Vulcanimicrobiota bacterium | reverse complement strand
GCGTCGGCGATCTGCTTGAACGATGCGGAATCGATATTGAGGACTTCGACTTCGCAGAGAATCTCGTTCGCTCGCGCGACCGGCGTATTATCGAGGCGCAGAGCGCTCTGCGGCATCGCGCCGGAGGGCTCCAGGACGCGATGCGTCCCGAGTGGATGGAGCGATTTTTCGATGGTGGTCGTCATGGTAAGAGCGAGATGCCTCCGCGTTCGAATGGGGTTGAGAGCACGATCGTCGTGCGCGTGCGCGCCATGCCGCGCATGGTTTTCAAGCGCGTTAGCAGATCGTCGAGGTGATCGGTCGAGCGCGTCATCACCTTGCAGAGAAAGGACTCTTCGCCCGCGACGCTATGCACTTCGACGATCTCGGGGATCGCGCCGAGCGCATCGGTAAACGACGTGTAATCGCAATCTTGCGTGGTGTAGCAACTGATGAACGCGATCAAGCCGAGGCCGACGCGCTTTGCATCGAGTTGCGCTGCATAGCGGCGCACGAAGCCGCGCGCCTCCAGGCGCTTCACGCGCTCGTGCGCTGCGGGCGCGCTCAAACCGACCAGAGCGCCGAGCTCGGCGTAGGTCGAGCGCGCATTGCCCTGGAGGGCGTCGAGGAGAACGGCATCGAGTTCGTCGAGCTCGCTCTGGGCGATTGAAAGAGATACGGTCATATGCTTGGTTTCCCGAACATTATTCGGTTTAACCAGTGTATCACCGTCGATTCATTCAGCGCAAGGGGCTGGCGACCTCGTCCAGAGCGCGCCGCGCGAGGACCCGGAGCATCCGTTTCCGGTAGAGGAGGCTCGCGTTGGCGTTCTCGAGCGGCTTCCCGGCCCGAAAGACCTCCTCGGCGGCATCGGCGAGCGTCGCCGCGGCGAGGTGGCTCCCGAGCAGAATCTGTCCGGCGCTCTCCACCTCGATCGGGGCGGAGCCGACGGCATTGAGGAGGAGCCGCGCCTGGGTACAGGTGCCCGCAGCGTCGGTCGCGACCGCGACGGCGACGCCGAGGAGCGGAAAGTCGAACGCGTTGCGGAGCCGGAGTTTGCGATAGCTGCTGCGCGCGCCGCTCGCCGGAACGGGAAGAGCGATCTCCGTCAGAATCTCGTCGCTTCGCCGAACGCTCGCATGCGCGCCATCGTTGCGATAGAAATCGCGAACCGCAACGCTCCGTTCGCCGAGCGGGCCGACGAGCGAGATCGCTGCGTCGTAGGCCTGCATCACCGGAGCGGTATCCGATGCGTTGATCGCCTTGCAGGTGGGGCTGTGCACGGCGACGCGGCAGATATCGCCGTCGCGTTTGAGGCAGTAGCCGAGCGCCTTGCGCCATTCGGCGCTCTGGTTGTAGTAATTGCAGCGCGTCTCCAAGCAGAGATTGCCGCCGATGGTGCCCATGTTGCGAATTTCCGGCGTTCCGACCATCGTTGCCGCGCGTGCGAGCGCGGGGTAGTGCAGTGCGACGGCGGGATCGCGCGCCACGCTATCGAGCGAGCAGAGCGCGCCGATTCGCAGGCCCTGCTCCGGGTCGAAGCTGATGCGCCGTAACGCCGCGATCGAACGCAGGCCGATGACGACGCGCGGTGTGAAGAGCCCGAGCTTCATGTTCGCGTAAAGATCGGTGCCGCCGGCGACAAGAAGCGCATCGTTGCCGTGTTCGGCGAGCAATGCGAGCGCGTGTTCGAGCGAACGCGCGGGCTGGAAATCAAAGGCGGGAAGGCGTAACACGTCGAGCTCCCTACGCCGTTCTCGCCGCTACGGGCGCGCGTAGACGGAGCGGGCCCGTCGTGCCGTCGAGTGCTTGCAGCACGCGCTCGGGCGTAATCGGCGTTGCGTAAATGCGTGCGCCGATCGCATCGGCGACGGCGTTCGCAATCGCGGGAATCACGGGGTTCAGCGGGCCTTCGCCGGCCTCTTTCGCACCGTACGGGCCTTCGAGTTCTTCGGTCTCGATAACGATCGCTTCGATGCGCGGCGTATCGAGGATCGTCGGCGTTTTGTAATCGAGCAAGTTCGGGATGCGGTGGAGGTCGTCGCGAAATGCAGACTCCTCCATCAGCGCTTCGCCCATGCCCATATAGGCGCTGCCCTCGATCTGTCCCTCGACGATCGTCGGGTTGAGCGCGCGCCCGCAATCGTGCGCCAACACGATACGTTCGACGCGAACTTCGCCAGTCTCAAAATCGACGTTCACCTCCGCGACGCACGCGCTATACGAATAGGCGGGCGACGGGCCGACGCCCGAGCCTTTGAAATCGCCGTGAAGATCCGCCGGCGGCGTGTAAGAACCGACTCCCGCCAGGGTTCCGAAGCGCGCCTCCGCGGCACGCGCCGCATCGACGAATGAGAGCGCGCGATCGGGTTGTTTCCGGTCGAAGACGCGCCCGCTCGCAAAAGCACAGCGCTCCGGTGCGATACCGAGTTCCGCTCCCGCGGCTGCGGCGATGCGCTCGCGTACTTCGTGTGCGGCGTTTCGCGCCGCATTGCCGGCCATAAAGGTGACGCGGCTGGAATAGGAGCCGAGATCGACCGGCGTCAGATCGGTATCGCCCGCGCAGACGCTCACGTCGAGCACCTCGACGCCGAGCGTCTCGGCGACGATCACCGCGAGCATATTTTGCGAGCCTTGTCCGCAATCGCTCGTGCCGCAAAAAACCGTAACGCCGCCGCCGCGATCGACTTTGACGACCGCGCCGGAATGGGGCATCGGGTTCCAGTAGATCGGCAGCCCGGCGCCACAGAGATAGGCGCTCGTAGCGAGGCCGATCCCACGGCCGGGCGCGAGCTTGCCGTGCTTTTCGCCGTAATCGGTCCGTTCGGTAACGGCACTCAATGCCTCGCGCATTCCGCAGCTCGTTACGCGTAGGTGATTGACCGTCCGAGAGTATGGGTCGATAGCGATCGCGGTGCGATAGGCACCCGCATCGAGGCCGAGCGCGGTTGCGATACTGTCGAGTTGCGATTCGAAGGCGTAGCGAGGTTGCGTCGTTCCGTGCCCGCGTTTTGGGCCGCAGGGCGGCTTGTTCGTGTAGACGCGGCAGCCATCGAAGGCATACGCTCCCATTTTGTAGGTAACGGGGAGCAACGCGCCGGTATAATAGGTCGTCGCGACGCCGTAGGAACCATACGCTCCGCCGTCGAGCCATGTCTGCAGGCGGCATGCGGCGATCGATCCGTCGCTCGTAATTCCGGTTTGGAGATGAATGCGCACCGGGTGGCGCCCGCGGTGGGTATAAAAGACTTCCTCGCGGGTGAGCGTGAATTTTACCGGGCGCCCGGTCTTGCGCGCGAAATATGCGGCGGCGAGTTCGTGTGCGACGGGTTCGGTCTTCCCGCCGAAACCGCCGCCGACCGGCGGCGCAATAATACGGATGCGACTCGCGGGCATCTCGAGCACTGCGGCGGTGACGCGGTGCAAATAATGCGGCGTCTGCGTCGAGGACCAGAGCGTGAGTTTGCCATCGGCTCCGCAGCTTGCGACCGCCGAATGCTCCTCCAACGCCGCGTGCGTGTTTCCTTCGAAGAAGTACTCGTCCTCGAAAATGCGATCGGCGCCGGCGAAACCGGCCTCGATATCGCCGAACGTTAAGTGCACGTCTTTGTGGACGTTACTCTGCTTGCGCGATTCGGGATGAATTTTCTCTCCGCTCTCGCCGACGTCGAGTAAGGCATCCTCGATCGACATCACCGATGGGAGCGCGTCGTAGCGAACCTCGACGAGCGCGGCGGCGCGCTGTGCGGTGAGTTCATCTTCGGCGACGATCCCCGCGACCGGTTCGCCGATATACCGCACTTTATCGATGGCAAAGACCGTTTCGTCCTGCGTCGACGGCAGGATGCCGTAGCGCACGGGGAGATCGCTCCCCACCGCAATCGCGACGACTCCCGGAAGGCGGAGCGCGTTTGCGTAATCGATCGAGAGAATGCGCGCGTGTGCGTGCGGGCTGCGCAGGAGCTTTCCGAACAGCATGCGCGGTAACGCGATATCGTCGGCAAAGATCGCGGCCCCGGTTACCTTTGCGTATCCGTCGATGCGAGGAAGCGCCGCACCGACGACGTGCCGTTCGGTGAGTTCGGTCCGCGACGCGCCGTTCTTACCCATTGGCCGTAGCGCGCATGCGCTGCCCCGCGAGCGTGACCGCTTCGACAATCTTCGTGTATCCGGTGCATCGACAGAGATGCCCGGCGAGAGCCTCGCGGATCTCGG
>JABEUX010000065.1 GCA_013044185.1 Vulcanimicrobiota bacterium | reverse complement strand
GTTGCCTCGCTGGGAACCGCGTTTACCGCCGAACAGGCCGACGAACTCCGGAAGTACGCCGATCGCATCATTCTTTGCTACGACGGCGATGCCGCCGGAAATGCTGCCGCGCTGCGCGCGATCGATATCGCGGCGACGAAGATCGAGCGTGCGGGTGCGAGCCTGCGCATCTGCGTTCTTCCCGCCGGCGAAGATCCCGATAGTTTCGTTCGGGCGCACGGTCGCGCGCCCTTCGAAGGGCTGTTGGCAGAGGCCGTTCCCGCGGTGCAATTCAAGCTCGATCCGCGTATCGCGCGGCTCGCGACGGGCTTTGAAAACCCCGCGGCGATTGCACGCGAGGCCGAAGAGATCGTGCGTCGGCTCGTGCCGCGTGAAGAATGGGATCGCTGGCGCACCTACGTGGCGATGCGTCTTGGGCTGGCAGTCGACGATCTTCGGGCGGCAGCGCGCGTCGATGCAATCGCGGGTTTTGCGCGTCCGGTGGAGGCTGGCCTCGGCGGAACTCGGCGTGCCGGCGCGAGGATCGGCGCCCCGTCGAGCGAACGCGAGCTCTTGGCGATCTTCATCGAACGCCCCGAACTCATCGCGCTCTTCGCCGATGCCATCGCACCTGACGAGTTTCGCGACGAGCGGTATCGGCGTATTCTCCTCACGCTCTTCGAACGCGGGCGCGATGCCGAGAGCTCCGGAGAGCTTTTCTCGCTCTTCATCGAGGATGCCGAGCTTTTGGAGATCGTCGCGGCATTAGGGCAGGCCGATCGCAGCCCGACGCCGCGTTATCCCGGCATCGAGGACGCCAAGGCGCACGTACGGCGGATTCTCACGCACTTCGAACGCGAACGCGAACGAAGGCGGCTCGACGAGCTCAATCGGGAGGTGGATAGCCTCTTGGAGGCGGGGGATCCGATTCCCGATGCGCTCCGACAAGAGTTGGCGGCGCTAACAAAACGCTTGCAAGCGTAACCTTTCGGCAACGACAAAGGGTCTTGACAACGGTCGGCTCGAATGAACCGAGCCGACTCACGTATCTATGGCAAAAAAGAAAACAGCAACTGCGACGATGACCGCTCCTGCGCCCGCGCCCTCCGGCGCGTCGGCGCAGCCCGTCATTTCTCTCTCGGAGATTCGCGAACGTCTCGTCGCCCTCGGCAAGACGCGCGGCTCTCTCACCTATACCGAGATTAACACCGCCGTCGAAGTCATCGAGGATATTACTCCCGAGGACCTCGAGCAATTGCTCGACGACGTCGCCGCCGCCGGCGTCGAGATCGTCGACGAACAGAAAGAGAGCAAGGCCGATGTCGCCGAGGCGGTTATCGCCGACACGCTCTCGCTCGACGACCCCGTCCGCATGTATCTCAAGGAGATCGGGCGCGTACCGTTGCTGACGATGGAAGAAGAACGCTCGCTGGCGATGCGTATCGAGGCCGGCATTCTCGCCGAGAAAGCCAACGGTCGCGTGCGACGCACGCTCACCCCCGATGCAACGCTCGCAGAGCGCCAACTGACCGAGGCAAATCTCCGGCTCGTCGTCTCGATCGCGAAGAAATATGTCGGTCGCGGCATGCTCTTTCTCGACCTCATCCAGGAAGGGAACATGGGGCTCATCCGAGCGGTTGAGAAGTTCGATTATCGCAAAGGCTATAAGTTCTCAACCTATGCGACGTGGTGGATCCGTCAGGCGATCACCCGTGCGCTCGCCGATCAGGCACGCACGATTCGCATCCCCGTCCACATGGTCGAGACGATCAATCGCTTGGTCAAAGTCTCGCGACAACTCCTTCAGGTGTTAGGTCGCGAGCCGACCGTCGAAGAGATCGGGCGCGAGATGGGCTTGAGCGCCGAAAAAGTGCGCGAGGTCATGAAGATCAGCCAAGATCCGATCTCCCTGGAGACGCCGATCGGCGAAGAAGAAGATTCGCATCTCGGCGATTTTATCGAGGATCAAGAGGCGATCGCCCCGGCTGAAGCGGCCTCGGTGATGCTGCTCAAAGAGAAGATGGCCGACGTTCTCCAGCATCTCACCGATCGCGAACGAAAGGTGTTGGTGTTGCGCTTCGGACTCGAAGACGGGCACCAGCGGACGCTCGAAGAGGTCGGCCAGGAGTTCGGCGTCACTCGCGAGCGCATCCGCCAGATCGAAGCGAAGGCGCTACGCAAGCTCCGCCATCCCTCGCGGGGAAAAGTCCTCAAGGACTATTGGCAGGGCGACTAACCGCCGTTACATCCCGCCCATTCCGGCGTTCTTCGTCGGATGCACGAGCGGGTTTTTCTCCGCAAAGGCGCCGTTCGGGTTCGGGGTAATCCAGACGATGAGGTCCCAAATCGAGGGATACTCAAAGAGATGTTTTACACTGCTCGCGGTTTTGACTTTTCCCATCTTGACCAATGTAGTGGCCGAAGGGAAGAGCGGGTCGCCGCCGGCGTCGACGAATGCTTTCAGCGAGGTGGCGTGGTAGGCGTCTTTGCCCATCGCGCCGCGCACGACCCAATGAAAGTGCGCGGGAATATGGATCCAGCGAGCGGGATTCACTCCCCAGAGATTCGGTGCGTGCGCCGAATCGCCGACCGGCACCGAGAAATCCGCGCCGAGAAGATGCCCGTGGACGTCGTACCACAATTGACTCGGGTGCGCGGGGTCGCTACTGACCCAATGCAGGTTCGCATAGCTAATCGCTCCGGTATTATCCTCGTTGGTGTAGCGAAAATATCCGGCACGGCGCGCTTCGGCGATCGTCGCGAAGCGTTGCGTGAGATCGGCTTGAATTTGGCGGACGAATGCGATCTCGCTTCCCTGTGGTTTCGGGGAGAGCGGTGCCGCTCCGATGAGGCTGATGCCGAGCGCGAGCGAGGCGCAGGAGATGGCGAAGCGTCGGAACATGGGTGTTCCCTTTCTCAAGCGGGTGAGGTAGTTGCTGCCGGCGATGCAGTTGGCGAGGGTGAGGGCGTTGGTGATGGCGTTGGCGACGGTGCGTGAGCGCCGGCCTTCGTTCTCGGAAGCCGAGGATGTGCGGGCGTCATCAAGGGGATCGGGGTGAATGCCGCTGCAGGCGTCGCCGCGAGCACCGGAAGCGGTGGCGGGGTCGCGATAGTCGCTTTCCCGGCGACGATATCGATCTGCGCGCCTACTCGCGCGCGAATTTGCGTGCCTTTCCCCAAAGTGATATTACGGCCGCGCCGAAAAACTTGATAGAGCACGTGCGGCGGGAAGAGAATGTTGGCGACGGTATCCTCCACACCGACGGTCGATTCATGTCCGATCGTTGAATGCACGGTGAGCCGCGCGGAGGGGGCGACCAACGGTAGGTGGAGGCCATCGGCGAGCGCGAACGGCTCGAAGAAAATATCCACGTAGCCGTAGATATCGCCGCTCGACGCGGCTCGCACGTTGAGGACTTTTACGCGTTCTGGGCTCCCAGCGGGGGCGACGGTTACTCCATCGACGACGAGCGGATAGGTGAGGTGCGCGAGGACGACTTCACCGCGCTTCGAACTCACCGACGAAAGTGGGCCGTCGAGTGTAAAAAAAAGCGAACGCGACGTAGAACGAGGCCGTGTAAGAGCGGAAGCGATAGGCCCCGTCGGTGGGGGTGTGGCGATAACGATCGCTCGTGCACGCCGCGCCGGAAAGAACGTCGCGGTTGCGAGCGCAAAAAAAGCGAGAGCTAGAGCGAGCGCACGGAGATTAACTCGCGCGCTCTTCTTCCTCCGCGACGAGCGCGGCACGCTTACCCTGTTCGATGAGCTCTTTGACGCGTTGTCCGCCCTTTTGTCCGATGCGTTCGTAAAAATCTGCTCCATATCGATCTCGGGTCGCTTCGCCGCCTTTCTTGCCACCCTTCTTGCCGATCTCTTCGTAGAACGCATGGCCATGCGATTTCTTCGTCGCTAGGCCGCCTTTGCGGCCGATCGCCTCGTAGAACTCGGGGCCGTACTTGGCTTTGACGGTCTGGCCGCCTTTTTTGCCGGCCTCGCGGACCGACATGCCGGGGGCTTTGGGCTGAGGTTCGCGCTCGTCGGACATGCTCGTTGCTCCCTTCATGCCCCCACCGGGAGCATGCTCCGTGCTCAGAGGTCGGCAGGACGCCGCGCTCTATATCTGTTAAGAACGCCTTGGAAGAGAATTTGGTTGGGCTCGACGCCCGAATATCTTGAAAATTTGGAGTACGATCGTGAGAACCTCGGGTATCCGCCTCCTCGCCCTCGCCGCACTGGCGGCTCTCGCCGTTCCGGTGTTACCGGGGGGTGCCGCCCCGGCAACGCCGGCGGCAACGCGCCTGCTGACGCTCGAACAGCAGCGCTCGCTCGGGCATGGAGCCCTCGCAGAGATGCTCGATTCCGGTGGGACGCTGCTGGCGGCGCGGGCGGCGCTCGCACTCGGGAGAACGAAGCAGCCCGCGGCGGCTCCGGTGCTGCTCAACCACGTCGCTGACTCGCGCCCTGCGGTGCGAGCGCTCTCGCTCTTCGCCCTCGGGCTGCTCGCCGATGGGCGCGGCATTCCGGCGATGCTGCGCGGCATGCACGATCGAAATAGCGCCGTCCGGGTCGGCGCGCTCGATGCCCTCGACCGTGAGGTGGTGGCGGCGCAGGTTCCCGGCACGCTGCTCCCCCGCGTTGCCCGGGCGGAGATGCACGCGGCGCTCGGCGATTCCAACCCGATCGTGCGCAAGATCGCGGCGATCGATCTCGTGGCATTCGCTACGAGCACTCAGGCCGCTCCAGCGGCCGCGGCGCTCATCAAGGCGTTTTCAGAGGATCGTTCGCTCTCCGTTCGGCGGGCAGCGATGTGGGCGATCTATCGCGGCTATGCAGCGAAGGTGCCGCGGAGGCTTTTGCTGCACGCGCTCGCAGATAGCGACAGTGTCATTCGCATCGAGGCGGTGCGAGCGATCGGCGGCAGCAAAGACCCGGCACTCCGCTCGGCGCTCGAACCGATGCTACACGACCGCTCGTGGCGCGTGCAGGAGCAGGCGGCCGAATCGATGTTGGCCCTGAGGGGAGATCCGGCGACCCAGCACTGGAAGCAGATTCCCGCATGGATCCACCTCCCGCCGATCCATCGGAGCGCGCTCGATCGCCTTCCGGCTCTACCGCGCCCCGCCCAGCCTCGCCTCCCCGCCGCCCCGAGTGCTGCGGCGCTCTCCCCTGCGCTCTCGCTCGATCCGACCACGGCGGCAGCGATGATCGGCCCCGCCCCGGGAGCGCATCCGCGCGTACGGATCGTGACGACGCAAGGGAACATCTATCTCGAACTCTATCCTGAATGGGCGCCGCTGACGGTTGAAAATTTCCTCAACGTCGCAGCGCGTGGCTATTACGACAATCAGCCGTGGTTTCGCATCGTCCCCGATTTCGTGGTGCAGACCGGCGACCCATCGGCGAACGCACCGGGGCTCGGCTACACCATCGGAGCCGAAGAGAATCCGATGCTCCAAGATAGCGATATTATCTCGATGGGACTCGATTATCCTCAGGGCAAGCCGGCGCGCGATTCCGCATCGACGGAGTATTACATCACGCTCTCGCCGCAGTATCATCTCGACCGTGATTTTACGGTCTTCGGGAAAATGATCGCCGGCTTCTCGGTGCTCGCCCATCTCACCGAAGCCGACCGGGTGATTCGTATCGATCGGATTCCCGACGTTGAGGAGCGCGCAGTGCCGGGAATCGTCGGCGCGACGAAGTTTAGAAAAGGCGCTTCGAGTCGAGGAGCAAGGTCACCGGGCCATCATTGATCGATTCCACGGCCATCGTTTCGCCGAAGCGCCCGTAGGCGACGCGCAGCGCAGCGCGCTCGAGCAAGCTGCCGACGTATTCGTAGAGATTGCGCGCTTGCTCCCCCGGCGCCGCCGTAATGAATGACGGACGTTTGCCGCTGCGCGCGTCGCCGAGTAGTGTAAACTGCGAGACGAGCAAGAGGGCGCCACCGCTTTCGTGGATATCGCGATTCATTTTTCCGTTCTCGTCGTTCCAAATTCGCAGCCCGAGAATCTTCTCGGCGATGGTTCGTGCGTCGCGCTCGTCGTCATCGCGGGCGACGCCCAACAGTACGAGGAGCCCCGCCCCAATCGCGCCGACGGTTTCGCCGCCGACCCGGACGCTCGCTTCCGTAACGCGCGTGAGGACGGCGCGCATCGGCGTTACTTACTAAACATCGAGGAGAGCGCGAAGATCGCGTTCTCGCGCCGTTCCATAACGCGACGGAAGAAATAGCCGGCCCAGTGCGTACCGAAGGGGACGTAGATGCGCACCCGGTGTCCGCGTGCGACGAGTTCGCGCTGCAATCCAGGACGGCAGCCGAAGAGCATCTGAAACTCGTAGCGATCCGACGAGATGCCGCGTTCGGCGATAAAGCGTTCGAGTTCGGCGACGACGCCGATATCGTGGGTTGCGAGTGCCGGATAGTTTCCTTCGAGCAGCAAGCGCTTCGCGAGCGTGAGGAATTGTTTTCGAATTTCCGGCATCGTTTTGATCGCGATGCTCTCGGGCTCGTTGTAGGCGCCCTTACAGATTCGTACGCGCTGGCGTAGTTCGATGGCGTGGGCGATATCGGAGGGAGTGCGCTTGAGATAAGCCTGCAGGACCGATCCGACGTTCCCGTGTTCGGCGAAGGCGCGATCGACGACGCGGAGGGTGGCATCGGTAATCGCACTCCCCTCCATATCGACGCGGACGAAGGGATCGGGGTTCACGGCGGCTCGGCGGAGGACCATAGCGAGGTTCTCCAACGCGAAATCCTCCCCAATGAGTAACCCCATAGCGGTGAGTTTGACCGAGACGTTCGTGCGGAGCCCCGACGTGCCGATCGCGTCGAGCATCGCCAGATAGGCGTCGCGGGTCGCGGCAGCGGCGGTGGGATCGAGTACATCCTCCCCGAGGAAATCGAGCGTCGCGGTCATTCCCTCGGCATTGAGCCTGGCGACCGCATCGAGGGCCGTTCCTATCGTCTCTCCGGCGACGAAGCGCTTTGCAAGGAAGAAAAAATTCTTCTGAAATGTGGAATCCGGCGCGAATAGCCGGTCGATCACTGCCATGGAGCCCTCTTCGACGCAGGCGAGGCGGAGCGCTGCTAGAAAGCCCCACTTCGTCGTGCCGAAATTTTACGCACCGTTGACCGAATTGGCGAGGCCGGGATTGCCCCGGAGTGCTAATGTCTGAAAATATGCCACAGCGCAACTGGCGAGTCCTTATCGCTGACGACGACCCCGCAATCTGCACGTTGGTCGATACGGTCCTGCGCAAGGGCCCGTTCCAGATGATCGTCTGCAACGACGCGGAGAGTGCGCTCGTCGCAATCGGCCGCGAGGATCCCTTCGATATCATCATCTGCGATTTCATGCTACCGGGCATCTCCGGATTAGATTTGATCGAACGCCTGCGTTCCAACGAACGAACGCGCGGCGTGCCGATTCTCATGATCAGCGGCCATACGAATTATGCGATGGACGGGCGTGCGAAGAACGCCGGTGCGAATCTGTTTCTCAACAAGCCGTTTACGATCTCGCAATTGAGAGCCGCGGTCAATCAACTGCTTGCGATCTCGCGCCCTAGTTTCGGCGGTTCGGGCAATCCGGCAGCGCGGTAGGAAGCCCCTATCGCTTTGGCATTTCTAAAAGTTCTCTTTGTAGCGATCGCGCTCGCGCTCGACGTTTTTGCCGTGGCGATCGGGGTCGGGTTGCGGGGAATCGATATTGCAGCGCGCGTTCGAATCGGCGCCAGTTTCGCAGCGGCGGAGATGGGGATGTCGTTGCTGGGGCTCGGGCTTGGGGGGCTCGCCGGGCGTGCGCTCGGTCTCCACGCCGGCTATCTCGGATTCGGCGTCCTGATCGTCTTAGGGATCGCGATGATCGTGCAGGCCGTACGCGAAAGCAAAGCGCCTCCGCTCGATCTCTCGCGCGGCTGGGGCTTGCTTCTCGCCGCACTCTCGGTTAGCGTCGATTCGCTCGGCGTCGGTTTCTCTATTCACTACATCGGCGTTCCCATCGTGGTGACGCTTGCGACGATCGGAGTCGTCTCGGTGCTCGCGACGACGTTGGGCATCACCTTCGGACGTCTCTTAGGGCAACGCGTCGAAGCATCTGCAGAATTGCTCGCCGGGGTCGCGCTGGTGATTGCGGGGGCGGGCTTTGCGTTGCTCCAGGCACTCGGCATAGCGTAGCGAAAGCGTCGCCTATGGAGGTTTCCGATCTGCTGCTCGATCGCGCGATTGCAATCGGCGCACGCAGCGTCGCCGTCGTCGGCACCGGGAAGAACGTCGGCAAAACCGTCGTCATGCGGGCGATCTATCGCGCCGCGCTCGCGCGCGGAATGAAGCTCGGCCTGACCTCGATCGGTCGCGACGGCGAGGCAAACGATTTTGTCGATGCACGTGCGAAGCCGCGCTTACGGCTTGCTGCCGGGACGCTCGTTGCGGGCGCGCTCGGTGCGCTTCCGCGCTCGCCGGCGCTCGAGTGGTGCGAGAGCACCGAGATCCAAAGCGCGAGCGGCCCGATCTCGATCGTGCGCGTGCGGACTGAGAGCGAGATCGAACTCGTCGGCGCACCGACCGCTTCGGGGTTGCGCGCCTGCGTGGCGGCGCTCTTCGCTCATGGAGCCGAGTTCGTTGCAATCGATGGAGCGATCGATCGTATCGCTGCATTACGTGAAGAGGATGCGGTCGTCGTTAGTTGCGGTGCCGCCGCCTCGACGAGCGTCGAAGCGATCGCCGCGGAGGCGGGCGCGCTGGTCGCATTGCTCGCATTGCCGCGACACGACGAAACGAGCGCCGCGCTGCAACTCGAGGGAGCCCTCACACCGATGCGCGCAGCCGAGTTCATCGCTCGAGGCGAGCGACGCGCGATTGTGGTTCGCGATGCGACGCGCGTGACGCTGCGGGGGCGGGCGTTGCTCGGCGCGCTCGATCGCTTGCAGATACGGGTCGAACGTCCGCTCCGCCCGGTCGCCGTCACGGTGAACTCCGTGGGGCGTGCGGGTTCGGTCGAACCGAAGGCGCTCTTGCAGGCGGTTCGCGCCGCCGTGGCGCTGCCGACCTTCGATCTCTTCGCAGCGAGCGCGGCGTGAACGCACCGGAGTTTCTCGACCGAGCGAGCGCACTGGCGATCGGCGAAGAATGGCTCGCCGCTGCCATCGCTCCTTGTAGCCCGTACGGCGCGCGGGACGTGCAGATTCGGCGTCGCTTTCTCGCCGGTGAGGAGCGCCAAGCGAACGCGCAGGCGGCGCGTATCGCGCGCATTGCGGAGCGCTTCGATCTCGACGCGATGGAGGCGGTACGGGCGACGCTCGCACGTTTGCCCGATATCGCACCGGCACTCGCGCGCGTCGCCGTCGGCGATTCGCTCGACGACGCACAGGCGCTCGCTCTTCTGCGTTTCGCCGACGGCGCCATCGAGCTGCAGCGCAGGCTTGCGGAGTGCCGCGATCTGCCCGATTCTGCGGGAGAGAGCGTCGATCGCTTACGAGCGCTTTTCGAGCGCGGAAGAGTGGGGAGCCACGCGTTTTACCTTCACGATTCCTTCGACGATGCGTTGCGCGCCGAACGCGAGCGTTTCGAAGAGGCTCGCGCGCGCTTTGAGAGTGCGCGCGGACGCCTCGAACGCACCGTCGCCGAATCGTTAGGGCGAGCGGCGCGCGTCGATGAAGAATTTATCGTGATGCGCGATGCCCTCGTCGCGCCCTTGCCTGCGGGAGTTCGCGTGGTACGCGAGGCCCCGACCTATCTGCTCTGTGAGATCGATCTCGACGAAGAGACGCGCGCGCTGCTCGAGCGCCGCGAGGATGCCGCACGTGGCGTCGCTCTCGCCGAAGAGCGGGTGCGTGCATCGCTCGCGCAACGCGTCTCCAAACTTCGCGACGGGCTCGTACGCACGGCGATGCATCTCGGTGAGATCGATGCCGCGATCGCCGCAGCATTGTGGACGCGCCGCTTTGCGTGTCGGCCTGCGGAGATTTCGAGCGAGAGCGGGATCGAAGTCGTCGAGGGGCGCTGGTTGCCGTTACAGGAGCGATTGGAGCGCGGCGGTGGGGCGTTCGTTCCGTCGAGCCTCTCGTGGAGCGGCGCGGCGATCGTCACCGGCCCGAATATGGGGGGAAAGTCGGTTGCGTTGCGCACCGTCGGTTTCATCGCGCTCTGCGCTTCGATGGGGCTGCCGGTCCCCGCGCAGCGCGCGCGGCTCGCGCTGCCGCCGATGATTCGGTGGCTTGGGATCGGCCCCGAGGAAGAGAGCCGCGGCGGGTTGCTCTCCTCATTCGCCGGAGAGGCGGTGCGATTACGCGATGCCTTTACCATTCTTTCGCCACGCGCGCTCCTGCTCGTCGATGAATTTGCCCGTACGACGACGCCGCGAGAGAGTTTTGCGATCCTGGTCGCATCGCTCCACGCCGCGCGCGAGCGCGGCGCCGAGATCCTCGCCGCGACCCATCTCGCCGGCGTCGCCGTCGCCGCCGGAGCACGTCATTTTGCGGTGCGTGGTTTGCGCGGAATTCCCGCGCGGAAGCCGGGCGCCGATATCGAGCGATTGCTCGTGGCACTCGCCGATTGCATGGATTATCGCATCGAAGAGGTCGCGGAGGATCGCCGTGAGAGCTCGGATGCCCTCGCGCTCGCGAGCCTGCTTGGGGTCGATGAAGAGATCGTCGCCCGGGCACGCGCGATCGTGAAAACCCTTGCGGAGTAGCGCGGACGGCGCGCGTCGAAAGCGATCCCTATGCAGCCGCTGATTATTACGTGCGCTCCCGTTGGCGCCGAGCTCTCACCCGAGCAGACGCCGCACCTCGCCGTGACGCCGAAGCAGTTGGGGGAGGTCGCAGCTGAGGTCGCCGAAGCCGGTGCCTCGTTGATTCACGTGCATTGTCGCAACGACGACGGCACCAACACGCACGACGTTGCGCGCTTTCGCGCCGCCTATGAGGCGATACGTGCCAAGAGCGAGCTCATCGTGCAATTTTCGACCGGCGGTGCGATCGGTATGACCCCGCAGGAGCGTGCCGCGGTGCTCCAGTTGCGCCCGGAGATGGCGACGCTCACCTGTGGAAGCGTGAATTTCGGCGACGAGATCTTCGAGAATAGTTTCCCGATCATGCGCGCGATCGCCGGTGCGATGAACGAATACGGCGTGAAACCCGAACTCGAGATCTTCGATAAGGGGCATCTCGCCAACGCGCGTCGTCTCGCCACCGAGGGCGTGCTGAGGCTCCCGCAGCATGTCGATTTCGTCCTCGGCGTTCCCGGCGCGCTCGAAGCGAGCGTCGAGAATCTCTGCGACCTGCTTCGCGATCTCCCCGAAGGGTGCACCTGGTCGGTCGCCGGAATCGGGCGCCACCAGTTGCCGCTGGCGATGGCGGCGATCGCGATGGGCGGCCACGTCCGGGTCGGTCTCGAGGATAATATCTACTACAGCAAGGGGCGCCTCGCAACCAATGGCGAGCTCGTCGCTCGCATCGTCCGTATCGCGAACGAAGCCGGCCGCCCGGTTGCGACTCCGGCGCAGGCCCGCGAGATTCTTTCGCTGCCGCCCCTCGCCGGTGCAGGCATCGGCCGCGTCGCCTCCTAATCAGGGCGAGCTTTGCTGACCTATATCGTGCGGCGAACGCTGCAAGCGATTCCGCTCCTGCTGCTCATTTCGGTGGTGCTCTTTCTCGTCGCGATGAAGAGCTCTCCGGCTGGGCCGTTGACGCCCTATCTCATGAATCCGCACATTACTGCGGCGGATATCGCAAGGCTCCGACATAATTTCGGCCTCGACAAACCGATCTGGGTTCAATATTATTTTTGGCTGAACCGTACGCTCCACGGCGACCTCGGATATTCGACGAGCAACGCCGAAGCGGTCACGACGGCGATTCTCCAACGCCTTCCGGCGACGCTGGAGTTAATGGGGGCCTCGCTCGTCATTGCCGTCACTGCGGGCATCACGCTCGGGATTTTTTCAGCGGTGCGGCCTTATTCGACCGCCGATTATATTATCACCACGCTGGCATTCTTCGGACAGTCGATGCCGGTCTTTTGGTTTGCGCTGATGATGCAGTTGCTCTTCGCCGTGCATGGAATTCCGTTGCCGTTCGGCTATGAGATTCAGCTGCCGTCGGCGGGTATGAGCAGCGGAGGCGGCTTCAATCTCGGCGACCGTATCGATCACCTCATCATGCCGGCATTCGTGCTCTCGCTCTTGCAACTCGCACTTTTTAGCCGCTTCATGCGCTCGTCGATGCTCGAGGTCATGAAAACCGATTATATGCGTACGGCAGCCGCGAAAGGCTTGCCGTTCCATACGATTTTGTTCCGGCATGGCTTCAAAAATGCGCTGATTCCGGTCGTGACCGTGATCGCGCTCTCGATGCCGAGCCTCATCGGCGGCGCGATCGTTACCGAGACGATCTTCGCTTGGCCGGGTATGGGAAGGCTCTTTATCAACGCGTTGCAACAATCGGATATTCCGCTACTCATGGGCTATCTGAATCTCACCGCGATCTTGGTCGTGTTTTTCAATCTTATCGCCGACGTTACGTACGCGTGGCTCGATCCTCGCGTGAAATTCGATTAGGACGAGGACGAAGTATGTCGATCGGTCAGTCAATACAAGAAACCGTACCGGTTTCGTACGACGAGGACGTTGCGTTTACGAAGGTAACGCTCTGGAAGCGCTTTCGCCGTCATCGTTTGGCGATGGCCGGGCTCGTCGTACTCGTCTGCATCGTGCTCGCAGCCGTTTTCGCACCTGTCTTCGCGCCGTTCCCGCCCAACCATATCGATAACGTCCACTGGCAGGGAACGCCGTTGCCGCCCTGCTTCGAAAATGCAAAACTCTGCGGCGGCCATCCGCTCGGTACCGACGAAGTCGGGCGCGACGAACTCTCGCGCCTCCTCTTCGGTGCGCGTGCCTCGCTCCAGGTGGGGCTCTTCGCGGTGATTATCGAGATCGTCATCGGTTCGATCGTCGGTGCGATCTCGGGCTACTACGGTGGGTGGGTCGATTACCTCCTCATGCGCATCACCGATGTCTTTCTCTCGATCCCGATTCTGCCATTGCTGCTGGTGCTCACCGCGATCGTCGTGGCGACATCGAGTCGAGCGAGTTTGAGTTTTGGGGTCATCGTGCTGGTCATCGGCGTGCTCTCGTGGCCGAACCCCGCCCGTTTGGTGCGCGCCTCGTTCTTGAGCCTGCGCAACCGCGAATTTACCGAGGCGGCGCGCGCGGTCGGCAACGGGGATCTGCGGATCATTTTCCGCCACCTCCTCCCCAACGCCGTCGCACCGATCATCGTGCAGGCGACCCTCGATGTCGCGAACGTGATCGTGCTCGAATCGACCCTCTCGTTCCTCGGGATGGGGATCCAGCCCCCGACCGCCTCGTGGGGCAATATGCTCACCGGGGCTCAGGTCAATGTCGAGAACGCCTGGTGGGCGGCGGTCTTCCCCGGCATCGGCATCCTGCTGACGGTGCTCTCGATCAATTTTATCGGCGACGGCCTGCGCGATGCCCTTGACCCGGGTATGCACTAGGCCGTATAGTCGCGTAGCCCTCGTGCGCAAGTGGCGGAATTGGTAGACGCACTAGCTTGAGGGGCTAGCGGGAGCAATCTCGTGCTGGTTCGAGTCCAGTCTTGCGCACCATTTCACGACGCTCTATTCGGGGGCGTTTTGTCGCGCCGAGTAGCGCTTCTGTCTCACGCCGAGTAGGCGCTGCAAGCGCCGTATCGAGGCGACGCTCGCATCGACGGCGACGCCAATCGCGGCTCGCTAGACGCTCGCGGCTCGGAGAAGCAATGTCAGGCTCCTCGCCGCTCGCTTAAGCGCTCGTCGCG
>JABEUX010000064.1 GCA_013044185.1 Vulcanimicrobiota bacterium | reverse complement strand
GCTACGGAAGAAACGCGCTAACGACGCTGGTGGAGCGCGAAGTTATTGCCCTCGGTATCGGAACACCAGGCCGTGCGGCAGGGGGGATAGTCTTGAATCTCACTGTAGATCGTGACTCCGGCGGCACGAACCCGCGCGAGCGCCGCCTCGATATCAGGCACCGCGAACATCGTTCCGCCGCAGGGATACCATGCATCGGGCATGTGCGCGATCGCGAAGGCGGAGCCGTCGGCGAGTTCGAACTCGGTCCACATTTCGCTTTCCTGTGTGGCGCGTAACCCGAGAACGTCGGTGTAAAACGCTTTTGCGCGCTTGAAATCCTTGGCGAGATAACAGACGCAATCGATACCGCTTGCGTGAATGGTGTCGGCCGTCGTAGGCATGGGCTCTCTCCTCAAATGATGTAGATGATGACGGTATCCTACGCGGTGAAACTTGACATCTGCTGTCATATTTGCGAATCTGAACTAGTGAAGGCGGATCGGCTCGTCGAATTGCTCCTCTTACTGCAGGCGCGGCCGCGCTGCACGGCGCGCGAACTCGCAGCCGAATTGGAGGTCTCCGAGCGAACGATCTATCGCGATGTCGAGGCGCTCGGCGCCGCCGGCGTTCCGGTCTTTGCCGAACGCGGTGCGAACGGCGGCATCGCGCTGAGCGAGGGCTATCGCCGGGCGCTCCTGCAATTCGGCGACGAGGAGATTCAGGCGCTCTTTATCTCCGGCTCGGCGCTCGTCGCCGACTTAGGGCTCGCGGGAAAAGGCGAGCGCGCGCTCGAGAAACTGCGCGGAGGGCTCTCGGATATTCAACGGCGCGCCGCGGAGAGCGTGCGCGGTCGTGTCTTTATCGATCAGCGGAGGTGGTTCCAGAGCGATCCGTCGGTGGAGCGCTTATCGCTTTTACGACGCGCCGTATGGGACGACCGCGTTATCGCGCTGAAGTATAAGGATCGCGACGGCAAAGCGAGCGATCGTCTTGCCGAACCGTATGGATTGGTCTCGAAAGCGGGAGTCTGGTATCTCATCGCGCGTACCGATGCGGGCTTTCGAAGTTTCCGAGTCGACCGTATGGTTGAGGTGCGCGTCGAAGTGCGACGCTTCGAACGCGATCTAACGTTCGCGCTCGAGGGCTATTGGCGGGAGATGGCTGCGCGCATGAACTCCGAGCGGCCGACGTTTGCGGCGATCGTGAGGATCGATGACGAGGACGTCCGAGCGACGCTCTGCGGCTACTATCGAACCGAATGCGTTCGCCCCGATGATGCAAAGGTCGTGCGGGTCTATTTTTCAAGCAAAAATGCGGCGGTGCGCAATGCCATCGCGTGGGGAGATTCGGTGGAGTTGCTCGAACCGCGGAGCGCGCGCGCCGCAGTCGCACGGCGCGCGCGTGCTATCGCCGAGCGCTATAGTGCGATGCGCTTGAAATCGCCGAGCAGCTCGGCGACGAAGCGCAAGAAGCGCGCCGCTCCGGCGCCGTCGATCACGCGGTGATCGTAGCTCACGCTAATGGGTTGGATGAGCCGTGGAACGAACGCGCTGCCGTCCCAGAGCGGCTTCATCGCCGCACGCGTCGCGCCGAGAATCGCCACTTCCGGCGCATTGACGATCTGCGTGAATTGCGTGCCGCCGATGCTCCCGATCGAACTGATCGTGAAGCTGCCGCCCTGCATATCGGAGAGCGGTAATTTCCCGTCGCGCGCTTTTGCCGCGAGCTCGGCACTGCGTGCCGCAATATCGATGAGCCCGAGCTTCTCGGCGCCTTTGAGGACGGGAACGACGAGCCCACCGGGGGTATCGGCCGCGAATCCGATATTGTAATAGCGCTTGAGCACTAAGCCTTCACCGACCAACGAAGAGTTGAATTCCGGAAAGTGCTGTAAGGCGGCGACGCAGGCCTTGATGAGGAAGGTCAGCATGGTGAGCTTCGCACCGCCGCGTTTGCTCTGTTCGGCGTTCACGCGTTCGCGGAATGCCTCGAGTTCGGTGACGTCGGCCTCATCGTAATTGGTGATATGCGGTATCTGCACCCAATTGCGGTGCAAGTTCGGCCCGGAGAGCCGTTTGATGCGCGGCAAATCGACGCGTTCGATCTCGCCGAACGAAGCAAAATTCGGGGTCGGCCACGGGGGAAGCCCGGCGACCAACGATCCACCCGCACCTGCGCCGGCGGAGAGCGCCGCTTTGACGTGTCCCTGCACGTCCTCGCGCGTAATGCGTCCGTTGGGGCCGCTTCCACGGACGGCGTGCAGATCGACGCCGAGTTCGCGCGAAAAGCGTCGGATCGCCGGGCTCGCGTGCAGCGGCGCATCGCTCGGCGCAGCCGTAACGGGCGCAGCCGCCACGGGCGCAGCAACCGCTGCTGCGGCGGGAGCGGGCGCAGATGCAGGCACTGCTTGTGTTGCGGGCGCGGCCGCTGGAACGGCCGCAGTCGCTGCCGCTGCCTCCTCGCTCTCGAACGTGAGCACGACGCTTCCTTCGGAGATGCGGTCGCCGGCTTTCACACGAACCTCTTTAACGACGCCCGCAGCGGTCGCCGGCACCTCCATCGATGCTTTCTCGCTCTCCAATACGACGACCGAGGCATCGCGCGCGATACGGTCGCCGGGTTTCACCAAGACCTCGATTACCGGAACGTCTTTGAAATCGCCGATGTCGGGGACCCGGAGTTCTGCGATAGCCACGTTGTGCGTGCTCCTCTGTGTGGTGCGGTGCTTAAGCGAGTAACGGGTTTGGTTTTTCGGCGTCGATCGTATACTTCGCGATCGCTTCGCTCGCGCGCTTGCGCGGAATCGTGCCCTCGGCGGCGAGGGCGTTGAGCGCCGCGAGTGCGACGTAGCGCCGATCGACCTCGAAATGCGCGCGCAACTTCGCGCGATAATCGCTACGCCCGAAGCCATCGGTGCCCAGCGTCGTGTACGAACGATCGAGGTACGGGCGAATCATCTCCGGGAAGCTCCGAATATAATCGGTCGCCGCAACCGCGGGGCCGGCGTGCCCATCGAGTTGTTGCTCGACGAAGCTCCGGCGCGGCGTTGCTTCGGGGTGCAACATGTTCCAGCGCTGAGCGTCGACGCCGTCGCGCTGTAGCTGTGAGAACGAGGTGACGCTCCAAACGTCGGCGGCGATATCGAAATCTTTTTCGAGTAGCTCCGCGCCGGCGATGACCTCGCGCAGAATCGCTCCCGAGCCGAAGAGTTGTACGCGCGGCGTTTTCTTGCCGCCCGCTCCCGAGCGCAACAGGTACATGCCGCGGAGGATGCCTTCGCGTGCGCCCTCCGGCATCGCCGGGTGGGCGTAATTTTCGTTGAGCAGGGTGATGTAGTAGTAGACGTCTTCTTGCTCGGCGAGCATGCGGCGCATACCATCTTGCACGATCGTCGCTACTTCGTAGCTGAAGGTTGGGTCATAGGCGACGCAGTTCGGAATGAACGAAGCGTGCACGTGGCTATGCCCGTCTTCGTGCTGCAAACCTTCGCCGTTGAGCGTCGTGCGCCCGGAGGTGCCGCCGAGTAAGAAACCGCGCGTGCGCGAATCGCCGGCGGCCCAAGCGAGATCGCCGATGCGTTGGAAGCCGAACATCGAGTAATAGATGTAGAACGGAATCATCGGCAGGTTGTGGTTGCTATATGCGGTTCCCGCGGCGATCCACGACGAGAACGCGCCCGCTTCGCAGATGCCCTCTTGGAGGATTTGGCCGTGCTTGTCTTCGCGATACCACATCAATTGTTCGGCATCTTGCGGATGGTAGAGCTGGCCGACCGACGAGTAGATGCCGAGTTGGCGGAACATGCCCTCCATGCCGAAGGTGCGCGATTCGTCCGCGACGATCGGCACGACACGCGGCCCGATCTCGGCGTCGCGAAGCAAGGTACTGAGAATACGTACGAAGGCCATCGTCGTGGAGATCTCGCGATCGCCGGTACTCTGCAACTGCGCATCGAACGCTTCGAGTTGGGGAACGGTAAGAGCGCTCGATTTGCGCCGTCGTGCCGGCAACTGCCCCTGTGCGGCCATGCGTTCGCGCAGATAGCGCATCTCCGCGGAGTTCTCATCCGGCTTGAAGAACGGAATTTCGTCGATCTTCGCATCGGGAATCGGAATCGAGAAGCGGTCGCGGAAGGCGCGCATCTCTTCGACGTCCATCTTCTTGGCTTGGTGCGCGATATTCCGTGCCTCGCCGGCTTCGCCCATCCCGTAGCCTTTAATCGTCTTCGCGAGAATGACCGTCGGCGCACCCGTTTGGGCGAAAGCTGAGGCGTACGCCGCGTAGACTTTGAGCGGATCGTGCCCGCCGCGTTGCAGCGCCCAGACATCCTCGTCGCTCCAGGAGGCGACCATCGCCGCCGTCTCGGGATAGCGGCCGAAGAATTGTTCGCGAACGTATTTTCCGTCGCGCGATTTAAATGTTTGGTAATCGCCGTCGACGCATTCCATCATCAACTGACGGAGCCGACCGTTGCTATCGGCGGCGAGCAGCGGATCCCATTTGCTGCCCCAGATCACTTTGATGACGTTCCAACCCGCGCCCTTAAAGAAGCGTTCGAGTTCCTGAATGATCTTGCCGTTGCCGCGCACCGGCCCGTCGAGGCGCTGAAGGTTGCAATTCACGACCCAGATGAGATTGTCGAGTTTCTCGCGCCCGGCAAGCGAGATCGCGCCGAGCGATTCGGGTTCGTCCATCTCGCCGTCGCCGAGAAATGCCCAGACCTTCCGGTCGCCGTTATTCTGTAATTCACGGTCGTGCAGATAGCGCATGAAGCGCGCCTGGTAGATCGACATGATCGGTCCCAAGCCCATCGATACCGTTGGATACTGCCAGAAATCCGGCATCAACCAGGGGTGCGGATAGGAGGAGAGCCCGTGTCCGTCAACTTCCTGGCGGAAATTCAGGAGCTGCTCTTCGCTGATGCGCCCTTCGAGAAATGCGCGTGCGTAGAAGCCCGGTGCGGAGTGCCCTTGCAAGAAGAGCATATCGCCGCCGAACGTTTCAGATGGCGCGCGGAAAAAATGGTTGAAGCCGACATCGTAGAGCGTCGCCGCCGACGCGAAGCTCGCAACGTGGCCGCCGAGTTCGCTGCTGTTTTTATTCGCGCGAACGACGGTCGCCATCGCGTTCCAGCGCACGTAGTGGCGCAAACGCGCTTCGATATCGCGATCGCCCGGCATCGCGGGCTGCCGCTCCGACGGAATCGTGTTGACGTACGGGCTCTCGAGCCCGAGCGAGACGTGCGCGCCGCCGGCCTGCGCTTCGCCGACGAGCGTTTCGAGCAGCGCGCGGGCGCGCTCGGGGCCTTCGGCGGCGAGCACGCCGCGAAGCGCTTCACGCCATTCCAGCGTCTCTTGGGGATCGGGTTGAGGGGCATGCAGAGCGTCCATACGCGGGCAGTCGCCCG
>JABEUX010000063.1 GCA_013044185.1 Vulcanimicrobiota bacterium | reverse complement strand
TCGAGCAATGCGATGCTCCGCAACGCCGCCGAACGCGAGGCGACGAACGCGCCGCTGCAAGGCAGTGCCGCCGACTTGATGAAGTTGGCGATGATTCGCGTCGATCGAGCGTTGCGAGAGAGCGGGGAGGATGCCGTGTTGTTATTGCAGATTCACGATGAGTTGTTGATCGACGTCGCCGCCGAGGCGCGCGACCGCGTCGCGGCGATCGCACGCGAAGCGATGGTTCGCGCGATGGAACTCTCGGTTCCGCTCGACGTCAGCGTGAAGGCGGGCGCGAATTGGGCGGAGACGGAGAGCTTCGATGCTTAGCGCGCTCTATGCTGCGCTGTTGATCGCGCAGCAATCTTCGTTGCCGGTCGTAACGGTGCAGGCACCGCGGAGCGCGATGCATCTCTGGGTCGCGCGCAGCGGTCGCCAGCACGAACTCGGCCTCATGGAGCGCACGCATCTCGATCCCGCGCAAGGGATGATCTTCGTTTTCCGTCGCAATGACGAACGCTTTTTTTGGATGAAAGATACGCTGATGCCGCTCGATATGGTCTTTATCGAACGGAACGGTTTGGTACGCGCCGTCCTCTCGCGCGTACCGGTGCTTCCGCCGGGGATACCGGATAGCAAGATCCCATTGGAGCACGCGCGCGCGGAGTATGTGATCGAACTCGGCGCCGGTGAAGCGTTGCGGCTCGGCATCGTCGCCGGGGAGCGATTGACGATTCCGGCGCTGCCGAAGTAAGGCGCCTCTCCGCTATGCCCGAGCTCCCCGAGGTAGAGACGATCGCCCGCGGCCTGCGCCGTGCGTTGCTGGGGGCCGAGATCCTCGCGGTCGAGGTACGGAAGGCGAAGATGGCGCAGGCACCGACCGGGCTCGATTTCGCCGAGAGCCTGCGTGGCGAGCGCATCGCGGGTGTCGAGCGCCGAGCGAAGGTCGTCGTTATCGCGCTCGGCTCGGGGCGCCGCCTGCTGACCTCGCTGCGCATGACGGGGCGCTTGGTGGTGCAGCGCCCCGAGGAGCGGGATTTTCCTGCGACCTATGTCGTTCTCGCGCTCGCTGACGGGCGTCGGCTCGCCTTTGCCGACGTTCGGACCTTCGGCCGCATGCGCCTGATCGAGCCGAACGAGCCGTGGGATGCCGATCTTGGCCCCGAACCGCTCGAGCGCGCCTTTACAGGGGAGCGCTTTGGCGCTATCCTTGCGAAGCGAAGAACGCCGATCAAGGCTCTGCTTCTCGATCAGCGGCGAGTCGCAGGCATAGGGAACATCTATGCATGCGAGTCGCTTTGGCTCGCCGGAATTCGGCCGAGTCGCCCCGCAGGGTCGCTGCGGGGGCCGGCGCGCGAGCGCTTGCGCCGCTCCATCATCGACGTGCTCGAACGAGCGATCGAGATGCGCGGCACGACCGTCGACGATTACGTCGACGCCGAGGGTCTCAAAGGCGGCTTTCAAAACGCCCTTGCGGTCTACGGACGACTCGGGGAAGGTTGCCCGCGCTGCGGGTCGCCGATCCGGAGAACGGTTATCGCGGGTCGAGGCACCTGGTGGTGCGGGCAATGTCAACGGTAAGCTTCGCAAAATAAAAAATTAAAGGCAGGACAACAATCATCTCTACCACCGAACTCGCCCATCCGCAGGGCGAAGAAGAAGATCAGCTCGCGCTCGAGCAGCGTCTCTACGAAGAATCGCTGCGCGTTCTCGACGAAGGCCAAGTTCTCAACGGCATGATCGTGCAGAAAGACAAAGACGAGTTTCTCGTCGATGTCGGCGGCAAATCGGAGGGCGTACTGCCCTTCCGCGAGTTGTCGCTCGCGATCGATCCCAAGAGCCTCAAAGTTGGGGACTCGCTCGAAGTGATGATTCATCGCATCGACGAGCTCGACGGAACCCTCTTCCTCTCCGAACGTCGCGCACGCGCGCTCAAGACGTGGGAGAAAGTTATCGAATCGCACGAACGCGATGAAGTCATCGAAGCGACCGTCACGCAAGTCGTCAAGGGCGGCGTTCTCGTCGACCTCGGCATGCGCGGCTTCGTTCCGGCTTCGCAGATTCGCCGTCAACCCGTCGGCAATCTCGAAGAGACGATCGGCCAGCAACTGCGGCTGAAGGTGATCGATCTCGACCACAAGCGCCATCGCGTCGTTCTTTCGCAGCGGCTCGTTCTCGAAGAAGAGATGCAGGCGAAGAAACAAGAGCTGCTCGGCATGCTCGAAGTCGGACAGATTCGCGAAGGCGTCGTCGTTCGGCTCGCCGATTTCGGCGCGTTCGTCGATCTCGGCGGCATCGATGGGCTGATCCACAACAGCGAGCTCTCGTACGCTCGTATCAAGCATCCTTCGGAGGTCGTGAAGATCGGCGATGTCGTCAACGTCGAGATCATGAAGTTCGATCAAGATGCGAAGAAAGTCAGCCTCTCGCTCAAGCACGCGTTGCCCGATCCGTGGGATCAGCACGCGGACAAGATCTACGAAACCAACCAACTCACCGCGCAGATCGTCAAAGTGACGCCGAACTATCTCCTCGTGGAGATCGTCCCCGGCATTCTGGCGATGGTGCCCAAGGGCGAGTTCGATGGTGCTGCAAACTACGCGCAGGGGCAGGATGTCAGCGTTACGCTGCTCACCGTCAACCACGCAACGCGCCGCATCACGGCCTCGATCCAGCACGTCGCGGATATTCCGTTGGAAGAGATCGAAGCGATCGCTATCGACGAGGAAGCCGAGATCGGCCTTCCCGTAGTCGAAGCGGCCGTGCCCGAAGCCGCGAGCTCCGAGAGCTCCGAGAGCGAAACCCCCGCGTAAGTGAACGTCGCATCGCCGGCAAAAGGAGAGGGGAACGCGGGAACGCGTTCCCCTCTCTGCGTATGAAGCGCCCATGCGAATAGGATTGACCGGCGGCATCGGCAGCGGGAAGAGCGAGGTCGCTGCAGAGTTCGAGCGTTGCGGTGCGTTCGTGATCGATACCGACGAGGTGGCGCGCGAAGCGGTCGCACCGGGAAGCGCGGCGCTCGCGGCGATCGAGCGGCGATGGCCCGATGCCGTCGTCGGCGGTTCGCTCGACCGAGCCGCGCTCGCAGCCGCGGTCTTCGAGAACGAGGCCGAGCGGCTTCACCTCAACGGCATTCTTCACCCCGAGATTCGGCGAATCGCCTTCGCGCGCGAGCGCGATGCCGCGCCGGGGCAACTCATCGTCCACGTCGTGCCGCTGCTCTTCGAAAGCAGCTACGCGCGGCTCGTCGATCGCACCGTCTTGGTGATCGCTCCGCCGGAGCGACGCATCGAACGTGTGATGGCGCGCGATAGCGCGGAGCGCGATGCGGTGCTCGCGCGCATGCGCGCGCAGATCGATCCCGAGAAAGCGCGCGCGCTCGCCGATGAAATTATCGAGAACGACGGTGATGTGGAGCGGTTACGGGAGCGCAGTCGCGCGCTCTACCATCGGCTCGCAGCGGCGCCGAGCGGCTAACGTCGAAACCGCGAATGCCGCGTATCGAAGTCACCTGCCCGCGGACGACGATGCACCGCCCCGCGGCGATGCCGCGAACGATCCGCGAGAGTTGGAGCGAGTGCCCCGCCGCACTCATGGAGTCGCGATCGGGATCGAGCCTCCCGGCGATCGTGGCGACGCTGCCGACGGGAAGCTCTGCGACGGCGCTCGGTGCGAGCGGTGCGATAAAGCGGAGCGAGCGCGTCGCGCGCAAGTGCGCGCCGATGCCTTCGAAATCTGCAACGACTCGATAGCGTCCCTGCGCCGGGCTCGCGCCGTCGCGCGCGAGCGCGCTCCAAACGTAGGTGACGAAGACCGATGCGCCGGGTGGAATATTGCGTGCGTGCGTTCCGCCGAGCGGGGCTCCATGCGCGGTCGATACGCGCGCCGAACGCCAGATCGCTTTGCTACCGCGATAGATCGTTATGGAGTATTCGTTCGGCGAAGCGAAGTCGACGTCGCGCCGCATCTCGCTGGGATTATCGACGATGAGTTGGATGCCGACAGGATCGAGCAAATCGAAACTCGTGCGGGCGAAGCGCAGCGAGAGCGCGAGCGGAGGCTGCGGCGCCGCGGCAAGAACTGCGAGCAAAGCGATGGGGGCGAAGAGGCGGCGAATCACGGCCGTTCCAGAATGCGCCCCGGATAGGCGATCTCCCCCATCGCCGCACCATAGACGGCGCTGCCGTTTACGAAAACACTGTGGATGCCGGCGGGCGCTCGGACGGGGCGTTCGTAGGTGGCGGTATCGGCGATCGCTCGTTCGTCGAAGAGTACGAGATCGGCGAACGCGCCTTCGCGAATCTCACCGCGGTCGCGCAGGCCGAAGATTCGTGCGGGTAGCGCGCTGCAGCGGCGAACCGCTTCTTCAAACGTCAGCGTATGGCGCATCCGAACGAAACGCGCGAAGAGGCGAGGAAAGCTCCCGAACGCGCGCGGGTGCGGTAAACGAAACGGATCCTCGACGAAAGCATAGCTCGCATCGGTACTGCCGATGCAGGCGAACTCCGCCGAGAGAATCGCGGCAACATCATCTTCGTTCAGGCGGCGGTGCAGGAGCGGCGTTTCGGCGCCGAGTTCGTCGAGTAACGCAAGCGCCGTACGCTCGGGGGAGAGTCGCCGGCGCGCCGCGATCGCTTCGATGCTCGCGCCCAACTCGGCGATACCGCGTTCGTCACGAACGGCACGCAGCGAGATGCGCCCCCAGCGCTCCCCGTACTGCAGGCGCGCGTGCAGCATCGCCGCCAACGTCGCTTCATCGCTCCGTGGCAGCGCGCGCACCGCGGGCGGAAAGAGCGCCCCCAGCGGCTCGTCGTCGGAGATGTAGGGAAAGAGATCGCAACTGATCGGCATCCCGCGCCCGCGTTCGGCATCGAGTCGTTCGAGTGCGACGTGAACGAGCGCGCGATCTTCGCCGTTCGCATACGAGAGATGCGAGATATGGAGCGCCATCTCGGTGCGGCGCGCGAGGGCGATCGCCTCGTCGAGCGCGGCGAGCAGCTCTCGCTCGCGATCGCGCAGGTGGACGACGAGCGGAATCCCCGCAGCCTTGGCGACGCGCAACGCCTCCTCCGAAGGTACGCCGGCGCCGAAGCGTACGCTGAGGCCGCAGGCACCCCGTTCGATCTCGTCGCGCTGCGCGGGAGCGACGAGCGCGAGATTGAGCCGCAGCGAACCGCGGAGATCGGCTGCTTGCTCGCCGAGAAGGCTACGATTGCAGGCCCCTTCGATGGCGGTCGTGATCCCTTGCGCGAGCGAGCCGGCGGAACTTCGAGGCTCGAACCATCGTTGCTCCGAGTGTGCGTGCACGTCGATGAAACCCGGCGCGAGAACCAGCGCCCGTGCATCGATTCGTTGTCGCGCTTCGAGACCCGAGCAGTCGCCGATCCTCGCGATCCGCTCTCCAATGAGGGCGATATCGGTTGAAAAGCGTTTTCCCCCACCTCCATCCACAACGCTCGCCTTCTCGAAAATCACTTTGAGCAATTTTGAGGGCTTTCTGAATGACGAAAGAGGCGACATGGGACTAGCATCGACAGAGACCTACATTCGAGTAAAGGAGACC
>JABEUX010000062.1 GCA_013044185.1 Vulcanimicrobiota bacterium | reverse complement strand
TATCGGCCTGGCCGGCATCGCCGCCCCAGCCGCCGGCATCGGGCGCGCCCATCTGCGAGGCGTCGGCGACGTTCGGGCCGCCGCCCATCATGCCGCCACCGCCCATCATGCCGCCGCCGCCGAAGAGCTGGTTGCCGAGCCAGGCACCGCCGAGTCCGCCGAGGAGGCCGCTAAAGAGCCCGCCGCCCATCATGCCGCCGCCGCCGTAGCCCATCGGCGAACCCATCGGTGCGCCGCCGGCTGGGCCGACCGGGCCCGCGGGCGGGCCGCCCGTCGGGCCGTAGGGCGGGCGCTGCGCCGAAGCGCGCATAAGCGAACGGAGAACCAGAAAACCGACGATAAAGAGAATCAACCAAAACACGAGGTTCGGTCCTTTCCGGTGTTGCACCGGTGACGCGATACCCGCACCGGGTACCGTAGCGGGAGCGCCGTAGGCACGCACCGGCGCGTTGGCGTTTTGCAGCGAGCCGAGATGCGAGCGATAGATTCCCACGAGGCTACCGGCTGCGTCGGTGATGCCGCCGTTGAAATCGGCTGCCTTGAACTGTGCCTCCATCGCTTGCCGAATCGGCGCGATAATCGAGGGAGTAAACCATCCCGCTCGCACGCCGGCGGCGTCGGGCACGATAATATCTTTATGCTCGGCCATCGCAACGAAGATCATCACGCCGTTGACGGCGTACTGCGAAAACGCTTGTTGCGCCGCGGCGTGCAGCCCGGTGCCGCCGAGCGACGGAACGGTAACGACGACGACCTGCTTCCCGGTCTGCGCGTTAAAGGCACTCAGGTTGTTGTCGAGTTGCGCGACGGTCGATGACGAGAGCATCTTCGCGCCGTCATGCACGAAACTCGCCGCTCGTGCGGCGATCGGCAACGCGAGCGCTCCGAGTGCGGCAAGCGTTGCGGAGAGACGAGCCCAGCGGCTGCGAACGTTCATAGGGTGATTGCTTCCTCCGCAGTATGCTACTGCGGGTGAGGGAGAGTGTTTCGCGCTTACTGTGCGCCGCTGCCCAAGTGCACGCTCATCGCGAGCACTCCGCCGGCGACGGTGAAGACGAAGATGCCGAGAAAGATCCAGATGCCGAAGCGCAGCCAGCGCGAAAAGCGTTGGCGCTCGGCCTTGGTTTTGTGGGTGACGCGGGCGCGCGTGCTCATGCTTGCTCCTCTCGGCTGGTCGGTAAGGGCTCTCCCCAGAGCCGCTCCAGATTGTAGAACGTCCGCTGCTCCGGCGTAAAGATGTGCACGATCACCGCGCCTAGATCCAGCAGGATCCAGCTGCCCTCGGCGTAGCCTTCGACGCGCGTGACCCGCCCGCCGGCGCTTTCGACCGCCTCGACGATCGCATCGGCGATCGCCCGGGTCTGGATCTTCGAGCGCCCGGTGACCAGCGCGAAATAATCGGCCAGGATCGTCTTCGAGCCGACCTCCAGCGCCTCGAACTCCTCGCCCTTTTTCTCCTCCGCGGCCGCGCGGACGATATCAATGAGTGCTGACAGTGGAAACCTTCCCTTTCAATCGTGAGAACGTATCGAACGCGGCTTTCGTCCTCGGAGCGATCTCGTAGCCTCGGCTGCGTGCGTAGGCGAGCGTGCTTTCAAGCGTAGCATACATCGCCGCATCGAGATCCTGCAGGGCGAGCTCCCAGAGCTCCGCGCGCTCCCGGAAATCGCGTTGCGGCTCGAGCGCATCGGCGAGAAAGAGCACCCGAGCGAGCGGCGACATCTCGGCGGCGCCGAGGGTATGGGCGGCGATCGCTTCGGCGATCTCGGAATCGCGCAGCCCGAAACGATCGCGTGCGAGCAGCGCGCTCAAGGGCGCGTGCAACACGATGGGATTGCGCCGTTCGAAATCGTCGATGGGGTACTCGCGACGCGAGGCCTCCTCGAGCAGCTGCGATGCCGGCCACAAGCGTGCGAGATCGTGCAGCATCCCGGCGGTGCGTGCGCGCTCCGGCTCGATCCCATGGCTCATCGCCAGGAGCTCCGCGCAGCGTGCGACGCGAATGCTATGCTCGGCACGATGTGCTTGCCCGATCGTCGTACGCACCGCGCGGGCGAGTTGGGTGTAACGATTCACGAGAGTTTCGCGCGTAACGCATCCAAGCGCGCGCGATAGAGTTCGCCTTGAAGGTTGCCGGCCCACATTACCAGCGCGCTCTCGTTATTATCGCTATAATAGGCCTTGCGCGTCGTGACGGTGGTAAAGCCGTATTTTTGGTAGAGTCGCTGCGCCGAGAGGTTGCTCTCGCGCACTTCCAACGTCATCCACGCCGCGCCGAGTTCGATCGCCGTATCGAGCAAATGCGACATCATGCGCTCGCCGTAACGGCACCCGCGCAGCTCCGGGTCGACCGCGATGGTGGTCACGTGCGAGTCTTCGAGAATCACCCAAATGCCGCCGTATGCGACGATGCGCGAACCGATGCGACCGACGAAATAATGGGCGAGTTTGTTCGAGCGTAATTCGTTGGCGAAGGCGTCGTGCGGCCACTGCGTGGTAAAGGAGAGCAACTCGATGCGCGTGACCGCGTTGATATCTTCCAAGCGCATCTCTTCGATGCGCAGCGGTTCGGGCGCCGAGGCGTGCGTGGGGTCGAGATCGAGTTTCACGCGCGCGTCGGGACCTTCGCGGCGGGCGCCTCGCCGTAATCGGCGACGAGCGCGTGTGGCGATGCGGCCGCAGGCATGGCGAGTGCGAGCCGTGCGAGGGCGAGAACGGGAGATGGAACCGGCGGCAACGAGAACACGGGCTGCCCGCGTTCGGCGAGGAAGCGCATTGCGCCCGCCATCGCCCCGGCGAGCGCGAGCGGCTCCGGGAGCGTTTGCGGCAGGAGCGCCGCGAGGGTCGCGTCGCTCGCGCCCGTCGCGCGCCGCTCGCCCTCGGAGCTGCGCAGTCGTGCCGAGATGATGCCGGGGCGCCCTTCCACAATGCAGAGGCGAGGGAGCTGCTGCGCCCCCGCTTCGAGCGCGTCGAACGACGAGACTCCGACCAGCGGCAGCCGCCATGCAAGCGCGAGCGCCTTCGCGTAGCTCAGCGCGACGCGCAGCCCGGTAAAGCCGCCGGGGCCGATACCGACGGCGAGCCGGTCGAGGTCGCCGGGCGCCAGAGCGCTCGCCTCGAGTACCGCGGCGATGGCGGCGAGCCCATCCTCGAGCGCCTGGTTCGCTCCGATTCGACGCTGCGCGAGCACCCGCTCGTCCTCGAGAACGGCGGCCTCGAAGGCGCCGAGTGCCCCTTCGATCGCGAGCAGCCTCACGCCGGCAGCTCGATGCTCAGGCTGCGCGGCTCCTCGCCGGCTCCGGCGATCGCGACCCGATAGCGGCGGGGCGGCAGCAGGGGGGCGAGATGCTTCGGCCACTCGACCAGCACGATCGCGCTGCCGTCGAAGGCCTCCTCGAGCCCGCTCTCGGCGAGCTCCTCGGGTGCTTCGATGCGATAGCCGTCGAGATGCTCGACCGGGGTACGCCCCAGCCGTTCGTAGCGATGGCGCAACGTGAACGTCGGGCTCGAAACATCCTCGTGCCCTTGAATCGCGCGCACGATCGCGCGAGCGAATCGCGTCTTCCCCGCACCGAGCGGGCCTTCGAGCGCGACGACATCTCCGGGGCGCAAGCGCTGCGCAAAGGTCGCGGCGAATGCGTCGAAGGCGGCGAGATCTCGGCAAGTCTCCTGGAAGGTGGCGTCGAAGGCGCTCGCGGTGAACTTCACGGTACTAGCCTCCTTCGCCGCCGAAGGGTGGGCGTCCTGAGCGAAGAGATCGAGGGCGCGCTTCAACAGCGTTACGAGCGGGCCCTGACGACGCTCGATGAGGATTTCGCTCGCGCCGCCGAGGCCTTGCACGCCGATCTCGCCGCGATCGAGGCGCGCTCGCTGCCCGCTTCTCCCGAACCGGTCGAGGCCGAAGAATCTACCTCGCAGTCGGCGGGGCGGGAGGCGCCCTTTCCGCCCGATGACGGCGGTTCGCGCGTCACCTTCGACGAGGAAGAACCTGCCCCGGTCGTTCAGTTCGAGGATCTCCCAACCTGGGAAGAAGGCACCTAAACCGCGAAGGAGTCGGGATTGTGTCGGTGGCGTTTTTGGCGTCACCTTAGCATTCGCACGCCGGAGTCAACCGTAAGCCTTGAGTAACGATCACATTCAAACGGTCAACGTCGAAGACGAGATGAAGGAGAGCTATCTCTCCTACGCGATGTCGGTTATTGCCTCGCGGGCATTACCCGACGTTCGCGATGGCCTCAAACCCGTGCAGCGCCGCATTCTCTATGCGATGCGCGAGATGGGCTTCGACCCTTCCAAGCAGCATCGTAAGTGCGCCGGTATCATCGGCGAAGTGCTGAAGAGTTACCATCCGCACGGCGACCAATCGGTCTACGATGCACTCGTTCGGCTCGCGCAAGATTTCACGTTGCGCTACCCGTTGGTCGACGGGCATGGAAACTTCGGCTCGATCGATCCCGATTCTCCGGCCGCATATCGGTATACCGAAGCGCGCCTCGCGCGCCTCGCGCTCGATCTGCTCGCCGATATCGATAAAGAGACGGTTCCCTTCACGCCGAACTTCGACAACCAGAGCACCGAACCGGCGGTGCTGCCGGGACGCCTGCCGCAGTTGCTCGTCAACGGTTGCAGCGGTATCGCCGTCGGCATGGCGACCAACGTTCCGCCGCACAACCTCGGCGAGATCGCCGATGCGGTCGTGGCGATTCTCGATAACGAGAACGTCACCGACGACGATCTCTGCGATATCGTCAAGGGCCCGGATTTCCCGACCGGCGGCACCGTGCTCGGGCACGAAGCGATCCGTCAGGCGTATAAAACGGGGCGCGGCTCCATTCCGATGCGCGGCAAGGCCGAGATCATCGAAGAGAAGGGCCGCCACAAGATCGTCATTACCGAGATTCCGTACCAAGTCTATAAGAGCCGTATCGTCGAGGCGATCGCCGAGGCGCACACAGAGAAAAAAATTCAAGGGATCGCGCGTCTCGACGATTTGAGCAATCGTAAAGGTATGCGCGTCGTCGTGGAATTGCAAAAGAGCGCGACGCCGAAAGTCGTGCTCAATCAACTCTTCAAGCACACCCCGCTGCAATCGAGTTTTGGGTTCAATATGCTCGCGTTGGTCCCGGCGGGTGCGCCGAAGGCCGATGGAACGACGCCGCTCGAACCGCAAGTGCTCAACCTGCGTCAATTACTCGACCACTACATCGCGCATCGTAAAGACGTTATCCTCAAGCGGACCACCTACGATCTTCGCAAGGCGCAGGAGCGCGCGCATCTCCTCGAAGGCTACCGGATCGCCCTCGACAACATCGACGAGATTATCGCGCTGATTCGGAGCAGCGACTCGACCGACGAAGCGAAAGGCAAGCTCGTCGCGCGTTTCTCGCTCTCGGAGATTCAAGCACAGGCGATCGTCGATATGCGCCTGCGCACCCTTACCGGGCTCGAGCGCAAGAAAATCGAAGACGAATATCTGGAGATCATCAAGACGATCGCGGATTTAGAAGATATTTTGCGCAGTCCGCGCCGCGTCGCCGCAATCGTGAAAGAAGATGCGCTCGACCTGAAAAAGCGGCACGCCGACGAACGGCGCACGCTCGTGCTTCCGGCCGAGGATGAAATCTCCGTCGAACAGCTCATTCCGAATACCGACGTCGTGGTCACCTACACCGACGGCGGCTATATCAAACGGGTCTCGGTCGATACCTTCCGCACGCAGAATCGCGGCGGTCGCGGCGTCACGGGGATCTCCAACCTCAAGCGTGAGGATGTGGTGCGCAACTTCTTTGCCACCAAAACGCACGATCACGTGCTCTTCTTTACCAATAAGGGCCGGGTCTATCGTTTGCGCGCTTACGAGATTCCCGATACGACGCGCCAGGCACGCGGAACCGCGCTCGTCAATCTCCTCACGCTCCCTCCGGGCGAGCAGGTGACGGCATGTTTCCCGATCGACACCTTCGAAGGCGAGAAATCGCTCGTCATGGTGACGACGCACGGCGTCATTAAAAAGACCAAGCTCGACGAGTTTGCAAACGTCCGTCGCAACGGGCTCAACGCCATCAATCTCGACGACGGCGACGAATTGCTGGCAGTCGATCTCGCAACGGGCACGCGGGATATTATCCTCTGCACGCGCGCCGGCATGGCGGTGCATTTCAACGAACAAAACGTCCGTGCGATGGGGCGCAACGCTCGCGGCGTCAAAGCGATGACGCTTGAAAGCGGCGACGAGATCATTGCGATGGACGTTATCGAAGACGAACGCAAGGAAGTACTGCTGGTCACCTCGCAGGCCTTCGGGAAGCGCACGCCGATCGACGATTACCGGCATACCTCTCGCGGCGGCAAGGGCGTGAAGGCCTTCGCCAAAGAACGCGAAGATATCGGTCGCGTCGTCGACCAAATCATGGTCGCCCCCGACGACCAACTGCTGATGATCACCTCGGGGAACCAAGTGATTCGCATCAACGTCAAGGATATTCGCAAGGCGGGACGAGCGACCAAGGGCGTGCGTCTCCAACGCCTCGGCGAAGGCGACGAAGTGATTGCGATCACGAACCTCGGAAAACAGGCCGAGCTCATCATCGGAATCACCGGAGAGCCGACACAGACCGAGCTGGCCTAGCCGGGAAATTTCGTAGCGGGGGCTCGTGCAACCAGGCGCCGCCCCCGCGCGGTTGAAGCATCGTAGAAAAAGGAGTCTATCGTGAGCGTAGTAGCCGAAGTCAGTCAAGCAAATTTTCAGAGCGAGGTGCTGGGGAATACCCAGCCGGTCCTCGTCGATTTTTGGGCGCCGTGGTGCGGCCCGTGTCGTATGTTGTCGCCGGTTGTCGAAAAAGTCGCCGCGGCGCATGAAGGCAAAGCGAAGTTTGTGAAACTCAACACCGACGAGAATCCGTCGTTGAGCGGGCAGTACGGTGTCTCGGGGATCCCCTGCCTGATTCTCTTCAAGGGCGGCCAGGCCGTCGATCGCATCGTCGGATACGTGCCCGAGGCACAGATCAGCTCGATGCTCGCTCGCCACCTCAACTAGGATCTGATGGAGCAGAACGCGATGCGCGGCCTTCCGGCCGTGCATCGTTTGCTTTCCGAGCCGGCGATCGTCGCATACGAAGATTCGCTGGGACGCGAAGCGGTGAAAGCGCTCGCACGGGAGGCGCTCGAACGCGGGCGCGCCGCGCTCTCGGCCGGGCATGCGTTCGATACGGAGCGCAGGTTGCTCGCCGATCTCGAAGCCGCCGCTACGGCGCAACTGCAGCCGGTAATCAATGCAACGGGAATTCTGGTGCACACGAACCTCGGCCGCGCCCCGCTCGCGCGCGCCGCGCTCGACGCTGCGGAGCTGATCGGCGCGGGCTACTCCAATCTCGAATACGATCTTTACGACGGCCGGCGCGGCTCGCGCTACGAGCGGGTCAGCGCTCGCTTAGCGCGACTCTTCGGTGCCGAAGATGCGCTCGTCGTGAATAACTGTGCCGCGGCGATGCTGCTGCTCCTCGATACGTTCGCTCGCGGCCGCGAGTGCATCGTCGCGCGCAGCGAGCTCGTGGAGATCGGCGGCGGCTTTCGCATTCCCGACGTGCTCGAACGGAGCGGGGCACGTTTGGTCGAGATCGGTACGACCAACAAAGCGCGCGTCGCCGATGTCGCGCGCGCACTCTCGCCGCAGACGGCGTTGATCCTTCGCACCCATCGCTCGAATTTTTCGCTGGAAGGCTTCGTCGAAGAGCTCGATGCGCGCGAACTCGCCGCATTCGCTCGGCGCAGCGGCGTGATGCTCGTCGAAGATCTCGGGAGCGGCGCCCTGCTGGATATGACGGCATTCGGCCTGCCGCGCGAACGGACGGTGCGCGAAGCGCTCGAAGAAGGCGTCGCGGTCGTTGCGGTCTCCGGTGATAAGCTCTTCGGCGGCCCCCAATGCGGCATGCTGCTGGGAAGTACGCTCGCACTCGGGCGCATGCGCGGCAATCCACTTCTGCGAGCGCTGCGCGTCGATAAGACGACGCTCGCGATGCTCGATGCGACGGCGCGGTCGCATGAAAGCGATGCAACCCGCCTCGCTATTCCACTCTACGCGATGCTCGCCGCATCGGTTGACGAGTTACAGCGCCGCGGCGAGGCGGTCATCGCGCGCGCGGGGCACGGGCGACTCGTTGCGACGCGTGCCGCGGTCGGCGGCGGAGCGCTCCCCGGAGCGACGCTCGCTTCGATGGCAATCGCGATCGATACCCCTGACGCCGATGGAGTCGCGCGCCGGCTCCGCAGCGCTCGAACGCCGGTGATCGCCCGCATCGAGGAGGCGCTCGTACTGCTCGATCTGCGTAGCGTTCTCGCCGCCGAGGATATGGCGCTCGCCGACGCGATCGCTGCGGCGCTCTAGGTATCGACGCGTGCATATCATCGGCACCGCGGGGCACGTCGACCACGGGAAATCGACGCTCGTCGAACGTTTAACGGGAACCCATCCCGACCGCTTCGCCGAGGAGCGGGAGCGCGGAATGACGCTCGATCTCGGCTTCGCGCGCTTCGAGGAGGGTGCGTTCGTCGCCGGCATCGTCGACGTTCCCGGGCACGAGCGCTTCTTGCACAATATGCTCGCGGGTGCGAGCGGCATGGAGGTGCTGCTGCTCGTCGTCGCCGCCACCGAGGGCGTGATGCCGCAGACGCGCGAGCACCTGGCGATCCTGCGTTTTCTCAACGTGCGAAGCGTCGTCATCGCGGTAACGAAGTGCGATCTCCTCAGCGAAGCCGAGCGCGAAGGAGCGCTCGCGCGCATTCGTAGCGATCTCGCCGGTACGCTCGCCGCCGAGGCGCCGATGCAAGCGCTCTCATCGACGAGTGGTGAAGGGATTCCCGCGTTGCGGTCGCTGCTCGTCGCGCAACTCGCCGCGCTCGAACCACGGAACTCCGAGGCGCCGTTGTACCTGCCGATCGATCGTGCATTTACGCTTCCCGGGCATGGAACGATCGCGACTGGAACGCTCATGCAGGGCAGCGTTCGCGTCGGTGAGAGCGTGACGTTGCAACCCGAAGGGATACGATCGCGCGTACGGAGCCTTCACGTCTTCGGCACCTCGGTCGAACGTGCGGCTGCTGGCGCGCGCGTCGCACTCAATCTTCCCGGGGTCGCGCGCGAAAAAATTGCGCGCGGCAGCGTGCTCTCCGGGCCGGAACTCTTGCCTGGGAAGAACTTCGTCGTGCGCTTCACGGCGCTCGCTGAAGCGCTGCCGCTCCTGCGGCGGCGCACGCCGGTGCGCGCCTCAATCGGCGCGGCGGAGATTCTCGGGACGCTGCTCTTCGATCGCGTTCCGGAGAGCTGCGAAGCGGTCGAAGCACGGCTGCTGCTGCGCGAGCCGACGACGGCGTTCGGTGGCGTTCGTTTCGTGCTGCGCCGTCTCTCACCGAAAACGCTCCTTGGCGGTGGGGAGATCGCCGGAATCGAGGCTACCGCAGGCGCGGGCGAAGCTCCGCATGCGGCGGCGCTGCGCGCCGCGCTCGCCGAGGCCGGGCTCGCCGGGCTCGGGCGCGAGGAACTCGCAGCAAAACTCAACGTCCGGGGAGAAGCGATCGAGGAGATCGTCGAATCGGCGATCTCCGTCGGCGAACTGCGAACGATCGCGAAGCCCGAAGCATTCGTTGGTGCGGCGATCTCCGACGCATTGCTCGAACGCATCGTCACCCAACTCGCGCGCCGACACGAAGAGGCGCCGTGGGCGATGGGGCGCACCCTGCAAGCCTTAGCGAAGGAATTAAGCTTCGACGAAGCGCTGCTCTACCGATATCTCGACGCATTCGTCAGCGAGGGTCGGCTCGCGGCGCGCTCCGGTTTCTATGCGTTGCCGGGGCATGAGGCGCGCCCGAGCGACGAACAGGATCGCTTCTTTGCAACGTTTTTGCAACGCGATGATGCCGCCTCGTTCGCTCCCACTCCCGCAGCCGAGCTCGAAAGCGCGATTCGCAGCTCGCGTATTGCGGGAGTCGCCGATGCCTATGCCGCGTTGCTCGCTCGTGGCGCGCTCGTGCGCGTCGGCGAAGATCTTTACGGCGCGTCGCAGATCGCCGCCGTTCGCGCGCGCGTCGAGAAGTATTTGCGCGAGCATCGAGCGATGACGGTCGCGGATTTTCGCACCCTTATCGGGAGCTCGCGGAAATTTGCGGTACCGTTGTTGGAGTGGTTCGACGCTCGTGGAATCACGCTCCGAACGGGGGATCTGCGCGTCTTGCGCGCGAGCGAGAGGAATCCATCCGCACGATAGCGCACGGCGCGAGAATGAAAATAGAACGGCTTCTTCCCCTCGCTCTTATCGTCGCCGTCGCATCGAGCGCTCCGGCGATCGCCGCGGGAACCTTCAGTTCCGCCGGTCGGCCGCACACGATTACCGTCGCGGCGACCGCTCAAGTCACCCCGAGCAACCTCGTCGCGGATCTGCCCGTCGAGCGCGTGCTCGTGAGTCGCCTCGGGAAAACGGCGAACGCTGCGCTCGGCGCCGACGCGAGCGCATCCCTGCGCGCCATGCTGCCCTCGCTCGGCTTAAATTCCTCGGCGATCGCCAGTATGGTCCCGCTCGAATCGCTCAGCAAAAGCGGGCACACCGCATACGCGACCTACGCGATCCTTCGGGTTCCCCCCAATCGCGTTGTCGAGGTGAGTGCTGCATTGACGAAGGCCGGCTGGGATGCCAAACGGGTCACGCTCTTCGAAGCCGCCGATCCCGATGCGGCGCGGACGCAGGCGCTCGTCGCCGCCGAACGCATCGCGCAGGCGCGCGCCGCGGCGATCGCGCGTGCGGCGGGCGTGCACCTCGGGGCGTTGCTCGCGGTGAAGCCGATCGTGCTCGACGACTTCATCGGCGGCGAGAGCTTTAAGTTGCCGAGTTTTCCGTTCGCGTCGACCCCGGCGACGATCTTGCCGCAACCGCTGGAGGTAAAGGCCGCCGCGCTCTTCACGTTTTCGATCCATTAGGAAGAAGTCGAGAAGGTTGCCCCTGTAACCGTTCGCATCGGCGGCGGTATTATAGGAGTGTATGAACGTCGACCGGCTCACCGAACGCGTCTCTGATGCCTTGAATGCGGCCTACAGCCGCGCGCTCGCGGAGCGCAACACCCAGACGACGCCCGAACATCTTCTCGCCGCGCTCATCGACCAAGAGCGCGGCATCGCCGCCGATATTCTCGGCAAGGCCGGGGGCGACCCGAAGGCGATCGCGCGCGCGACCGACGCCGCGATCGGCCGGCTCCCGCGCCTGAGCGGGCCGAACGCCGAGAGCGCGCAGGTCTCGCTCTCGCCGGAGCTCTCCCGAGTGATGGATGGAGCCGAAGCGCAGGCCAAAAAACTCGGTGACGATTACGTCTCGGTCGAGCACGTGCTGCTGGCGATGGCGCAGGCGGGTGGCGCGGTCGGTGCGATCTTCCGCGAGTTGCGCTTGAGCGAGGACGCAATTTTGCGTGCCCTGCGCGAGGTACGCGGTAACCAACGCGTGACCACCAAAGACCCGGAGGGAACCTATAAATCGCTCGAGCGCTACGGGCGCGATCTGACGCTCGATGCCGAGCGCGGCAAGCTCGATCCGGTGATCGGTCGCGACGAAGAGATCCGGCGCGTCGTCCAAGTGCTCTCGCGTCGTACGAAAAACAACCCCGTCCTCGTCGGCGAGCCCGGCGTCGGGAAGACTGCAATCGTCGAAGGGCTCGCCCAACGAATCGTGCGCGGAGACGTTCCCGAGAGTTTAAAAGAGCGCCGCCTCGTCTCGCTCGATATGGGCGCACTGATCGCCGGTGCGAAATATCGCGGTGAGTTCGAAGAGCGCCTGAAAGCGGTACTGAAGGACGTGACGAAGTCCGAGGGGCGCATCGTGCTCTTTATCGACGAATTGCACACCGTCGTTGGAGCGGGTAAGACCGAGGGCTCGATGGACGCGGGCAACCTCCTCAAGCCGATGCTCGCGCGCGGAGAACTTCATCTGATCGGAGCGACGACGCTCGACGAGTATCGGAAATATATCGAGAAAGACGCCGCTTTCGAGCGCCGCTTCCAGCCCGTCGTCGTCGAACAACCCAGCGTCGAAGACACGATCTCCATTCTGCGCGGGTTGAAAGAGAAATACGAAGCGCATCACGGCGTACGAATTAAAGATAGCGCGCTGGTTGCGGCGGCGATGCTGAGCGATCGATATATCAGCGACCGTTTTTTACCCGACAAAGCGATCGATCTCGTCGATGAGGCAGCGGCAAAACTCCGTACCGAGATCGATTCGATGCCGCAAGAGCTCGATGAGATCTCTCGCCGCACCATGCAGTTGGAGATCGAGCGAGAAGCGCTCAAACGCGAGAACGATTCGGGCAGCAAAGAGCGGCTCGAAACGCTGGAGCGCGAACTCACGTCGCTTCAAGAGGAGCGTTCGCGCTTGCGCACGCAGTGGGATATCGAAAAGAGCGGAGCGACCTCGCTACGCGCTCTCCGCGAGCGCATCGACGCCACGAAGGTGGAGATCGAGCGCGCCGAGCGGCAGTACGATCTCAATCGCGTCGCCGAATTGCGCTACGGGCAGTTAGCGACGCTCGAACGGCAGCTCGCCGATGAAGAGGCGCGCCTCGACTCCGCGGAGGGTGGGCGGCTGGCGAAAGAAGAGGTCGACGAAGAGGATATCGCCGAGGTCATCGCACGCTGGACGAAGATTCCGGTCAGCAAGTTGCTCGAGGGCGAGAAGCAGAAGCTGCT
>JABEUX010000061.1 GCA_013044185.1 Vulcanimicrobiota bacterium | reverse complement strand
CCTGAGTGCGATCGGTGCCGGGCTCCTGGGTATGAGCGTTCCAAAAGACAGCGCACTAAAATATGAAATGGCGATAAAGGCTGGGAAATTCGTCGTGATAGCGCACGGGACTCCAGCCGACGTGGATCACGCGCGCCAGATTTTGACGCGTGGCGGTGCCGGCGACGCCGTCGTGCATGCATCGGCATCGGCACTCGCATAGTGGACGTCCATTAACAAGCCGCCTGGGGTCGCAGCGATTATGAGTGTTTATGCATTCCCGGCGAAACGTAGCGAATTCTCGTGGAAAGAACTCGTTTGAATGCATCACCCATCGCAAGCTTTGTGAGGCTCGGCGTAGCACTCAGCAGCACCGGCGTCTCGATCGAAGAGCTGGGAGTGCTGAACCCGGCGTGCGCCCGTCTGCCCAATAAAACCTTGCAACTCTATCCTCGAATGGTCGCCCCAGGAAATATCTCGCGGATCGGCTCGTTCCAGGTCCGCGAAGGAACGGATGGGACGCTTGCGTTAGAGCAGTGCGGCTTCGCGCTCGAACCGCAGGCACCGTACGAACTGCGCGAGCAACCGGGAGGATATGGTTGTGAGGATCCGCGCGTTTCATTCATCGCAGAACTCGACTGCTATGTGATGGCCTACACCGCCTTTGGGCCGCGCGGGCCCGAGATTGCGTTAGCGACCTCGCGGGATGCCCTGCAGTGGGAACGCCTCGGGCTACTCCACTTTCAAGAGAGCGATGCACCATTTTCAGATAAAGACGCGGCGTTTTTCCCATCCGTGATTCGCTCTCCCGCGGGCGTCGATTCGTTGGCCTTTTATCATCGCCCCACCGTCGCGTCCGCTGCGAGCGAGGCCGAACGTGCTTCGAACCTTCTGCATCGGCTCGCACGTGGTCAGCGCGAGGGCATCGCAGTGGGGTACATTCCACTCGCCGCCGCGAAGCGGGATATTCGGGAGCTCTGCAGCGTTAGCGAGACGCATCGACTCAAACTTCCGCAAGCCAACTGGGGAACTATCAAAGTGGGAGCGGGGACACCGCCCGTGCGGATACGCGAGGGGTGGCTCTCCGTCATTCACGGCGTCGACGAACTCGAACATCCCAGCGGAGCGGCACTTTTACGTTACTGCGCCGGCATCATTATCCATGATGCTACGCAGCTCGATCGCGTGATCTTCCGCTCGCCCGATCCGCTCTTCGTGCCCGAGGAACCCGGTGAGATTCACGGCACCATCGGTCACGTCGTCTTTCCATCGGGAATCGACGTGCGGGAGGAGCGCGTCTTTGATATCTACTATGGGATGGCCGACTACGCAATCGGTCGCGGCCGCCTGACATTACATCCAGCCGAAACGAGAGCTGCATAGATTGAAAAAGCTCATCGTCTTTGATTTGGACGGCACGCTCGCGGAGAGCAAATCGGCGATCGATGCCGAGATGGCCACGCTGCTATCTACGCTGCTCGATGTGGTCAAAGTAGCCATCATCTCCGGTGGCGCCCTCCCGCAGTTTCAAAAACAAGTCCTCGCCCATCTTCAGCAGAGCGATCGCCTCAAGAATCTTTCACTTCTTCCTACATCGGGAACGAGTTTCTATCAATATCAGCGTGACTGGAAGAGACTCTACGCTGAAGAGCTCCCCGAAGCGCAAAAACACAAAATCATCGCCGCACTCAACGACACGGTCGCCGCATCGGGCTTTCGACCTCAACGAACGTGGGGAGAGCTCATTGAAGACCGCGGAACGCAGATCACCTACTCTGCGCTGGGACAGCAAGCTCCTCTCGAAGAAAAGCAACGCTGGGATCCCGATTTTTCGAAACGTAAAAAACTCAAAGCCGCGCTCGACCTGCTCCTTCCGGCCTTCTCCGTTCGATTGGGAGGATCGACATCGATCGACGTCACGCTTCCCGGTATCGACAAAGCATACGGAATACGAAAATTACGGGAGATTCTCTGCGTCGCGATCGACGAGATGCTCTTTATCGGAGATGCGTTATTCCCGGGCGGGAACGACTATCCGGCACGAAAAGCCGGCGCCGTTTGCATCCAGGTGCGGGATCCAAACGAAACAAAACGCGTCATCGAAACCATCATCGCTCTGAGTTAGTGGACGCACGCCTTCGTGCCCTTTACATTCTTTAGGCACGCCCGTTAGTCGTTGCAGCGAATTCCCTCGACGTCGAGCACGATATCGATGCGACGGCCAACGACGATGCGGCCGTTCGGCAACGCGGCGTTCCAATCGACGCCGAAATCATAGCGATCGATGCTCGTGGTGCCGGTAAACCCGGCGCGCTCCTTGGGCCCTTTATCGACGCCATCTTCCCACCACGGGGTCTGCCACGTTCCGAGATACCGTACGGCCAGGAGCACCGGGAGCGTCACAGACCGAATCGTGAGATCGCCGGCGACGTCGAAATCCGCCGGTCCGATCTTTGCGACCTTCGTGCTCGCGAACCGAATGCTCGGATATGCCTCGCAGTGCAGTAAGTCCGCACTCCGTAAATGGTCGTCGCGCGTGGGTCCCCCGGTCCAGCAGGCTCGCGCATCGATCGTCGATTCGACCGCCAGCTCTTCAGGGCGACGCGAATCGAATTCGATCTCGCCCTCGACGTTCTTGAACGATCCGCGAACCCAGGTCACCACCTTCCTCGCTCTATATCGGCCCTTCGTCTTTTCTCTGCACAATCACTCGTTCGAGGCGCCGATCCGGAACGACCCACATCGCGGCGACAACGACGAAAAGAAGGAGGCTTTCCCCTTCAGATCCGATTCGACAGCCTTTGCGAACGCGGTGCCCCTGCCGTTGACGGCGACGAGCGCATTCTGCAGCAACGTATAGGCGAGTGCGTCGAGAAGTAGCAGCGAAGCATACAACGCGGTCGGAATTGCCGCGGTTGGATTTTGCCCGAGCCAACTTGTCGTAAACGGAATCAACGAGAGCCAAAACAACAAATGAAGATTCGCCCACATTGCACGGCCGTCGATCGTTTCGGCCGCCCGCATCATGTGATGATGGTTGTTCCAGTAGATGCCGATAAAAACGAAGCTCAGAACGTACGCGGCAAACGTCAGTGCGATCGACTGCAACGATGCCAGGCTCGTCCCGCTCGGCGGCTTCAATCCTAACACCATAATCGTAATGATGACGGCCATGACCCCGTCGCTGAACGCCTCGACGCGTGCTGCATCGGTCGAGAAAGGCGAGATGCCTTTGGGGCGCTCGGTCGTGCTCATGCCGCGATCTCCTTTATCGACGCCAACGATACCATGATTGGCCAACCAGAGAATTGTTCCCGAGAAGGCGAACGCTCCTCAAGGCAAGCGAGCGATTTTCTTTTTTCCCGACTCGACAATCCTTTCTTAATGGATGCTTGGTAGAGTGGGACATTCGCACACGTCTCTTCAGGAGGAAGGCATGACCCCACGCTCGGAGTTGCGAGCCGGCCTTCGAATCCTTATTCTCTCCGCCGTTTTCGGCGTCTCTCTCTCTGGATTCGGCGCCCGCGCTTTTGCGGCCACCACCCCGTCACCCTCACCCTCGCCCGCCGCGTTACGCACGATCATTCGCGTACGCGCAAAAGCAAACCGCGCATCGCGTTCGCGCCGGCAGCAGTACCTCTCGCCGTTTAGCGGTTCGGTAATCGGTCGCAATGTTATCAAGCACGCAGGCCCGATCTCGAGCATTCAGAGCATTTTGAATAGTTCTCCGAGCGTCGAGGCCTTTTCGTTCGGCGGCTCTGGGCTCGTCCGCACGCATCTTTCGTTCCGGGGATTCAATGGCGGTCAATTCGGCGAGACGCTCGATGGCGTTCCCTTAAACGGCCTCTTCAACGGCGGCGTCACCAATTCGGCATCGCAGCGAAATGCGACGGCCTTCGTTACGCCATTGGTCGAAAGCGTCAACGTCTATCGCGGCGTAAACGACCCCGAGCACACCTCGATCGATTCGCTCGGCGGTAGCGTCGCTTACCATCTCCTCGACCCGGCCTTCAAGCGCTCCTTCGGCGTCGTCTATAACGCCGGAAGCGGGGGCGATGCAATCTTCAATACCGGTGCGAATGCAGCGGGCGTTCGAGCAGTCGTGGGTACGGGAACCGGCTACTACCGCGGCTTTCAAAATAACGTTCCCGATTGGAACCACTATATCTACGGCAACCTCATCGTTCCAGTCTTCCACCATTCGGGTTTTTTGCGTTTCATTTACAACGACGATCGCAATAACGGTTACGTGCCACACGACGTTCCTAACGACGCGATCCCGGGTTCTTCTATCGCGACCAACGGTATCGCCTTCCAGTGGCCGATCAACCAGACCTATTCGTACAACGTCGCGCACACGAATCTCGACCTCGTCGATTTCGTCAAACAATGGAGCCCGGAGGTCGCGACGCGCCTTACGTTTTTCCGCTACCTCACCGATTATTCGCGCTCTTCATATACCGATCCGTCAATTTCGTATCTGCCGAATTCACCGTCCGCACCGACGTTCGCACAGGGTTGGATGAACGGAACTATTTCTTCGAATCCCGCAGATTTTGCATATCATCTCTACCACAACAGCGACCAGCGCCTCGGCTTCGTCGCCCGTTCGACTTTTTATACCTCTTCGAAAAATACGTTTAAATTCGGCTGGCAGTACGTGCACGGACACGAAGAGAGTGCCGAATATTGGGGACCGACGCTTGGATTCGCCCCGCAAATCACCTATAACGACGCGTGGAACCAACCGGGAAACCGTAATTCAATCGTGCAGTATGCCGAAGATACCTATCGCGTCGGCAAATTACTCGTCGAGCCGGGCCTGCGATTCGATTCCGTGACCACGCAGAGCCTAACGCCCTACGTTGGGTACTTCTACTCCCAGACATTTAGCGTTGGCAACTCCTATGCATTCTTCGAGCCCTCGATCGGCCTACGTTATCGCTTCGCAAAAAATCTCGTCGCATACATCGGGACCGGCACGGCCTTCAAGCCACCGGAGATTAGCGCGTACTACAACGACGTTATCGACTCGGTGACCGGCAGGGTCGCGCCGCTCGTCGTTCAGCCCGAGCAATCGACCGATTTCGACCTCGGCCTCCGCGGATTCAATAACCGCTTCCGCTGGTCGGCCGGCATCTATCAGGATAACTTTAACAACACGTTCTCCCAAGCGCCCGCTCCGCTCTCTTATTACGAGAACGCGCTCGGGCAGAACGGGGCGCAAGCGGCAGCATCCGTCGCATCGGGAGCGATTACGCTCATTACCAATGCCGGAAACTCGCGCTACAGCGGCGTCGAGCTCGGCATCTCGCACCTGCGACTCTCTCCCGGGACGGGCCCAAATGGGCTTTTTGCCTTCGCCAATGCATCGCAAAACGCCGCCTACTACACCACGGCCTATATCAGCGGTTCGAATGCGAACGTTAGTGCGGGAACCAACGTTCCCTACGTTCCCAACCATCTCTACAACATCGGTGCGTCGTTCGTCTCCCCCCATTTCAGCGGATACGCGGATTACCGCATCGTTGGGGCACAAACGATTTTCGATCAAGTCACGGCCGCACCCTCGATGACGCAATTACGCTCGTACCGAACGCTCGACGCCAACGTTACGTGGGAGCCGGCGCAAGGCAAAGGCTTCGGCATCACCCTCTCCGGGTACAATCTTCTCAACGAGCGCGCAAACGTCTACGAATACAACAGCACGGCGTTCGGCGCCTTTCCGAACGGCGTTTTCGTCGGTATGCCAATGGCACCACCGACCGTCGTCGTGAGTTTCGGCTACCGCTCCTAACGTTGCTTCTCATTTCACGAGTGAAAAAGCCGCCGGATATTTCGGCGGCTTTTTCTATTTTTGTCCGCGCCCGGTGACGCGGCCGAGCACGCGATCGAGCACGCCCGGCTCCAAACGGTCGGGACGCACGATGAAATTGCGCTCGTCGTCCACACGTAAGCACCCGGCGAGTTGCAGTTTGCCGAGCTCGAGCGTACACGTTTCGCGCGAAGTCCCGATCAGTTGCGCGAGTTCCTGGTGCGAGAGCCTCACGGCGATCCGCACCTCCCCGCCTTCCAGCGCCTCGCCGTGTTCCCGAGCGAGATGGCGCAACGCGTGCTGCAGGCGCGCGCGAACCGATCCGTATGCCAGCCCGGCGATTCTCGTCTCGATCTCACGTCGGCGGCGCGCCATCTCGCCCGCCACCATCATCGTGAGCGTCGGTCGGTGCCCCATCAAACGTGTGAAATCGTCGACCGATGCCGCACAAATATGCGCTGCGTCGAGCGCTTCGGCGAACGTCTGTCGGCGGCTTTCATCGAAGAGCGCGAGTTCGCCGAAGACGTCGCCGGGGCCCAAGATCGCTAACGTAAGTTCTTTCCCATCCTCCGTAGAGCGGAAAAGCCGCACGTGTCCGCTTTTGAGGAGATAGATCGCATCTCCGAGATCGCCTTCGGAGAAGACGATTTCTTTGGCTCCGTAATCGCGCTCGTGAAAAAGATGCGCGAAGCGCTCGATCTCCTCGCGCGGCACACCGTGAAAGAGCCGGTTTCGCTCGATATACCAGACCTTATTGGCCACGGGGAGCCTCTTCCCGAGCAGGGCGGAAAAGACCCGGTGTAGGCGTTCTTCACTCGGCGTTCCGGAGAGCCTTCGGCCATCGGAGAGCAACAAGGTTGGAGTCGCAACCAGCGGGACGCCGTCGTCGTGCGCTCGTGCTCTCTCGCGTACGCTCAACGTGAGGGCGGGGTATTCGTCGAGCACTCGTCGCACACGCTCCACCGCAAGATCCGAGAACGGACAGGCCGCGCCCACGTAGAGCACGACCCGTTCGCGGCTTAGCGAGTTCTGCGCGCGAGTATCCATCGCTTTAGCGCCGCGGTGCACGCCGCGATAATGTTGCAGAGTATTCACATGCGGTTGTTAGCGGATGTTCACGTGAAGGACCGCGGGTGCGGCGTCCATCGTCGGCATGTGGTCGTCGTTTGCCAACAAAACGAGGATCGTCGCCGGTCCGCTCCGCCAGCTCGAGAGATCGATCGGAATATGCGTGGAACACGGCATACCGACCATTCCCGGCATCGCCATGCCGGCGGCTTTCATGCCCATGGGCGTTTTCATCATCGCGAGTAACGGCGTCGCCGGCGAAGCGCTGGTTTCACCGTCCTGCTGCACCATCACGTGGACGTGACCCCAACCGGCGATATCGCGCTTTCCTTCGAGGCTACAGGCGAGGTGAAAGTTTTGCACGTTCAGCGCGAGGGTAAAATGCTTCCCGACGCTCGCGCCGTTTCTCGGGGAGAGCACGGTGACCGTGGGTTTGCCGTTGCGAACCGGCGCGGGTAACGGCTTCGTGCCGACCGGCTGATAGTTGAAGCTGACGCTCGTGGGCATGCTCGCCATTGCATGCGCGTCGGTTGCGAGCACCACGGTAATCGTATGGCGCCCGGCGGCGAGGCCGCGCCCCGGAATTTGGATCGATTTCGAACAGAAGGGTCCGACGAGATGCGCCATATCCATGCCGTCCACCATCACGTGGTAGTGGCCCTCGCCCATCGGAACGTTGGTTTTACCGATATTCGTACACTCGAGGCGATAGTTGTGGATGGCGACGCGCAGTGGAATCGACGATCCGCGCACCGTCGCGCCCGCAGCGGGAGCGACGATCGAGATCGAGGGTGGCGCCATCATCGACGCGAGTGCGGGAAGGCCGATCGCGCCTACGGTAAGGGCGAGCGCGGTCGCCAAGAGTCGGGATATTTTCATTGTATCTTTCTCCGAACAAGGAAGAGGGATTGCAGAATGCCCTCCGACCCTATCAGAGCACCCGGCCTGGCGCCGTAAGCTCGCTTACACCGCCGCTCCCCCTCCGAGAGAAAGGCGAGGTTTTAGATCGTCGCCAAATGTAAGGCTGCCGCCGAATCCTTACGCACGCTATCGCAGAGTGCGGCATCGTCGGCGATCGAACGCCCGTATGAAGGAATCATCTCGGTCATCGTTGCCTTCCATTCATCGACCGACCCCGCGTAGAGGCGATTGATGACGTCGAGCATCACCGCGACCGCAACCGAAGCGCCGGGTGAGGCACCGAGCACTGCGGCGAGCGAGCCGTCGCTATCGGAGACGATCTCGGTGCCGAACTGCAGCTTCCCACCGAGTTTCGCATCGGGCATAATCACCTGCACGCGCTGACCGGCAACGATGAAGTCCCAGTCCTCGGGGTCGGCCTCCGGGAAGTACTCGCGCAGCGAGTCGTATTTACTCGCCTTCGATTTGAGCACTTCGCCGATTAAATATTTCGTCAGATCGAAATTATCGCGCCCGACGGCAAGCATCGATTTCAAATTATCGCCCTTGAGCGAGCCGAGAAGATCGCCGTAAGACCCGTGTTTGAGGAACTTCGTCGAGAAGCCGGCATAGGGCCCGAAAAGCAACGAGCGCTTCCCATCGATGAAGCGCGTGTCGAGGTGCGGCACCGACATCGGCGGTGCGCCGACGGAGGCTTTGCCGTAGACCTTCCCCAAGTGGCGATCGACCACGGCTTCATCGTCGCAGCGCAAGAAAATTCCGCTGACCGGGAAGCCGCCGAAACCTTTGCCTTCCTTAATTCCCGAATGCTGCAGTAACGCGAGCGCGCCGCCACCGGCGCCCAAGAATACCGTCTTCGTCGAAACGCTGCGAGTCGCACCGCTCTTGGTGTCGCGCACGGTAACGTTCCACGCACCGTCGGAGCTGCGTTTCAGATCGCTCACGCGATGAGAATAGGCGACGTTCACGCCGGGCAGCTTCTGAATGTGCGCGAGCAACTGACGGGTGAGCGCGCCGTAATCGACGTCGGTCCCGATCGCCATGCGCGTCGCTGCAACGTGCTGCGACGGGGAGCGCCCCTCCATCACCAGCGGCATCCAGCGCGCGAGTTCTGCGTGATCCTCGCTGTACTCCATGCCGCGAAAACAGTGATGCGCGCTCATCGCTTCGAAGCGCTTGCGCAGAAACGCGACGTTCTCGTCGCCCCACACGAAACTAATATGCGGCACGTCGTGGATGAAGGATTCCGGCGGCCCGATCGCACCCTTGCGCACCATGTAGGCCCAGAACTGGCGCGAGAGATCGTACTGGGTGTTCACCGCGAGGGCCCGCGCGATGCCGACGCTGCCGTCGGCGTTCTGCGGGGTATAGTTCAGTTCGCAGAGCGCGGCGTGCCCGGTGCCGGCGTTATTCCAGGCATCGGTGCTCTCTTGTGCCGCCGAATCGAGCGCCTCGAAGATCTCCACCTGCATATCGGGGCGCAGCTCTTTGAGCATGGCGGCGAATGTGGCGCTCATAATGCCGGCGCCGACCAGAACGATATCTCTCTGTTTCTCAGACATAGCCACCATAGGGTACCGCCTGGCGAGGAGCTACGTTACGGCTTCTTCGGCAGCTGCGGGGGGGAAGCACGGGAGGCTCCCCTGGAGCGCCCGACCCTGTCTATAACCCCGGTCAATCCCCCGGGCGGTTCGACACGCTAGAATGGCGATATGGCGACCAGAACGATCGAACTCGATGTCCGCCCCTTCCACGAGCGCGGAGAGGAGCCGTTCCAGGCAATCATGGAGGCCGTCGAAGCCCTCGGCCCCGACGATGCGTTCCTCCTGGTGAACTCTTTCGAACCGATTCCGCTCTTCGGCGTCATGAAAAAGTTGGGGTTCTCCTACACCGCCGATGAAGCGAACCCCGACGAATGGCGGATCCTTTTCACGCGAACGACGTGATCGGGAACCCGTCTTCGCGAAACGATCCCCTTGGAAGCGAATTTGCCCTAGCGGTCGCGCTCGCGTTCTACGCGGCGGGATGCGTGCTGATCGTCGTCACCGGCCCTACGCTCGGAACGCTCCACGCTTTTGCGGCGTTCGTCGTCATCGCCGCCGTTGCGGCGCTGAACCAGCTTCTCCCCGTTCTCACGCATGCCCCGAATGCTCGGGCAGGGATCGTTTTCACCATCGCCTCGGCCTTCGCGATCGGGTTCTCCCTACTCATCGCAGGTTTCTACGGGGCGCACAGCTTCGGCGCAGCTGCGGTCGTTCTCGCGACGAGCGCCGCCTTCTGGGTCGGGTGGAGCGTTCTTCGCTTGTTTCAAGGACGCGACGAACGGCGCACGCGCGCACTCGCGTTCTTTGCGCTCGCGGCGTTTCTCGCGGCGGCGGGACTAGGAGCGGCGATGGCCGGCGCGCTCGGCGATCTATGGGCACTCCCTATTTTCGCCCTCGCTCCGGTACACGCGCTCCTCGCCATCGGAGGTTTCGCGAGCATTCTCATCATTACGATTTCCTATCGGTTCGTCCCCATGTTTGCCGTCGCACACGCCAACGCATATGGCTCCTGGGGAACCGCCTGGCTCGCAGCGCTCGGAGTTCTCGTCGCGGCGGGGTCCTTCGAACGCTCCCCTATCGGCTTACGCATCGGTCTGATTGCGCTCGTCGCTGCATCCGTCGGCATCGGAATAAGCCATCTCAAAACGCTCTCGTCACGGCTACGCGCGCGCTTGGATGTGAGTCTCCGTTACGGCCAAGTCGCATGGACGTTCGGGATTTTCGCTTCAGCATCGGCGCTGGCAGGGACGTGGCAGCCGCGCATGTTCCCTGCAGCGCTCGTCCTCGCGATCCTCGGATGGTTATCGATAACAATTCTCGGATACGCTTATAAAATTGTCGGGTTTCTTACCTGGCAGGGCGCCAAAACGCGCATGCCGACCGCACGGTTGCCCGCTCTCGGGAATGCCGTCGATCTTCCGCTCGCCTACGCGGCGTTAGGGCTGATGACGACCGGCGCCCTCGTCGCCGCTGCATGCACGTTCGTCGAATCGTCGCTCGCTCGCGTGGGCTACGATATCTATGCGCTTGGAGGCATCGCGGCGGTCGTTGCGATCGCACGGCTCGCCGCCCGATACCTTTTCGCATCGGAGGGCGCACGTGGATAACCAGAAACGCATCGTACGTCTCGACAACCGCGGCCTCGCTCCACCCGAACCGATGATGCGCATCCTCACGACGATCGAGGATTTCGATCGCGACGCGATCCTCGTTGCGAATATGGACCGTGAACCGATTTTTCTCTTCGCCGAGCTCCACGACCGCGGCTTTGCCTACAGCTGCGATCCCGAGATCGGTGGAGGCTATCTGCTGAAAGTGTACCGAGAATGAATGAAGATCTTCGGCGGAGCGTCGAGTCGGCGCTCGCCACCGTCAACGACCCCGAACTCGGGATCGACATCGTTTCATTGGGGCTCATTTATGAAATCGAAGCCGACCACAAAGGTGCGGTGACGATTCTGATGACGATGACCACGCCGGGTTGCCCGATGCACGAAACGATCGTTGCCGACGTCGAGCGCACGATCCGTGCGATTCCCGAGGTAACCGATCTACGCGTCACCGTCACGTTCTCACCGGAATGGACGCCGGAACGCCTCAAACCACAAGCGCGCTTTCTCTTAGGGAGATAACCGAGCGATGATCCGCAATCAGTACCGCGAACGTTGGGCGGAATGGTTGCCCTCCGCCCTTCGAGCGCTCGCGAACGATCCTCCGGATTTCCCTGCGGTGATGCCCGCATTCCCGCTCCCGAACGACGACCTTCGCGTCGCGCTCATAAGTTCTTCCGTGGCCTACGATACCAAGATACAAGCCCCGTTTACAGCCGCAGCGCCACGCGCCGTGATGTGGAGTGCGTTTCTCCTCGCGACACGTTGCGTAAACTCGGGATTACGTTGACTCGAGATGTCGTCAGCTGGAGCGGGCACCTCCTCGACTGGCCGACCTTCATCGAAGCCACAATCTCGCAAACGAAATATCGACCATCGTGGTTGGAACGATGCCGCGGTTACTGGAATCGGTTCCTCGCGCTCTCGTGACTCCATACGGCGACGCACCAATGAAGTTCCTAGCGCGTCATTGACCTAGGTTCACGAATTTGCTCGCTCTCGTACGCTACAGTCGTATTTATTGTAAACGCAATCGCGTGCAAATATGCGCAAAGGGAGAGAGCACGACATGAACGACCTCGTCGAACTCGATATTCGGACGATTCCACCGGCCCGCAAGCACCCCACGATTCACGCGCGCCTCGATATCCTCGCCCCGGGAGAGGCGCTGACGCTGATCAACGACCACGACCCCCGCCCGTTGCGTTTCGAACTCGAACACGATCGCCCGGGAATGTTCGCCTTCGAATATCTTGAAAGCGGCCCCGAGGTGTGGCGCGTTCTCATTCGGCGCACGTAGGGCGAAGCGGCGCTGCGCTTTTTTAGTCGTTGAGGCGAGCGGTATATCCGACGCGACGAATCGTTCGAATGAGCGGGCGATCGCTCCGGTCCGCGAGTTTTGTACGGAGATACGAAATATAGGTTTCGACGACGTTCGGTTCGACGGCGGCGTCGCTCCCCCAGACGCGGTCGAGCAACTGCTCGCGGGTAAATACGCGTCCGGGTTCGCGCAGTAGCGCGACGAGCAGGTCGAATTCACGCGTGGTTAGTTCGATCCGTTTTCCGGCGCGTTGCACTTCACGCTTGGCAACATCGACGCCGATATCGTCGAAACGGATGAAATCGCGCTGCACGAGCTGCGGACGGCGCAACTGCGCGCGCAACCGTGCTGCCACCTCGCCCAGATGAAACGGCTTTGCAACGTAATCGTCGGCGCCGGCGGTTAGTGCTGCAATTTTGTCCTGGGCGTCGCTGCGCGCGGAGAGCATGACGATCGGCGCTTCGGTGTGGCGGCGGAGCAGCGGAACCAGCGAGACTCCGTCGATTTTCGGCATCATCATGTCGAGTAAAATAATATCGGGCTGAAGGCCTCGTACGACGGCGAGCGCCTCGACCCCATCGGGGACGGAGGTGACCGCAAAGTCGTATTGCACGAGGCCGATCTCGAGCATCTCGCGCATATTGCGTTCGTCGTCGATTACCAGCACGGTTGCTTTACCGAGTACTTCCACTGAGCTCCTCGTCGGCGATAGGAAATGAGAGTGTGAAGACCGTTCGCCCCGGCGCAGATTCAAGATCGACCCGCCCGCTCCAACGTTCGACCACTCGTTTGACGATCGCGAGGCCTAACCCGAGCCCTTCAGGCTTGGCGCTCAGGCTCCCGCGTTGGAAGCGCTCGAAGATGCCGGCTTGCTCCTCCAGAGGGATCCCCGGCCCACGATCGATCACACGCACCTGTGCGAACGCACCTCGCACGCTGCTCTGAATCTCGATCGGCGAATCGGGAGCGTAGCGAATCGCATTCTCGACAAGGTTGCCGAGTGCGTCGAACAAATCGTCGGCGTCGATGACGATGCGCACGCCGGGGTCCCCCGCCGCGGGCAGCGAGCGGTGCGGATAGCGTCGTTGGATTGTTGCGACGATATCGGCGCTCGCCTTCGTAAGATCGAGCAGGCGCGGAATGCTCGCACTCGATTCCAAGCGCGCGAGCGTTAACATTTTCTCGACGAGGTGGCGCATGCGCGCCGTTTCGGCTTGCAGGGCGGAAATAAGCCGCGGATCGAGGGAGGCGGCTTCCTTGGCATCGCTGAGGATGTCGATATATCCCGATACGACGGTGAGCGGCGTTCGTAATTCGTGCCCCGCCTCGGCGAGAAAGCGTTGATATTTTTCGGCTTCGTCGCGTTGTGCGTCGGCTCGAACGATCAATGCACGGCGTTCTTCGCGTGCGATCTCACTCGCTCGCATGAATCCCGCCGTTAGTACGAGGGCAATAACGAGGAGCACGGCCGCAACGTCTCCGAGAAGAAAGCGCGCGAGCGCAGGCCCAGCCGGAGCGACGGTAACGAATACGCCGGCTCTGCCGACCGTCGTGGGGCGAATATGTGCGATAGCGAGCGCCAGATTCAGAATCGGCGATGAGCCGCGCCGACGCCGTGCTCCGGCAGCGCCCGGCGGTGGGCCTGCGGGCAGTCTACGCACGTCGAGACGGCGGCCCATTGCATCGATGATGCTGCCCTCACGACGATCGACGACAATTACGTGCAGGCCGGGGCGCACGAGCGAACGCACCGCCGCACTGCTCGGCGGGACCGCTGCCGTGAGAAGGACACCGGCGCTCGCCGCTTGCGCGGCAATCGTGGAGCGCAGCGCCTGTAGATGGAGATTCCACGCTCCGACGCCCAATGCAATCGCACCGACGATAGCGATGGAGCCCAGGAGCGCTATGCGACGAATCATTGCGCTCGATCTTCGCCTTCGAATCTTATGGCAACCTGTGGAGGCTCACAGCGCCGCTCTCACATGAGCCCGATACTCTACGCTCATCTCGAACGACCCTACGATAGCAGAGGAGAGCATTATGACCCATCGGAAGCGTGTTTTTGGAGCCTGCATATCGCTCGCGCTCCTCCTGGCGTGGTGCGGATGCGCCTCGGGTGCCTCCGGGAGCGGCGCCGCGAGCGCGAGCGTCATTCCAACTGCGTCGCCTGGGAGCGGCGCGAGCGGCGGAACCGTCGCCTATACCTGCCCGAGTGCAACGACCTCCTCCGGCCCCCTCAATTGCACCGCGCTTCCGCTCGGGGATCGGAAATATTCGAGCACACCACAACAAGGGTATATTTACACCTGTAATACGCCGACAGGAAGCCCCGCAGTGAGCGCCGCGCCATGGCTCGTGGTCGGCGACAACTATCCTTGCCGCCCGGCGACAATTATCTTTGCCGGTCGGAAGCGGGTGGGTAGTATTAGGCGGGGCTCTTCGCTAGGTCGTCCTT
>JABEUX010000060.1 GCA_013044185.1 Vulcanimicrobiota bacterium | reverse complement strand
TTGCGCTAGACGGTGTGCTTGAGGACTCGTCGGCAGCATCCCGGTAGTTCCGGAGCTGCATGCGGCAAGGAGCGAGGCCAGCGCAATCAATGCAATCGGAATCGCGAGAGGAGCACGTTTCACGAAGATGAGCCTTTCTTGAAAGGAGCGAAGAGGCGCGCTCTCCGCTAGCAAGCAGCGACCGTTGCGGGTTCCCACGGTGGGAATGCGCAAGGATCGTGTCCCCCCAAGACGCGTGGCGGCGTTGGCGCCGGAGCGAGCGCGCACCTCCTACCGCGCTGCGCCCACAAACGGCGATTTGTGGCAGTTCAAAAGCAAGCAAGGGCGCGAAAACCCCGCCACTGCGTGCGCCGGGCAAAAAACCGACCCGCGATTCGTTCGGCAACCGCGCCGTTCGGCCGAAGATCGTTCAGTCAGCGAAGAGCGTATGGAGGTCGCGGCGACCATCGACGACGCGCACGATGTCGACGACATCAAGCAGCTCGTCGTAGCGGTAGAACACGATGATGGGGCGAACCGGAAGCGACCGTAATCCTTGATCCACGAAAGAGAATTCAGGTCGCGCGCGGCCAGCGAGCGGGTGGGTTGTGAGCAGCATGCAGCGCGCGTATATTTTCTCCACGAACGTGCGCGCACGATCCGGGCCGTCTGCAGCGATGAACGCATAGAGCGCGCGAAGATCCTCCCGCGCAGGGGCGGTGAAGCGGAGCGTTGCCAATCTAGTGCGCGGCTGGTGGTGGGATATCGAGTCCGAGTTCGCGCCAGACGACATCAGCGTCGACGACGTCGCCGCGATTAGCGGCCTCAATCCCCTCGCGTAGATCTGCGGCGAGCTGATCGAAGAATGGATCCGGCTGACGTTGCTGCATCGATCCAAGATAACACGGAAAGCGGGCATTTTCTCGCCCGCCACAGCGCTCTCGCTCTCTAGTTGACCAAAAGCGCCCTCCCCGCGCTCCTAGGGCCTTAAAATCGCAGCAGGCGGGCACGGGGAGGGGGCTTCGTCGTGCGCGGAGGCCGAGAGGGGTACCGATCGGGAGGCAGGCGGTGTACGGAGTCGGGGGTCGCACCCGTCAAAGCGCATCCGAGGCAAGGGCGGCTTGCCGAGCGAGCCGAGCGAGCGTCCCTTGCCCGGTGCGCTAGGGTGCGCGACCCTCCGACGACGCACCGACGCCGACCGTACTTTCGGCCGGAGCGCGGTTTCTCGCGCGAGCTTAGCAGTGATATAAGCTAGCGAAAGGTGATCTCGGCTCGCGGGATGCCCCGCGTTGAGTGGCGCGTTCGTCCCGTCGGAACAAACGTCGCCACTCAAAGGCAAGAGCCTTTGAGTTACCTCCTGGGCGTCGTGCTCGGAGAACGGCGTCCCCACGCGGCGATAGTGCGCGATCGCCTGGGCGCAGTACGGGCACCCGGGCTTCGTATAGAGTTCGAGCCGTGCGCCCGGAGGAATCCGCTCGATATCGAATGCTGCGCTCATGCCGCTGATCTTCGTAGCGACGCCGCTGGGGAACCTGCGCGATATTACGCTGCGCTCCCTCGACGCGTTGCGTGAGGCCGACCTCATCGTCGCCGAGGACACCCGCGTGGCGCGGAGGCTTCTCGGCGCGCTCGAACTCCCCGGGCGCGAACTCGCGAGCTATCGCGAGCAGAATGCGGCCGCGATCACCGCGAGCATTCTCGAACGCGCGCGAACGCAACGCGTGGTGGTCGTCAGTGATGCCGGAACGCCGGGTATCTCCGACCCGGGGAGCGAGCTCGTCGCCGCAGCCCGCGCACTCGGCATCGAGATCGAGGCCCTGCCCGGGCCGAGTGCGGCGATCGGCGTCGCCCTGCTCTCCGGCTTCAACCTGCAGCGTTTTACGTTCGAAGGTTTCGCTCCGCGCAGTTCGAGCGCGCGACGCATCGCCTTCGAGCGCGCGCTCGCCGGCGGTTGCACCAGCATCTGGTACGAGAGCCCCAAGCGCATCCTCGCGACGCTGCGCGACCTTGAAAGCCTCGCCCCGGCAGCTCGGCTTTTTTTACTTCGCGAGTACACCAAGCGCTTCGAGCAGCAGATCCTGGGGAGCCCGGCGGAGGTCGCGCGCGCGCTACCGAGTCCGCCGCGCGGCGAAATCGCGTTCGCGCTCGAAGCAGCACCCCCGCAGGAGCGCCAACCCCCAAGCCGCCTCGAGCTCGATGCCGCGATCGACGCCGCACTCGCCGCCGGCGAACGCGTCTCCGCGATCGCACGTCGCCTCGCGGCGGCGGGAGCGGGAGAGCGTTCCGAGCTCTACGCTCGCGCCTCCGCACGGAAAGCCGGCGCCGCAGGGCGAAGCACGGGTTAGATGAAGCCCCCGTTTTACGTCACTACGCCGATTTATTATATCTCCGGCAATCCGCATATCGGCCACGCCTATACCACGGCGGTCGCCGACGTGCTCGCGCGAACGGCGCGCACCGAAGGGGAGGCATTCTTTCTCACCGGCACCGACGAGCACGGCCAAAAAGTTGCAAACGCCGCCGCCGCTGCCGGCAAGTCGCCGCAGGATTGGTGCGATGCGCTCGTTCCACGATGGCAAGAGCTTTTTGCGACCTTCAATATCTCGTACGACGATTTCATTCGCACCACGCAACCGCGCCACGAGCGCGTCGTCCAACGCGTCTTCGAACGGCTGCGCGAGAGCGGCGATATCTATCTCGGCACGTACGAGGGCTGGTACTGCGTTGAGGACGAGACTTTTTGGCTCGAGACGAAACTCGTCGATGGAAAATGTCCGACCTGCGGACGCGCCGTGACCTGGCTCTCCGAAAACGATTGGTTCTTCAAACTCTCCGCCTATCGCGATCGCTTACTCGAGTACTACCGCGCGAATCCCCAATGGCTCCGTCCGAAGAGCGTTTATAATGAAATGCTTTCGCTGTTGGAAGAAGGGCTCGACGATTTTTCGATCTCGCGCACGAATTTCGATTGGGGAATCGAGATTCCGGGCGGCGGCGGCGTTATCTACGTCTGGTTCGACGCGCTCTTGAATTATATTTCGGCGCTCGATTACGGAACGCCGGGGGCGCGCTTCGAACGCTTTTGGCCAGCGAGCGTCCAGCTCATCGGCAAAGAGATCGCGCGTTTCCACACCATCGTCTGGCCGGCAGTGCTATGGGCACTCGGAGAAAAAGCACCCGAACTCGTTTTCGCGCATGGGTGGATCACCGTCGACGGCCGCAAGATGGGAAAATCGATGGGCAACGCGACCGATCCCTTTGC
>JABEUX010000059.1 GCA_013044185.1 Vulcanimicrobiota bacterium | reverse complement strand
TTGCGCTAGACGGTGTGCTTGAGGACTCGTCGGCAGCATCCCGGTAGTTCCGGAGCTGCATGCGGCAAGGAGCGAGGCCAGCGCAATCAATGCAATCGGCATCGCGAGAGGAGAACGTTTCACGAAGAAGAGGCTTTCTGAAAGGAGCGAAGAGGCGCGCTCTCCGCCAGCAAGCAGCGACCGATGCGGGTTCCCACGGTGGGAATGCGCACGGATCGTGTCTCCCCCCAAGACGTGCGGCCGCATTGGCGCCGGAGCGAGCGCGCACCTCCTACCGCGTGCGCCCACAAACGCCGATTTGGGGTGCTTTAAAAGCAACCAAGCACAAGGAAAGCCCATCGTAGCGCCTGCGACCGCGTCAATCCCGCCGACGAGTTCGCGGGTCGAACGCGGTCGTCGTCTTATCCTATTCAGTCAGCAACGAGCGTGCCGACGGCATGAGCGTGCTCTCACCTGAACGCCTGATTATCGTGGACCCATGCGGTCCGCACGTCCACCGGAGCGCTGTATGGCCGCTTACCGCTCCCTCATCGCCGGAAAGATCGTCGCGAGGTTTGCCGCACCGTCGACCGCGACCTCAATTGCTCCGCTCCGCGAGGTCAGCAGGGTCGTCACGCCGGGGCCATGCCCGGCGACGAACGAGCGCCCATGCACGACGGCGCCGATCGTAATCGATCCCTGTCGATAGATGCGGCCGAACGAGTTGTCGGCGTCGACGAGTGCGACGAGATCTCCTAACCGAAGATCGCGCAGAGCGTAGCGTTCCACCATTTCGTCGTCGAAGCATTGGATGTCGTAATCCCCACGCACCACCGTCGAACGCCCGAGCCCGCTTCCCATCACTGCGGCAGGAACGATCTTCGCAACGCGCGCGTGGACGCGCCCTTTCTGCACCTCGATGCCCCACGCGTCGAGCAGTTCGGGGTCGGCATTAAAAGCACGTACATCGGGCGCGTCGAGTAAGCGCAGACCGAGCCCGCAACTGCGCACCTGGACGGCATCGCCGATCGCCATCTTCTCCATGCTCTCCGGCTCGAAATCGGCGATGACGTGTTCGACGCCGCCGTGCGTTCCGGTAACGCGGCCGAGCGCGCCCTTTGCGTCGCCGGAGAGAACGCGCACGCGATTGCCGATACAGGACATCGCATTAAACGCAATATTGAGCCGGTCGTCGTTGTTGCGCATGCTCACCGCCGGTTCGATATGGTCGGCGAGAAAAGCGAACGCTCCGTCGCCGATGCGCACGTTAGGATTGATGCCACCGACGCTGGGAAGCACGAAGGGGTCGCCTTCTGCGCTCACGTCGTAGATGCCGGAGTTGATGAGGGCGGGAGCGACGACCCCGGCGACGACGGTGACGACGAGTTCCTCACGGTTGGTGCGCAGCTTCATGGCTCGGGCGGGGTCCTTTCACGGCAATCAGGGTTCGGGAACGGGCGGCGCGAAAGAGCGAGATCGACCGCTATGCCCGTTTTACAGATTCGCAAGCACTTCCGATTCGAAGCCGCACACGCACTTCCCCACCACGCGGGGAAATGTGCGCGCATGCACGGGCATTCCTATCTGCTGGAGGTTGCGCTACGGGGAGCGCTCCAGGAAACCGGGCCGGCGACCGGCATGGTCGCCGACTTTGAGAGCATTACCTCGGTCGTCGGGCGCGAGATCGTCGACCGGCTCGACCACAGTACGCTCAACGAGTTCGTTGAAAATCCAACCGCCGAGAACGTGCTCCTCTGGATTCATAGCCGCATCGCGACCGCATTGCCATCGCTCGACGAACTCGTCCTTTGGGAGACGCCGACGGCGTGCGCCGTGTTGCGCTGCGACGACCTTCGATGAATCTCGCCGAGCCTCCGAACACGCTTCACGTAACCGAAATTTTCTACACGTTGCAAGGCGAAGGAACCTGGGCGGGGACGCCCGCGGTCTTCATCCGTCTCGCCGGTTGCAATCTCGCGTGCGCCTTCTGCGATACCGATTACGCGCTCCGCTCGTTGGAGAGTATCGCCAATATCGTTGCTCGCGTCGACCAACTCGGCGGCGCGTGCCCGATGGTCGTCCTTACCGGGGGCGAGCCGCTCGCTCAGAGCGCAACGACGGCGCTCGTCGATGCGCTGCGCGCAGACGGGCGGCGCGTCCATATCGAGAGCAACGGCACGATTTTTACCGAACTTCCCGCCGACGTTTGGCTCTGCGTCTCGCCGAAAGAGCGCGTCGACGCGCGCATAGCTCGGCGCGCCGATGAAGTGAAGTTGATCGTCGATCGACGCGTCCCCGAAGAGCATCTCGATCTTTTCACGGAGCAATCGACGATTTTCTTGCAACCCGAGGGGAACAAACCGAGCAACGTCGCGCTTGCCGTCGATTACGCACGCGCGCACCCCACGCGATTTCGGCTCTCGCTCCAAACGCATAAATTTATTGGAATTCCGTAAGGTGCGCGTTCTCGCGATCTGCGCCACGCAATTCGAACGAGCGCGTATCGCTCTGCCCGACGCGGTACGAACGCTCGTTTGTGGAGTCGGCCCGGTCGAGGCAGCGGCGAGAACGGCGGCGGCTCTCGCAGGCGATCGTTACGATCTCGTTCTCAATCTCGGAATATCCGGGGCATTCGAAGGGCGCGCCGCGATCGGCGACGCCTGCGTCGTCGCGACCGATTTTATCGAACTCGCTCGTGAGAACGGCGAGACGCTGCGCGTACCCCCGGGAGATCGCCTGTACCATCGCGCTCAGAGCGATCCGTCGCTCGTCGAGATGCTTGCGGCGAGCGGAATCGCCCAACGCACCGGGATTACCGTCTCGCGCGTTACCACCTCTGCAAGCACCGTGGCGCGGCTCTCCGCCTTAGGAGCGGAGACCGAGAGCATGGAGGGCTTTGCGGTACTCCGTGCCGCCGCTATCGCGCGCGTTCGCGCGCTGGAGTTGCGCGGAATCTCCAACCTCGTCGGCCCTCGTGCCGCCGATGAATGGAAGCTCGAGGCGGCTTTTGCCGCGCTCGCCGATGCTACCCACCGACTCTTCGCTGCCGTGGAGCCGACGTGAACGAACCGATCGAACTCGCCTACTCGCCCTGCCCGAACGATACCTATATCTTTGCCGCGCTAACGAATGGATTGCTCGCAGGCGCACCGCCGGTCAACGTCGTGCTTCTCGATATCGACGAGCTCAACGAAGCTGCCGCGCGGGCACGCTACCCGCTCACGAAAGTCAGCTACGGCGCGATCCCTTACTTGATGCGCGATTACTATCTTTTACGTTCGGGGGGAGCGCTCGGCCGCGGTTGCGGCCCGCTCGTCGTCGCACGCCGCGAGCGCGTTCCCACGTGGGAGTCGCTCGACGATCCGCTCGTCGCGATCCCCGGCGAGCGAACGACCGCCTTTCTCCTCTTACAACTCGCACTCGGGCGGCGGCCGCGCACGCGCATCATGCGCTTCGACCGAATCGTCGAGGCGGTAGCGAACGGCGAGGTCGACGCCGG
>JABEUX010000058.1 GCA_013044185.1 Vulcanimicrobiota bacterium | reverse complement strand
CGCACCACGGTGGACGCCCGATGAGGCGTCTCCAGCTTTCGACACGATGCTCTCCTGCAAATTTATCAAAGAGGGTGATATGGGCGGATTCTACCCGCGTGGAACCTGGCCTCCCTACGACTAGCGGCGCCCTCCGGGGCGATTCCCTAGACCTTGTAGCTGTGGAGGCCGCTAATCCAGATATTGACGCCGAGATAGCAGAAAATAATGGAGATGAAGCCGATCACGCTCACCCAACTGGTACGCATGCCTCGCCATTGGTTGCGCGTGTGGAGATGCATGTAGGCGGCGTAGATGATCCAGGAAAAGAGCGCTGCGGTCTCCTTCGGGTCCCACTGCCAGTAGGCGCCCCAGGCCTCCTTCGCCCACATCGCACCAGTGATGATGCCGAGCGTGAGCAAGGGCAATCCTACCGCTACCGAACGATAGACGAGAACGTCGAGCTGCGGCAGGCTCGGCAAGGAGGCGAGCCAACCCGAGACTCCGTCGTTCGGCCCGGCGATCGTCGCCGTCGCCGCACCGGCGCCCGCGGCGGCGGGCTCGACCGAGGCGGAGAGCATCATCGCCGTGCCACGGCGGCGTTCGACGTAGTAGCGGACGAGGTAGAGCGCCGAGAGGACGAAGGAGACCAGGAAGGCCGCATACGAGGTCACGACGATCGGCACGTGGACCTTCGCCCAGTACGATTGCAACGAGGGGACGGGGGGCATGATGCCCTCGTTCCAGGTGACGCCGTAGGTGAGGAACATCGCCGCGAGTGCGAGCACGAAACCGCCGGCGAACCAAAGCCGATAACGAAACGCGAAGATCACAAAAATTGCGACCGACATCGCCGAGAAGAGCGAGAGCGAACCGTAGAGATTCAGCAGCGGCCAGATATGCGAGATCTCGTAGCGCGCCACGAGTTGCGCGAATTGGGCGACGGCACCGAGGATTGCGAGCGTCGCGCCGAGGTTTCGAAGAAACGGCACCCGCGAGAGAAAGAAGCCGAAGAGGGCGAGCGCACCGATGATGTACGAAGCGATCGCGATAACGAGCAATATCTCGTCGATGGGCATTCCGTGGATCATGTCAGCCTCCTGATTGCAGCGAGGTTCGTAACCGCTCGACGAGCGAGCCGAACTCCTCTGCGAAGATATCGTAACCTTTTACCGTGGTCGCGGCCAGCCCCACCGTCGCGCCTTCGCCATGCGGATCGACGCGCACGTAAAAGCGGGCCGGCAGAAAATAGAACGAGATGATGAGCCCGACGAGCAGAATGAATGCGCCGATACCGACCAAGCCGACCCCGGGGTCGTAGCGGTACTGGATGCCGGTGAACATGAGGTAGCGCTCCGGACGCACACTCCAGCCGTCGCCGACGTCGACGGTGCGATGCATCAGCACGAGCGCGGCGCCTTCGTTCGTGCCGTTCTGCACGAGCGAGAGAGCGACCGCCGGGTTGCCGATGCGTGGATCGGGCGAGGGCATCTTCGTCTGCGGATCCATCGTCGGGACGAAACGTAGAAACTCGATACTCCGCGAAGTTCCGGGAATTTTGAGCGTATCGCCGGCATAGAGCGGCTGCGAGAGCGAGGCGACGCGGCCGTTATGGAGCAGCGTAAAGCGTACGGCGAAACCGTAGCTCGACTGGTAATAATTCGTGCCGTCAATATTGATGGGGTGGTTGACGCGAATGACGTACGGGTGGGCGACGCCGTCTTTTCCGCTCGCCGTCACGTGCGAAACGTAATCGATCGGCTGATAGACGATGCCGGTTTTGGTGGCGATCGGGTCGATGCGGTAGCGAAAACGGTCCAAATGAATCGTCGCACCGCTGCGCGGAATCGTTACCGTCTGCCCGGTGAGAATTGCGGTGACGCCCGAGAAGCCGAACGCCCAGTAGAGCGTCGTGCCGGCGGCGATAATGACGAAGCCGAGATGTGCGACGAGCACGCCGCGGCGCGCCCAATTCTGCTTGTCGGCGAAGCTCCATTCGACGCCGCCGAAATCGCGATTGCGAACCAAGAACCCGCGCTGGGCGAAAAAACGCTCGACGCTCTCTCGCACGCGTTCGATCGGAGCCGCGACCTCGATGGTCGCGTGAAGCGGAATCGCATCGATCTTTACCGGACGCAACGCCGGCAAACGCGCGGGAATGACGCGCTTAAAGGTGCAGACCGCGAGCGAGGTAAGAATGAGGGCGATGATACCGACGTACCACCAGCTGTGGTAGACGTTGTTGAAGTCGAGTCGCAAGATCGCGCGTGCGACCGGCGCGGCATACGCCGCGTAGTAAGCGCTCGGCGCTTTCCCTTGGTCGACGATGACGCCGATCAGTGTGAGGATACCCCAAACGACGAAGAGCGAGACGGCAAAGAGTATGTTTCCGAAGGTTCGGATAAAGTCGGCGTAGAGGTTTCTAACGGCATCGGTCATCGGAGGTTCACGTGCGACCGTACGCCCCACCATCGCCGCGACGCCACGACTTCTCCAGCACGAGGATCACCCAAATGCTCGCTTCGTAGAGCAGATACATCGGAATCGCGAGGAGCGCCATCGTTACCGGGTTGCCGTCGGGTGCGGCGATGCCGCCGCCGACGAAGAACGCAAAGAGCGCTTGCCGTCGAAAACGCATAAGCATCGGTGCGTTGACGATGCCCAAGCGAGCGAGGGCAACCAGAACGATCGGCGTCTGAAAGATGAGCGCAAAGAGTCCGAGCAAAATAAGAATAAAGCCGAGGGTCTGCGAGAGGCCGAAGGTCGGCGTCGCTACTTTATCGGTGATGGCGACGAGTGCTGCGACCACACGCGGGAGCACGATGAAGTGCGCGAAAGCGAGGCCGAGCAACGAGAGTGCGATCGACGGAGCGATAAAGGCGAAGACCATGCGCCGGGTGCGCGGGTGAACCGCCGGGACCACGAACATCCAGATTTCGTAGAGCAGCACCGGCAGCCCGAAGACGACGCCGCCGACGATCGAGAATTTAAACTCGGTGAGGATGACGTCGGCGGGGCCGAACGCATGGAGGGTAATGCCGTGGAAATAGGCGCGAACGAGCCACGGGATCGCGTATTGCGAGGGCCAGAACAGCAATAGCGAGATCGCGCCGACGGCGGCGATCGAAACGAGCAGGCGCGACCGGAGTTCGCGGAGATGCTCGGTGAAGGGCATCTCCTTGGGATCCCACTCGGGATCGTGCGCCGGTTCCGGCGAGGCGATCATCGAGCGCTGCGTCGCGATCGGTTACGGCTTGGGTTCGGCGGGGGGTGTGCCGGCCTCGGGGCTCGCCGCGGCCTCGCTCCTGGCGCGGGCCTCCTCGCGCGCTTTCGCAGCGATTTCGTCGGCCTCCATCTGCCCGAGCATGAACTCTTTCTTTGCTTGTCCGGCGCTGCGCGCGAGCTTCGGGAGCTTATCGGCGCCGAAGAGCAGCGCCCCTAAGGCGACGATGCCGATCAAGATCGGCATGTCGATGAAGGCGAGGATGGGGTGCAGGTACATAGGGTGCGGCTCCGTTCTGAGGTGTTAACGCAAGGATTCGACGAGCGCGCGCATTTCCGTGCGTGCCGTCGAAGAAGGGAGGGCATCGAGTTCGGCCCCGGCTCGGTCGAGCGCCTCGTTGAGGAGGCGCTTCGTCGCTTCCACGCCGCCCTGCTCTCCGATGAGTGCCACGATCGCCGGAATCTCGAGTTCTCCATCCGACCCGGCATAGAAACGAGAGATGCGGTCGAAAAAGTCACGGTCTCCGCGTTCGAGCGCGCAGATCAGGGGAATCGTCATCTTGCGCTCGCGCAAATCGTTGCCGACCGGTTTCCCGATCCGCACTTCGTCGGCGGTGAGATCGAGCAGGTCGTCGTTCATCTGAAACGCGATGCCGTACCAACGGCCGAAGGCGCGCAAGCGTTCCACGAGTTCGCGGCCGCCGCCGGCGGCGATCGCACCGCAGGAAGCCGACGCGGCGAAGAGCGAGGCCGTTTTCTTTTCGGCGACCTCGGTGTACTGCGCTACGTTGGTGCTTAAATCGCCGAGCGCTCGCAACTGCAGCACTTCACCGTCGCAGATATCGGCGAGCGTCGCCGAAAGAATGTGCGGAATCGGGGCGGCGTAGTTCGCGGTGACGTTCTTGAATATCCACGCGAAGAGATAATCACCCGCAAGCACGCTGATGCGATTCCCGTAATCGACTGCGGTTGCATTGACGCCGCGCCGCAGCTGTGCGTTATCGACGACATCGTCGTGAATGAGCGTCGCTACGTGAATGAGTTCCATGTATGCCGCGAGATAGAGGTGCGCCATCGGGTCGCCGCCGCAGGCCTGTGCGGCGAGCAAGGTGATACGCGGGCGCAACCGCTTCCCGCCCGCGGCGAGCATGCGTTTTACCGCCTCGGTAATCAGCGGGTTGTCGGTTGAGAACGTCGAGCGGAAGAACGTCTCGACGGCGAGGGAGAGCGACGAATCGTCGCGCACGGCGTCGATCATCGCGTTCCGTAATGCACGGCGATCGAACCGCCCATCAGCGCACGATATCCGGAATCGCGAAAGCCGGCCTGTGCGAATAGGTCGCGGAGCGCCGGTGCGTTGGGATGGTGCAGGAGCGATTGTGGGAGGTAGGTGTACGCACTCTTCGAGCCGCCGATCCAACCACCCAACGTCGGGACGACGCCGTAGAAATAGAGATCGAACGCGCGCTTCCACAAAGGGTTGAGCGCTTTACTGACATCGAGATTGACGAAGCGCGCTCCGGGGCGAAGCACGCGCCGAATCTCTTGCAGGCTGCGGCCGAGATCGACGATATTGCGCGAACTAAAACCCATGATCGCGCCGTCGAACGATTCGTCGGGAAAGGGCAGCGCGGTGACGTCGCCTTCGAGAAATTCGG
>JABEUX010000057.1 GCA_013044185.1 Vulcanimicrobiota bacterium | reverse complement strand
TCGTTCCGTCGGCGTAGGTAATCGAGAGCGGCGCGCAGGCGATGGGGCCGGTGCCGAGCGGGAAAATCTTCGGGCTCAATGGGAACCGATGCCGGATCGTCGCCCCGGGTGCGAAGTTCCCGACATCGCGAACATCGGCCACGATGTGACCCTTAGCGACGAGCACAAAATCGATCGATTTTATCGCCTTCGGCGAGAGGTTCGTGTAGCCGATTGCTAACGTCGGATCGCTCCGAAGGGGCGCTTGATAGTGCGCGCTCCCGGTCGTCACGACCGCTCCGTTTTGGTGCGAGTAGGCTTGGTTGACGACGACCTTCGGAAGCGGTGAGTCGACGGGCGGCACGTAGCCAGCCGGATCGGAGCCCGCGGAGAAGGCGGTCATCGTTCCCGGCATGAGGACGCGGCCGAGCGATGGGCGACAACTTTTGATAGCCAGCACCATATGATGCGGCTTCGAGTGCGCGGCGATCGGTGTCGCCGCGAGGAGCGCGAGAGCGGCGGAGGCAGCGATGGCAGAGATCGATTGTTTCAGTTGCATGGAAGAGGCTCCTTAACCGCACGGGGCGTTGCCGACCCTAACGGTGGGCGAGGTTCGCGGATAGCATATCCGTTTCGCTGAAGGAACGATATTCCCGTCCTCCTCGTTACCACGGGCTCCTCACCCTGGGCTCCTCAAAATTACGACGCGTGGCTCGCTTACGGCGAGAGCGTGAGCGTGAATTGGGTTGCCGCGTGCACCGCCGCTCGGCTCCACGGCATGGGGAGAAGCCTCCCGGCGATCCAGGCCCCAGCTTCGTTGGTGTACCACGGGCTGCCGGGCTCCCCCGATTCACCTTGCGGAATCGTGATGCCGCCGCGATCCCAAGCGCCGGGCTCCCAGACCGCCCGAAAACTCTGCGAGAAGCCTTGGCGCTGCACGTGAATCACGAAACCGTCGCCGTCGCCGGCGAAGCGCGAACCGTCGAGAAAGCGTGCGCCGAGCGCCGCGAGTGGATGGCGCACGGTGACCGCGCCGGCGATGCTCCACGGAACGAGTTGCGGGCGTTCGCGTGCGGCGAGTTGGAGCGCGCCGCCGAGTTCGGGTGTCGCTCCCGCGCGTTCGCTCATCTCGTCATCCATGAAGGGTTGCTGCGTCCATTGCACGAGCGCGCGCCGGAGCGTGACGGCGGCGGTAGCGCCGAGCGAATGCGGTGCGATCTCGCCGTTCCACCCGCGGAGCGCAGCGAGCAGACGCGCTTCTGCACCGGTATCGTACGGCCACGCGTGATGCGCGGCGATGCGCGCGAGCGCTCGCTCTGCCGGCGAATAGACGTCCATCTCCATGCGCACGAAATACGCAATGCTGTACCGCTTGCGCGCGCGCAGCAAGGTGGCGATGCGATAGGCGCGATAGGGCGGCGCGAACTGCGCGCTCAAACGCAAGGGATAACCGGCGCCGTACATTTTGTTATTCGCCGTCCAGACGACGGCGTTGCGCGAAGGCGCAACGTGCGGCAACTCCGAGAAGCGAACGAGCCCGTAGTGCTTGGCGAGCGCTGCGGCGGAGTGGAAGCGGCGCCCCCAGAGCGGATCGGCGGGAATGATACCGGCGAGCTGATAGGCGGCGTTGCCGTGCGTATCGGCGATAACAAAATTTTGCGTCGGGCCGGGATAGCGTCGCAGCGCGCGCAGCGCCGCCGCCATCGAACCTGCGCGGTCGAGCGCATCGAAGGCGGGGAGCGGCGAGGCGGGATTCTCGTAGGCGGGCCAGCGCACCAGCACCATACCGCGCGCGGGCATCACGACGCCGAACTCGCGTGCGCCGCGCCAGTATCGCGCCGTCACGGTTTTTCCGAAGCGCACGTGGATGCGTTCGCGCACCCATCTCCCCGGCGGGAGTTTCGCGGGCGCATTAAAGACTTCGAGCCCGGCGGTGGTGCCGTTGGTCGCGCCCCACGCGATGGATGCGTTGTGGCCGAGAATCACCCCCGGCGTTCCGGCGAGCGTCGCACCGGCGGCATGATAGCCCGGCGCGCGAAGATCGACGAGGTACCAGACGCCGGGGATGCCGAGCCGTAGATGCGGATCGTTCTCTAGCAGCGCGCGCCCGGAGCGCGTGTGCGCCGCGCCCGCCGCCCATTCGTTGCTGCCGAGCGCGGCTTTCGGATCGCGAAATTCGGCGACGAGCGTCTGCCGGAGTGCCAGCGCGTTACAACGGTGCGGGTCGGCGATACCGGCGAGCCCTTCGGTGACGGGAGCATCGTAACAGGGGTCGCTCAGCGGCGCATGCGGCCCGCGGTTCGCGATGTCGTTCCAGGTATCAGTGAGTTCGATCACCGTCGCCATGCCGACGGCGAGCGAATCCTGCGCGGTCCATTTCGGCGGGCGTGCGAGCAAGAGCCGAAACTCGACGGGGAGCGGGTTGCGCGCGGCGGCGGCGTTGACGCCGTCGGCAAAACGTTGCAGCAGCAGTTTTTCGCGCGGCGAGAGCGCGGCCCACTGCTTGGCGACGATCGCGGCGACCGGAATCGCGCGCGAGTTTTCGTCGACCGGGACCAAGCTCGGCCCGAGCAGTGCGGCGAGTTTCCCGAGGACGAAGCGACGGATGAGATCGAGTTGGAAGAGGCGATCCTCGCCCTCGGCGTAGCCCTCGGCGAAGAAGAGATCGCTCTGGTGGGCGGCGACGATGTGCGGCACGCCGCGTGCGTCGCGCAGGATCCGCACCGGTGCCTTCAGCGCGAGCCCGCGAATCTCGCCCGAGTAGCGCGCACGTGCGTGCATGCCGAGAAGGACGTTCCCGGCGTAGAGCGCGACGGCGAGGAGAAGGACGCCGAGAAGTGCGGCGAGCGTGAGAGCAGATCGTCGGAGGAGCAGCATGGCGCGCTCCATTCGACGCTCGGAGCGATTCACTCTACGAGGAGATCGCCCCGAGCTCGATCGTTACGGGCTCCAGAGGAGGCCGAGATCGCCGGCGGCGACGGCGAGCTTGCGGTCACGCGTTATCAGCGGCAGGCCGGTTCGGAGACTCAGCTCGAGATAGGCTGCATCGTAGGCACTCACATCGTATCGTCGCGCAAGCGTCAATTCGGCCGCTGCCAGCGCGGTGCGCGGCGCGTCGGTGACGGTGATAGGAAGGCGATCCAGATCGGCGAGCAGGGTATTCACGATCTCGATCTCGACCCGGCCGCGCCGCTCGGCGACGAGGAGCGCGTTCTGAATCTCCCAGCGCCACAGGCTGGGAACGATCGCTTTGAATTTCCGGATCGCGTGCAGCGTCGCGATAGCGATGGCGTCGCGCTCATCGTCGAGGAGCCACGGAATCGTGGCCGAGGCGTCCAGGACGAGCGGCACAACTAGTACCGGCGGCCTTCTTCAATGAGCTCCTTGGACGGAATCCCGACGCGAATTTTGCGCGCGAGGATGCGCTCGACGACCCGATCGAGATCGTCGGCCTGGGTGGCGGCCTGCACGGGACCGAGTTGCGCTACGGGGCGACCGTTCTTCGTGATGACGATCGTTTCGCCGCGTTCGGCTTCGTTGATGAGCGCAGAGAAATGCGTTTTGCCCTCGAAGGCGCCGACGGTTTTCATGACGAGACTAGTTTAACAGACTGGTTTATCTAAAGCCATCCCCCGGCGAACTTGACGTCTGTCGCGCAACGTGCAACAATAGCCGCATGGAGAGCCCCAGCGCATGAAGATCGGCGACCGGGGCACGCTCGATATTTTCCTTGGAAGAACGAGCGCCGAGGCCCGGCGAGCGCTTCCGACCGAGCTTCATGAGAAAGCGGCTCGACTGCTCGACCGCCTGAAGGCTGCGGGCGCACCGAGCGATCTTCGGACGCCTCGCGGCAACCGACTCGAGAAGCTTCTGGGCGACCGAACCGAGCAGTACAGCATTCGCATCAATGACCGATACCGAATCTGCTTTGTTTGGGAAAACCATGAAGCGATAGAGATCGTCATAACGGACTACCACTGATGGATCGAACGAAAGGATCGAACGTGTTGTGATGACGCCGCAAAGTCGCCGACCGATCACGCCGGGTGAGGTGCTGCGCGAAGACTATATCGAGCCGCTGGGCATGACGCAAGGTGCCCTGGCCGATGCGCTCGATGTCGATCGAACCACCGTCAACGAAATCGTGAACGGACGGCGCTCGGTGACTCCGGAAATGGCGTTGCGTCTCGCTCACGCATTCAGCACCACACCGCAGTATTGGATCAACCTGCAGAGCGCCGTCGATCTCTACGATGCAGAGCACTCACCGATTGCCGAGCAGGTTTCGTACCTGAAGGTGCTGCTGTAGGCTACAGCTCGACGACGAGCTCGTCGCCCTCGCGCCGGACCGGGAAACTCGGCACCGGCATCACCGCCGGGAGCGTGAGCGCCTCGCCGGTCGTAACGTCGAAGGTCGCGCCGTGGCGCGGGCAGAGGATGCAGCGCCCGTTCAGCGTCCCCGCATCGAGCGGGGCTCCGTCGTGCGTGCAGTAATCCTCGATTGCGTAGAATTCGCCACCGACGTTGCAGAGCAAAATATCGACGCCGTCGAGTTTATAGGGGCGCGTCGTACCGGGAGCGATCGACGAAGCGTCGGTGATGCGTTGGCTAGACATCAGGAGAGCGCCGCAGCCTTACCCGACCGCGCCTTCCATCTCCATCTTGACCAATCGATTGAGCTCGACGGCGTACTCCATCGGGAGTTCCTTGATGAAGAAGTCGAAGAAGCCGTTGACGATCATCGCGGTCGCGTCGGCTTCGGCGAGCCCGCGGCTCATCGCGTAGAAGAGCTGATCTTCACCGATCTTGCTGACGCTCGCTTCGTGTTCGACCGTTGCGAACTGTTCGTCGATCTTCATCGTCGGTTTGGTGTCGCTGCTCGAGATATCGTCCATCAGCAGTGCATCGCACTTCACGCGCGTCTTAGAATGGTGGGCGTTGGGATAGACCTCGACGAGCCCGCGATAGGT
>JABEUX010000056.1 GCA_013044185.1 Vulcanimicrobiota bacterium | reverse complement strand
GTTATATTTTCGGCGAGGATAAGCATCGGCTGGATCCATCCATGCGCGAGCACAGCAATCCGAAACTGCGTCGATCGATCGAGTTTTGAAAACTCCTGAAAGTTTCCGAGATCGCGGATATTGAGGGCCATTTGCGACCGGCGAATGACGTGCACTTCGTTCGGAGGAAACGAGGCATCAAATTTTGCCGATGGCGCCCTCGAGGAAAGGATCGTGAGCGCGCCCACCTCAAGGTCGGGCAGCATATCGCGAACCAGGGAAGCAAGGTCTCCCTCCGCCAGAGATTCGGCATCTTCGAGTACGGCGAGCCAGGTACCAATCGGCGGCAGCTCGGCGATTGCATTCCGCAGCCGCGCGAGGAGGTCGCCGACGCGCTCTCCGGGCGCGCATTGGAGCGTGAGCGAATGCGAATACTCAGTGGCAGCGGAGCAAGCAAAGCTTTTCTTCCCGTATCCCGGAGGTGCGGCCAGCACCACCACCTTCGCTCGAGTTAACGGGCGAGGCTCCGAACCAAAGGAGAGAGGCCTTTTCATCAACGCTTCCGCTTATAGATAGAAACTAAGCGGTCCATTCGTTCCCAGGGTAACCCTTTTAGGCGCGTGTTTTGCGAAGAACTTGAGAATACCCGGAGAAGACACGGCGCACCCAGCGGCACAAAGCCGAGCTTTTTCCTTTTGCGCGGCAACTTTTACCCAATTTGACGCATGTGGATACCTTGGGGATACGCTGCGAACGCCTCTCCTCCGTACCTGGATACCGTGCACGATGTCGGTCGGAGGAAACCGAGCATGATGATCCATCAGAACGAATCCAGCGGGTCGAGCGGCGAGGTGAGCGAGATTGCCAGTGCAGTCGCGGCTCGCAAGCGCTGGCTGCCGGTCATAGAAGCCGACCTTGTGAACCTCGAACGGGCGATCCTTCGGCACGAAGGCCCTCGGGTTCATGAACTCTGTCGGGCGATTGAGGAGGAGGGCGGCAAACTCGGTTCGCAGGCTCTCGCCCCGTTGATTGACGACGTTGAACGCTACTACGATGCTGCCGACACAAAAAGTGCCGTCGAGCTCACCCACGATATCGAAGCGCGTTTACAGAGTGTGATGACCTCGATCGACCGTCACATCGGCCAATTTTCGCGAGCCGCCGCTGCCTACCGGCGCGCTCAAGAGGCCGCTGACGTCGCACCCCATCGCCTTTTTACGCCGGATATCCATCGCTTCGTCGAGCGCTTTGGCGGAGATTTCGATGCGGCGTACGGCTTCGTGCGCAACCGGGCACTGCCGGAATTACAACGACTCTTCCTCGACCTTCGCTCCGCTATGCGACGCGGGGCGCGGGAAGAGGTCTCAGAGCATTGCGAACGCATACGCGAAATAGCGACCACGATCGGCGCGCGGCGCGTCCTCGCCGAGATCAACCTCGTCGAACGCTCCTACGCAGAGGGGCATGCAAATTACGCCGACGCGTTTTATCGCGACGCGCTCCAAGAACTTCAGGCCGTGAGCGGCTGGCTCTCGGAGAGGCGGGAAAGCTCGGCGTCGGCTTCGTTCAGTGGTCGGCCGCAGCCGCCAGCAGGCTCTCCGGCGTAACAAATTTTTCGCGCGGCTTCGGAGGCAGCGCCCGCGCGATCTCGGCGGCGTCGATGCGCTTCCAAGCGGCGAAATCGACGACTCGAACGTTGCGTTCGCGCAGGAGCGCATCGATCGCACCAGTTCCGGTTTTACCGCCGGAAGGCGGCGCCGCGGCGAGATCCTCGGCGATCCGTTTCACCAGCACGCCGGCATCGGTACGATTCGTTCCGACGACGCCGCGTGGCCCATGCTTGCACCAACCGGCGGCGTAAACGCCAGGTTCGATGAGGCCCTCATCGTTCGCGAAGCGTCCGCGCTTCTCGTCGAAGGGCACTCCGGGGAGCGGACCGGTGAGATAGCCGATCGCTGCGACCGCCGTGTCGATCGACAACTCGAAGCGCTCGCCGGTCGGTTCGGCACGACCGCCGACGACGCGCGTGCGTTCGAGTTCCAGTCCGCTCACCCGTTGCTCGCCGAGCAGCGCCACGGGCGCGGCGTTAAACAGAATATGGATACGCATCGGCTTTGGTTCGCCGACGCGTGCGGCGAAGGATCGCAGAATCTCCAGGTTGCGCTGTCGCACCTTCACTTCTTTTTCGGGGATCTCCGGGCCGACCTCCGCGGCAACCGCTGCCGGATCGACGACGATATCGCAGCGCCCCAATTCCCCGAGCTCGGCAAGCTCGATCGGTGTAAAACTCGCTTCGACGGGGCCGCGCCGACCGATGAGATAGAGATCTTGCAGCTGCGCGGCACCGATACGCTCGGCGGCATGCGCGCAGATATCCGAGTCGGCGAGCTCCGCCTGCGTTTTTGCGAGAACGCGGACGACGTCGAGCGCGACATTCCCGTTGCCGATAACGGCGAGCGCTCTCCCGTCGAGGAGCGGATCGAGCTCGCGGTGTCGCGGGTGTCCGTTATACCACCCCACAAACGCGGCAGCTCCGTAGACGCCCGGCAGCTCCTCGCCCGGAATTCCGAGCGGGCGATCGATCTCCGCCCCAACGCTCAGCACGACGACGTCGTAGGCGGCTTTCAATTCATCGTAGCTCAGATCGCGACCGATTTCGACGTTTCCGAAAAATCGCGTTCCGGCGCGAGAGAGCGTGCGCTCGAACGCTCGTGCTACCGCCTTGGTACTCTGGTGATCGGGGGCGATCCCCCCGCGCACGAGACCGTACGGCGTCGGGAGGCGGTCGAAGACGTCGATCTCGACATCGGGCCAAATGCGCGCTAACGCATCGGCGGTATAGAGCCCCGAAGGTCCGCTGCCGACAATGGCGACATGTATGCTCACGGCGCGCTTTTTCCGCCTCTCCCCCGCCCCTCCTTCGTCGAAGATTCTTCAGCACGCTCTCAGAGGATCGGCGTACGCTATCGTCGTCAGATTCGAAGGAGGGCACCATGCAACGAATCCCCGTTATCGCAAATATCTACGGCTACGCAGTCTGCTTGATTGCAGTCGTCGTGTTCTTTGCCGGCACAGCCGGATTCATCGGCGGCGCATTCGGCGCGATCCACCCAACGCCGTTCCACCCCTTCATCACCCGCAACATCCGCATCGAACACGGATCGCGCTTCGGCGGTATGATATGGCGAGGGCGCCCGGGCATGCAGCCCGGAGCGATGCCGATGCATTCCGGATCCACTCATCCCGGAATAATGCCGCAACCCGGTCGTCCAACGGCTGCTGGGCACGCATCGATGCTTGCAAACGCGCGCTATGCTGCGCTTCGCCGCATGACGATCGCATTGGCGATGCTCGTGATCGCCGGTATTCTGTTCGCGCGGCATTGGCGATGGCTCCACTCGGGAACCCCTTCGTGACGGAGGCATCCCTCTCAGCCCTATCCGCGTAGGGACGCCGACCCGGCGTCCCTTCCTGCGAACCCATCTTCCTCACGCTTTCTCTTCGATTTTGCATCAACGAAGAGGCGGGATAACGAGGGAGAAACGGATGCCAAATCACCAGCAAAACCGGTTCGTGGTGCAGATGCATCAAGCATCTCATCTCCATCCCCGCCCCAACGAACACGACGAGGCCGCCGACGCAACCTTCGATCCTGCGAATTTTCCCGAGTCCGTGAAAACGGGAAGACGCATCGACGAGCTATGATTCCATTCC
>JABEUX010000055.1 GCA_013044185.1 Vulcanimicrobiota bacterium | reverse complement strand
CGGCATCGATGCCGCGAGCGACGAGTGGAGCTACATCATCTATACCAGCGGAACGACGAAAGATCCCAAAGGTGTCGTCCACGATCGCGCCTATAGCTTTGCCAAACGCATGCAAGCGCGTTTTTGGCTCGATTGCACGCCCGACGATCTGGTGTGGAGCACCGCCGCAACCGGCTGGGCGAAATCCCTCTGGAACGTGTTGCTCGGGCCATGGTCCTGCGGCAGCGCGATCGTCATGCACGACGGTGGTTTTGACCCCGCCGAGCGGCTCGACCTCATTCGCGATTTAGGGGTCACCGTGCTCTGCCAAGCGCCCACGGAGTATCGGCTCGAAGCCAAACGCGACGATCTCGGTTCGCGCTGGAAACTGCCGCATCTGCGCCACTGCGTCAGCGCCGGGGAACCGTTGAACCCCGAAGTTATCGAACGCTGGGGCGACGCATTCGGGCTGACGATTTTTGACGGTTACGGACAGACCGAAAACTCGTTGCTTATTGCGAATCTACCCGGTGACACCGTGCGAATAGGCGCGATGGGGCGCCCGACGCCGGGGCACGATATTGCCGTCGTCGACGAAGACGGACGCCCCTGCGCTACCGACATCGTCGGCGATATCGGTTTGCGCGGCGAGCCGCCGACGCTTTTCAAAGGCTATCTTCACGACGAAGAACAGACGGCGGCGACCCGCCGCGGCGAGTGGTATCTCACCGGCGACCGCGCGCGCGTCGATGCCGATGGCTATTTTTGGTTCGTCGGGCGCGCCGACGACGTGATCTCCTCGGGAGCCTATCGGATCGGTCCCTTCGAGGTTGAGAGCGCGCTCCTCGAGCACCCCGCGGTCGCAGAATCCGCCGTCGTCGGGAGCCCCGATGCCGACCGTGGAAACATCGTGAAGGCCTTCGTGGTCCTCCGCCCGGGATACTCCGCAAGCGACGCACTCGTACGGGAGCTTCAGGAGCATTGCAAGCGCGTTACCGCTCCCTATAAATATCCGCGTGAGATTGAATTCGTCGGCGATTTACCGAAAACGCGTTCGGGGAAAATCCGTCGCGTCGAATTGCGAGAACGCGAACTCGACCGCAAGGGACGCAGCGCTTCGAGCGGCCAGGTATAACCCCCGCATTACTCCTTCGGCAGCCGTGCCGATTTCGGATGGCGTTGCAATACGATAATAGCAACGACGAACAAGACGCAGACGAGCGAGAGCGCGAGCAAATCGACGCTACTTTTCGAAATCCAGCTCAAACCTTTGGGTGCGGCCGGATGAATCTCTTGAATGGTAATTACCAAAACGCGACGTACCGTGGCAATAATAGCGACGAGGAGGAAGGGAATCGCCGATAGCCCTCGCCCGCGGATCGAAATGACGACGGTATAGGTGATCTCCGAGATCATCAAGATGAGAAGAATGAGATCGATGAAGTGCGCGGTGCTCTCGATGAGCGATCCTCCGCCGACGGTAAAGAGCGCGATCGCCTCGCGCACGCCGTGAACGGCCAGGGCAACCGCGGCGACGAAAAGCAGCAACCCGACGAAGACGAACATGATCCGTTCGCCTAATGCAAGTAGACTGGCGAAACGATCGAACGTACCGACGTGCCCGCCGTGTTCGAGTACTTCGCGTTCCTCGGGTTGCTGCTCCATCTCCGGGCCCTACTTCGTATAGGGCTTGACGACCTGCGAGAGCCGATCCGGCACGCCTTTGATGCGCACCAAATGCGGATACCGGAGACCGCCCGTATAGTTGATTTGGACCGAACGATACACGTCGCTATGTTCGACGAGCAGGTCGATCGGCGCTTTGCTCTTGGCAGCATCGGTAATCGCTCGCGCGAGGACCGACGCCGAGTATCCGCGACCGTTCACCGCAACGATCGTCGTAGCGATGCCCAACGTCGCTACGGCGGCGGGAGAACCGAATCGAACGTCACCGATATGGCCGTGGTTCACCGCGAGTCCGATCGAGTACCAAAAATTGTTCTTCGGCACCCAGAGCGTCGGCTTTGTGGTGTAGACGAGCTTCCATCCATCGGGGGTAAAGCCGTTTGCCGGATGCGGAGCGATGTTGTCGATCCACTTATGGAAAAATGCAGTCCAGTTATAGGGCAGCACCTTATTGAGCCCGGCGATGATGTCCTTACGCGTATAGGTGACGACGATCGGTCCCGTCGTTTTTCCACCGAAGAACTCACGCGCAAAGGTATCGAGTGATTTTTTATCGTGGGTTTTCGCCCGAATGATGCTGTCGGCTCGAAGCCACATAAGCGCACCTTCGACGTAGAAATCGACGCTGCGACGTTCGGCGTTATAACCGTACGGCGCGGCATAGAGAAACGGCGCGGAGGTCGCCGTATCGCCGAGCGTTCTCCACAGACGCCCGGGTTCGTTATCGTAGTAGGCATACATTGCAGCGACTTGGTTGGGCCATTGTTTTGCCGGGCGAATGCCGTCGCGAAACGACATGACGTCCCCGTAGTATTGCGTCATTCCCTCGTAGACCCATAACAACGAATCGTTATAGGGAAGCTGCAAGTTGTCGGGGTAGAGGCCCGCGGGCATACGATACTTCCCGTCCCACGAGTGATTGAATTCGTGCGAGAGCAAATCCCCGCCGCGAACGAACGTTTTATGGTTGAGGAAGTACGATCCGGTCTCGCCGTCATCGCTCGACTCGTGATGCTCGATCCCTTCGCCGGGCATCTGATCCGAGAGCGTCAACAAAAAGTTATAATTGCGCCAATGGCGAGCGCCGTACATCGCCATCATCTCGCGTACGAGCTTGGCGTAGTGCGGCTCGCCGATTTTTGCAGAGTTCGCTTCGTGCTGCGTATCGGCAAAGACGTTGAGGTAGGCACTCGCGGACCCCTCGTGCCAAATGCGCTTTCGGTAGACGTGCGTTCCTGAATCGAGCGGCGAATCGATGAGATGCTCGAGCGAGACCTCGTCGAAGGTCACGGTGTCGCCGCTCCGTTTCGCGCCGGTTAACGCGGTTGCAAATTTCCACGCCGGCCCGGGAAGGACGATCGACGGTTTAAAAAACGTGTCCTGAATCGTTCCGGTCGACGGGTAGAGCAAGTTCTGGTTCCACGTCGTTACGAAAAGATTATGCGTCGCCAGCCGCGACGACGAGTACTGACCGAACGTCGCACCGAGGTAGGTGAAATGCACGTCGATGCTATCGGCGCCGGCCGGCACGTCGAATTTGAACGCAAACATGTCGAATGGGTTGCGTCGCCACGCGATGCGCTTACCGTTGGCGGTAATAACCAGCGACGCGACGTTGGCGATTGGGCCGACCGGTTGATGTTCGCCGGGGATCCACTTGGGATAGTAGAGCGTCATCGGGCCCGGGGCCGCGGGAATGATTTCGTGGGTGAACACGATGTTCTGCGTCGGCGCCTGCCGCGCATCGAGTTGGAGCTGAATCGGCTGCGTTGCGGCCTGGGAGGGCGCAAGGACCAGCGAACAGAGCAACAGGGAGAGGCCGAAGCCTCGAATCAGAAAAGTACGCATCGTAACGCGATACGCGCTGCGGAGACGGCTCCCTGCTAAGCGCTCGCGCGGAGCACGAAGTGGTAGGGAAACTCCGGCGCGTCGATCGTTTCCACGCGAGCGAACCCACGCGACTGCAGGCGAGCGGTCGCTTCGTCGCGCGTGTGCGAATGCTCGCGCGGCGGGCCGACCGGGCGTTCGAGGCCCCCATCCCAATCGATGACGAGCATCCATCCCTCGGGCGAGAGCGCGGCGCGCACGGGGTTAAGATCGAGATCGCTCATCTCGTGGAGGACGTTCAGCAGTAAGATGCGGTCGGCGGGCGGGCCGGCAGGCGTATCGCCGGTGACGACGTTATCGAACTTTCCCTCGAGACAGCGCTCGGCGACGATCCGCACGAAACCCGGCTGGGTATCGACCGCGACGACAAAGGCATCGGGGTGCGCTTTCGCGATCGCAAAGGTGTATCGGCCGGTTCCGGCGCCGAGGTCGATGACGCGACCCTCCTTCGGCACGTCGAGCCGCGCCACGATCGACGCCGTCGGCATATACGCCTCGCGTGCGGGGTCGTCGAGCCGAGCGGCGCGCTCGGGGGAGAAGAGTTCGGGCTGTCGGGCGCCGGTACGATCTTGAGTATCGCTCATCGCGCTCGGATTCGTCGCGAGGGGCTTCCGCTCCGTTCGCGAGCGGCTCCGGTTTAGATTCCGGTAACCGAGAATATAGCGATCGCGCCGGGGCCGACATTGACGGCGACCGACGGGCCGACTTCGTGCACGATGAAGGTTTTGGGCGGCAGCGAGAGCTTCTCGAGCAGCGCTTTCGCCATCTCGTCGGCGAGCGCTGGGGCGTGCGTATGGCCGACCGCAAAGCGCGTCGCCGCCACGTCGGTAACGTGCCGCGTTGCGATATCGATGATAAGCTCTTTCGCCTTATCGAAGGTGCGGGTCTGCCCCGCCGTTTCGACGATTCCGTCGCGGACCTGGAGAATGGGATTCACCTTGAGTACCGTTCCCAACGCAACGATCGCTTTATTGAGCCGACCGCTACGGCCGAGAAATTCGAGTGTCGGCATGATCTGATAGCCGTTTTGCGTACTTTTTCCGCTTTCGAGCGCGGTGACGATCTCCTTGGCGCTCGCGCCCTTCCTCGCCATCTCGCCGGCGACGTATGCGAGCAAGAGCAACCCACCCGAGAGCGTCCCGCTATCGATGACGTGCACTTTGCCTGCGAAGCGCGATGCCGCGGCCAAAGCGTTCTCGTACGTCTTCGAAAGTTTGCTCGAGACGATCGGAACGACGCATTCATCGCCTTTGTCCACATGCTTGGAGAAAATCGCCGTGAAGCCCGCGGCGTCGAGTGGCTCGCTACTTGGGAGATCCTTCGCTGCGGCCATACGGGCGTAGAAGCTCGCGCGCGTGATATCGACGCCATCGCGGAGGCGCTCTCCGTCGATATGGATCCAGAGCGGTGCCACCTCGACGCCGAACTCGCGGGCCTGTTCGGCGGAGATATCGGCTGCACTATCGGTGATAATTGCTGTAGCCATAGATGGCGCTCCTCACGCCGCGCTCGCTCGTTTCGCCCGCTCGCCGCAGCAGTCATGCCGGAGCGCCGCTTCCGGAAATCCTTGGATAACGCCGAGGAAGCCGCTCGGCAATCGGCGTACGCTACGCTTCCACCATGAATGCCGAGCCGAGCCCGCGCGAGATCATGACCGCCGTCCTCGACCTCCACGGGGCGGTCACCAATGGCTTCGCCATGGTCGAGAGCCGACTCGGGCGCGTCGAACTCCGGCTCGACCGCGTCGAAAACCGGCTCGACCGCGTCGAAAACCGGCTCGATGGCGTCGAGAGCCGGCTCGACCGCGTCGAGAGCCGCCTGACCTCGATCGGCGGAGAGGTCGCCGGGCTCCAACGCTGGCGCCTCGAGGTCGACCACCGGCTCGACCGCTTGGAGCGCGCGTACCAGCGCTAGCGGGGCACCCCGCTGCCCGATCCTCGCTGTAAGCGCAAAGCGATGATGTCCGGTTTGCGCAAAGCAGAGATGTCCGCTTTGGGCTGCGGAGCGCATTAGGTCCATGGGTGATTCAACGCAGGTTTG
>JABEUX010000054.1 GCA_013044185.1 Vulcanimicrobiota bacterium | reverse complement strand
TGGGATGCGCCCTATATCGCGCTGACGCCGGCGATGGCCGCGCAGGCGCTGCTCGCAAAACACGGCCTGCGCGCGAGCGATATTCACGTCTGGGAGATCAACGAAGCTTTCGCGAGCGTCGCGTTGACTTCAGCGAATCGCTTGGGGATCGATCCGGCGACGCTCAACATGCGCGGCGGCGCGATCGCGATGGGGCATCCCATCGGTGCATCGGGCGCGCGCATTCTCGGCACCGTAATCGCGCAGTTGCGCAAGCGCGGCGGCGGCTTGGGGATCGCTTCGATCTGCTCGGGCGGCGGGCAGGGCGACGCCGTCCTCGTGCGCGTCGACTAATCGATGCCGTTGCGCATCGCCGTTATCGGCGCCGGGCAGATGGGCGCCGGCATCGCACAGGTGGCCGCGCAGAGCGGCCATTCGGTGCTCCTGCACGACCGTAGCGAGGAACTGATCGCGCGCGGGATCGCCGGGATCGAGAAAAATCTCGCGCGCGCGGTGGAGAAAGGGCGCCTCGATAACGCGGGGCGCGAGGCCGTACTCGCGCGTATCGCGCGCACGCCCGCGCTCGAGAAGCTCGATTGCGATCTCGCGATCGAAGCGGCGACCGAAGCGCTCGACATCAAGCTCGAGCTCTTTCGCCGGCTCGATGCGGTGACGCCAGCGAACGCGATTCTCGCCTCGAATACTTCGTCGATCTCGATTACGATGCTCGGCGCCGCGACCAAGCGCGCCGAACGCGTTATCGGCATGCACTTCATGAACCCGGTGCCGGTGATGGCACTCGTGGAGATCATCCGCGGCATCGCCACCTCGCAGGCGACCTACGAGTTCACCGAGCAGCTCGCACGCGAGATGGGCAAGACGCCGGTGGAGGTGCGCGATTTCCCGGGCTTCGTCTCCAACCGCGTGCTGATGCCGATGATTAACGAAGCGATCTATGCGCTCTTCGAAGGCGTCGGCAGCGTCGAGGCGATCGATACGGTGATGAAGCTCGGCATGAATCATCCGATGGGGCCGCTCCAACTCGCCGATTTCATCGGCCTCGACACGTGCTTGGCGATTATGGAAGTCTTGCATGGCGGCTTTGCCGATTCGAAGTATCGGCCGTGCCCGTTGCTCAAACAATACGTCGCTGCGGGCTGGCTCGGGAAAAAAAGCGGCCGCGGGTTTTATACCTACGCATGACCGACCGATCCGCCGCTGCCCGATTTGAGATTACCGACGAGCAGCGGCAGATCGCCGCGCTCGCGCGCGAATTCGCCCAGAGAGAGATCGCGCCGCATATCGCGGCCTGGGACCGCGAGCATTATTTCCCGCGCAGCCTCTACACGAAGATGGATGCGATCGGGTTGATGGGCGTACTCGTCGACGAACGCTACGGCGGCGTCGGTGCGGGTTACGGCGCATACGCGCTTGCGGTAGAAGAACTCGCGCGCGTCGATGCGGGCAGTGCGGTGACGCTCTCGGTGCACGCGATGATCGGCGCCGCGATCGCAAAACTCGGCAACGAATCGCAACGGCAAGCGTGGCTTCCGCGCTTGAGCAGCGGCGACACGATTGCGGGATTTGCGTTGACCGAATCCGATGCCGGTTCCGATGCGGGCGCCATTCGTTCGACGGCGACGCGGCGCGGCGATGGCTACGTGCTGCGCGGGCGCAAACAGTGGTGCACGAACGGCACGCATGCCGGTGTGGTGATGGCGATGTTTCGCACCGGCGGCGTCGGGCCCAAAGGCGTGAGTGCGTTTCTCGTCGATCCCAAAACGCCGGGAATTACCGTGGAGCGCGAGACCGAGAAGCTCGGCATTCGCACGAGTAACACCTGCGATCTCGCGTTCGACGATGTCTACGTCGGCCCCGAAGCGTTGCTCGGCGGCGAAGGCGAGGGGTTCGGCGGCGCGATGACCGCGCTGCAGGGCGGGCGCATCGGCATCGCCGCCCAGGCGGTCGGTATTCTTGCGGCCTGCCTCGATGCATCGGTGAAGTTCGCGCAGGAGCGCATGGCGTTCGGCAAAGCGATCGGTGCGTTCGAAGGCGTCTCATTTAAGATCGCGCGCATGGCGACCGATTTGGAGGCCGCGCGGCTGCTCGTCTATCGCGCCGCCGCACTCGCCGATTCCGGAACGCCCTCGCCGACGCTCGCGAGCCAGGCGAAGTTCTTCGCCTCGACCGCCGCGCGCACGCACGCATCGGAGGCGCTGCAAATTCACGGCGGCTACGGTTTCACCACCGAGTTTCCCGTCGAGCGCTATTATCGCGACGCGAAGATCACCGAGATCTACGAAGGCACCTCGGAGATCCAGCAGATCATCATCGCGCGCAGTCTCCTCGGCCGCCTGTAACCGCGCGCGCCTCTCGATACGATGGCTTCGCCATCTACTCGGGATGACAATGGCTGCTCGGCGTGGCAGGGGACAAAAGGCCGTCCTTGCGACAACGGTATGAAGAAGAAGAATCGTGCTGCCGTTACGAATACTAGGCTCGTCGGCGCCCATCTATGCGCGCCCGGCCTTCCATCGCGTTAGAAACGGAGTACACGAAAGCATCTATGAATCTCATGGAGTACCAAGGGAAGGAGCTCTTTCGTCGCTCCGGCATCCCGATTCCACGCTCGCAACATTGCACCACGCCCGAAGCGGTCGGCGATTTTCTCGCCGCGAACCCCGGCGAATGGGTGCTGAAAGCACAAGTGCTGATGGGTGGGCGCGGAAAGGCCGGCAAGATTAAATTCGCGACCGGACGCGAACAAGGGATCGCCCTCGCGCGCGAGATTATGGCGACGCCGATGCCGCCGAACCGCCAGAACCCCAAAGGCGAGGCGATTAACTCGCTGCTCGTAGAAGAAAAACTCTCGATCGCGAAAGAAGCGTACTGCGCGATCACCGTCGATCGCGCCACCAAGCGCCCCGTTGCGATGGTGAGCAAATACGGCGGCATGGAGATCGAAGAAGTCGCGCACGAACATCCCGAATCGATTGCGAAGTTCTTTATCGATACCGCGATCGGCTACTCGCCGTTTATCGGCCGCGAATTAGCGTTCGCCTCCGATCTCGACCCGGGCTATCGCAAGCAGCTTCCGGCGATTCTCGCTTCGCTCTACCACCTGTTCTTCGAATACGGTGCGAAGCTCGTCGAGATCAATCCGCTCGCACTGACGACCGACGGCCGCGTCATCGCTTCGGATGCAAAAGTCGAACTTGACGACGACGCGCTCTTCAAGCACAAAAAGTTTGCCGAGTGGCATGCGGTGCTGCCGCTCGACGAAGACGAGCAACTCGCAACCGAAGCGGGCTTAGGCATTCGGAACTTCCGTCGCTTCGGCGGCACGGTCGGAACGATGGCCAACGGCGCCGGGCTCGCGATGGCGACGATGGATGCCGTCAAATTCGCGGGCGGAGAGATCGCAAACTTTCTCGACGTCGGCGGCGGTGCGAACGCCGAACGCGTTCGCAATTGCTACGAACTCGTCGTCAACCACACGCCAGCAAAAGTGTTCTTCATCAATATCTTCGGCGGCATCACGCGTGGCGACGAAGTCGCCAAGGGCATCGTCGAAGCGTTGCGCACGACGACCTCGCGCAAGGTGCCGTTGGTGATTCGTTTGACGGGCACCAACGAAGAGCAAGGACGCAAGATTCTTGCCGACGCCGGCATGACGCCGGTGGAGACCATGGACGAAGGTGCGGCGCAGGCCGTGCGCATTGCGGCGGGCGCGTAAAGGAGCGACGATGAGTATCTATCTCGATAAAAACAGCAAGGTGATCGTGCAAGGCATCACCGGCGGCGAAGGCTCGTACCACACCGGGCGCATGCTCGCATACGGAACGCAGATCGTCGGCGGCGTGACGCCGGGCAAAGGCGGGCAGAAGAGCGAGCACGGCCTGCCGGTCTTCAACACGGTGCGCGAAGCGGTCGAAGCGACCGGAGCGACCCACACCTGCATCTTCGTCCCGCCGCCCTTCGCAGGCGACGCGCTCTTCGAGGCCTACGAGGCGGGTATATCGTTTGCCGTCTGTATCACCGAAGGCGTTCCGGTGCACGACGTGATGAGCGTCGTCGGGGCGACCCCGGGAATGCAGATCATCGGGCCCAACTGCCCGGGGCTCATCTCGCCGGGGAGGGCGAGCATCGGCATTATGCCGGGGCATATCTTCAAGCAAGGGAACGTTGGGCTGATTTCGCGCTCGGGAACGCTGACCTACGAAGTGGTCGACGGCCTCACGCGCGCCGGGCTCGGGCAATCGACCTGCGTCGGCATCGGCGGCGACCCGATCATCGGCACCACCTTCGTCGATTGTCTCCGGGCCTTCGCCAACGACGAGGAGACCAAGGCGATCGTCGTCTGTGGCGAGATCGGTGGATCCGACGAAGAAGATGCCGCAGCGTTCATCGCCGAGCATCTGCGTGGCACGCCGATCGTTGCCTTCATCGGCGGGCGCAACGCCCCGCCCGGAAAATCGCTCGGCCACGCCGGCGCGATCATCTCCGGCAACTTCGGTACGCCGGAGAGCAAGATCGCGGCCTTCAAGCAAGCGGGCGTCCCCATCGCCGAGCGCCCCTCCGATATCCCTGCGCTCCTGAAGAAGAGCATCGAAAGCTTGAATTCTTAAGGGAACCTGAAGGAAGCGACAAAAGCCAGAGCTAAGGTGGGCAGGCGGTTCTTCATGGGCCGCCTGCTCACTACGCTTGTTGGGGGATGAACGCGGTACACTCGCTGATTCGGTTCTCGTTCTCGCAAACGCTTACGTCGGAACAACATTCTCGCATCTCGTCAGGAAACATGGGTACTGAAGAGATCGGCATGCAGTTGCGTCGGATTTGCGTTTGCAGCGTCACCGAAACGAATGTGTACGCAATCACTCGATCGGCAATCTTTTCGGGAGGAATGCAATTACATGCATGATCCAAGTTCCCGGCCACGCGCAACTAGCATGCTAGCCCGTTACGGGTTGGCGATGCTGTTGTTCGTCGCCATGATATTTTCGCTGACCATGACGAGTTACGCCGCCGGCGGTGTCCGCGGTAGCTTGAATGGTCACGTCGTTACCGCGAAGGGCGCGCCGGTCGTCGGTGCAACCCTCGAACTCGTTTCCCCGAGCGGTATTTATAAAACGGAGAGCGATGCTCGCGGAAGTTTCCGCTTCATCGGTATTCCGACCGACACATACGCGCTCTTCATCAGCAAGAAGGGTTATCAGCCGCGATCGATTCGAGGGATCACCCTCATCGGCGGTGGTAGCGTCGCCATGGGTAATTTGACGATGAAGACTGGGCTCAAGACGATTGCCACCGTGCAGTCGATTGCAGCCAACTCCAGCTTCCACCCGACGCAGACGCAGGATACCTACTCGGTCTCCGGTCAGCGCATCCAGCAAGCGCTGGGGAACAAGTACTCGAACAACGAGGCATCCCTCGTGCTCAGCGCCCCGGGCGTCGTGCAGACCTTCGATTCGACGAACGGCGCCGGTATCTCGATTCGCGGCTCGCTCGCCGTCGAACTCGGCTATCAATACGACGGCGTCCCGTTCTCGGCTCCGTTCTTCAATGAAAACGCAAGCCAAGGATTCATCAACGGCATCAACGGCGGTTCGGGCGGCGGCCTGCAGATCGTTTCGGGTGCCGGCGACGCAACGCAGGGTAACGTCGGCGGTGGTATCATCAACACCATCGTTCCCCGCGGCACTTTCCCCGCAGTCGGCCATGCCGATTTCGAAGCGGGCTCGCCGTACTACAGCCACACGCTCAACCTGAACTACTCAGTCGCGACCGACAACGGCCACTTCTCCAACTATGCGTCGTTCTCGGGAAACCGCTACGTTCCGAATAACGGCCCAATCAACGTGCCGTCGGCAGAGTTAGGCACCTATTTCGGCACGTCGTACGTGCGCCATAACGACTTTGTCGACAATATGGTCTTCCGTTTCGGAAAGAACAACAATCAGTCGTTCCAGATTCTCGGACGCGTGGCATTCGTGCAGCAGTTCAATGGATACGGCGGAATCGGCGGCCTGACGTACTTCCAGAATCCGAACGCACCTGCTGCGGATAACTACTTCACGCCGTTCTCCGGATTCTTCGGTGGTTCGAATGCGTATCTCGCATCGCTGACGCCGTCACTTCCGTACGCTCCGGCGAACCCGCAAGCACAGGTGCTCAGCCCCGAGCTCACCGATGCGGCTCCGCTTCATTTCTTGAAGTTCGGCTATACGAACTCGCTGAACTCGCGCACCTTCCTTTCGATCTCCGCATACAACTGGGGGCTCTTCCAGGGCGGCTCGAACTACACGAACTTCCAGAATGCCGGCTACTTTGGTACCGGCTGGCAGGTAACCGGCGGTTCGCGTGCCGGAGTTATCGCTTCGATCACGCACGCGTTCAGCGATACGAACACGGCGACGCTCGAGGCTAGCTACGAAAACGCCAAGCCGTACTGGAATGGTCAGTTTCCCGGCGAAAGCCTCTACGGCATGGTTCTGTCCTCGGTCGGCCTGGCTGGTGGTCCGCTGAGCCCGAACGCTGGCGACTTCGCCCAACCTGCAACCCCCGGCCAGCCCGTTAGCGGAGCGAACCCCTGTAACATTGCGGGCGGCTGTTATATCTACAGCCAGTTGCTCGCCGCCGGTAAATGGAACGGCGTTATGCCGCAGATCCCGACCTTCGGAATCAACTATCACAACACCGACCAGCAGCTATGGGGCATCGGCCTTCGCGATCAATGGCAGGTCGGTGAAAAGCTCAACCTCGACTTTGGCGCACGCGTTGACGGCGAACAGAATAAGTTCGGGCCGACGCCATACGCCGGAATCTCGACGACGCCGTCGGACGTCTCGCCGCAGAAGGTTGGCGGCCCGTTCAGCCGGCCGCGTGAGTTCGAACCGCGCATCGCGCTTGCATATCGTCTCACGAAGAACGATTCACTGCGCTTCTCCTACGGTCGCTCGACGCTGTTCTTCTTCGGACAGACGCTCGGCACGCCGTTTAACGTCACCGGCGTGAACCCGCTCCTGAACGGCATCGCTGCCAAATCGGGTGCGGCCCCGTACTGCGGAAGCGGTACGCACGGCCCGGGTACCGGCTACACTGCCAATCCGAACATTCCGTCGAACGGCGCGAATTTTGGTGCGGTGGCGTACTTCTTCCCCTGTTCGAGCTACGCGCAAGAATTTGCGTGGTACCTCGACCAGAACTTTGACGCTCCGGATCTCGGCGGCTACGGCCCCCCGACCTACAGCAACTTCGATCTCGCGTGGGCGCATCTCTTTACGAAGGGCGCACTCAACGGATGGTCGTCGCGCATCACGGCGTACACGCGTCGCGGTTTCAACGTGGAACAGAACGTGCTCTTGCTCAACGGTCCTCCGAACCCGATCACCGGGCAATCCTCGGCGAGCGTCTTCACGACGACCGCGAGCGGCCAGGAGAAAACCTTCGGGCTTGAAGGCGAGTTGACGACCCCCGATATCCATCGCGGTCAGCGCGGTATCAGCGGCTTCCTTACCGTCAACTACATCAACGAGTTGCTGAACACGCCACCGGTCGCAGGCTCCTCGAACTTGCCGATCCTCGGGCAGCAGCTGCTCCTCACCGGGCAGTTCTTCAAGGCCGGCTTCATCCCGCCGCTCTCGGCGGTGCTCGGCCTGACCTACCACTTCAAGAGTGGTGTCACGATCACGCCGTCGCTCTTCGCCAACACCGGATATCCGTTCGGCGTCGGTCAAAGCTCGATCGGTTACGTCAACGGCTCGTTGCTCACGGTCCCTGAGACCAACTACGGCCCCAACCTGCCGTACGCCGGTGCGAGTGGTCCTGGCAATGCCTATAACGCCAGCTACTATGTGGATCCGCAGGTGCCGGGATCGATTCTCAACCCGAACGTTGCGGCCTCGCGCGGTTACGCCGAGCCCTCAATCGCCGGCTTGAAGAACAGCCCCAAGCAGTTCTTCATGAATCTCGACATTGAAGCACCGGTCTCGAAGACCTCGACGATCGGCGTCCAAATCTTCAACGTCACGAATAACCACTACAACGTTCCATTAATCAACACGCAGTACCAGCCGGTCGCAACCGGCGTGGCTGGGCCTGGGACCGGACAACTCGCCTCGGCGAATCCGCTCTCCGGTTCGTATGCCATCGGAGCCGGCAATGCGTACTACCCGGGTGGCAGCACGCTCCCGTTCCTCAACGGGTACGGGCTCGGTACTTCCTGGAACGTTTACTTCCGGACGAGAATATAAAGGCGGATTCATGAACTTGAAACAGACACGATATATACTCGCCATCGCGGCCGCTGGGGTTCTCCTCAGCGGTTGCGGCGGCGGTGGCGGCGGAAACGGTTCTAAGGGAATCCCGCCAATCTCGAGTGTGAACCCGGTACAGACCGGAACGCTCGAATTCGCAGTCGGTACCGCAAACGTGTACGGTCTGAAGACCGGCCTGAACGTGGTTTCGACCTACCGTCAGGCGAGCGGCCTCTCGAACGTGCTCGTCGACACTCCGACGATCACCGGGCCGTTTACGCTACCTGCTGCCGGCGCTGCCGGTAACCTTCCGTTCGACGCCTACAGCACGCTGCCCGGTGGGCCGAGCGTCACCGAGGTGGCGACCGGCGGCACGATTACCGGCACGAGCCAGACGCTCACGCTGGGTACGCCGGCGTGCGATCAGACGACGCCCTGCACGGTAACCAATAACGCGACCGGCGGCACGTCCACCGTGCAGCCGAACACGAGCACCTTCGGGCAATCCGGCGGCGTCTTCGTGAACGGTCTCTCGCCAGGCAACTACACGACGCAGGGCGTTCCTGCATCGTTCACGCCGTACGCCGAACCACTCTACGATACCACCGGTGCGACCTTCGTCCCGTTCGGCGGCCCCCCGGCCTTCGACCCGAACAAGGACAACATGGGCCTGCGCGATGGACTCAACAATCTCGGTAGCGGCGTCCTCGGCATCCCCGAGGGCTTCACGCTCTTCGAGAACGTGGTGCTGAACGGCACTGGTAAATACACGATGAGCCTCGTCGTTCCCACCGGCTTCAGCGGCTCGACGCCGACCTCGGCGACGGTGACCGCGACGGCAAACCTGGGATCGATGGCGACGCTGCCGACGCTGGCAGCGCCAACGCTAACCACCGACGGGGCGGGCGGCGGAAGCCTCACCCTTCCGGCGGCGGACTTCTCCGGCGGTATCACCGAAGTCTACATCGAGATCATCGATAACGGCGACGGTGCCGCGGCAAACTGCCAAGGCGTTCTCGGAGCCGTCGGCGGTGCTGGCCCGGTCTACTACACGATCGTCGCCAAAGCGGCGGGCACCTATACCCTGCCTGACACCGATGGTCCGAATCTCGACTCGGGCTCTGGCCCGACGGCCCTAAAGCCGAGCCCCTCGATCTGCACCGCAGCGCAAAACACCGCTGCAGTGGGTGCAGCAACTCCGGGCGACGGCTATACCGTCCAACTCGTCGGCACCGATTACGACATGTACGGTGCGACCTACCCGATCTCGACCAGCGCCTCTCCGACCCTCACGGGCGCGAATGGGCAGGCCGATATCACGATCTCGCCGGTCGCTGCCGGCGTCTCTCCGTAACGCGCTTCGGCGCTCTACGAAGGGCTGACCCGAAGGAGGGGCCGTCGAGCGATCGACGGCCCCTCCTTTATTTTCCAGCCCCTGAGAGTTCCCAATTCTTAAGATTACCTGAAGGAAGCGACCAAAGTAGGGAATAAAAGCCAGCCAACGGTGGCTCGTCGGCGACCCAACGCGGGGTGGCCGAGTTTGCGCCGTTCAGCTCACTAAAACTCGATTGAGGGAAAATAATCGATGAAATATCAACGAACCCTCCGTCGCGTCGCCGTAGCGCTGATGCTTCTCGTCGCCTTCCTGTTCCAGGGAACATGGGCACTGGCAGGAACGACGGGCGGCCTCAACGGCACGGTAACCGATACAAAGGGTGCGCCCGTTGTAGGAGCGGTCGTCATCGCAACGTCACCTTCGCAGGTGGCTACGGTCACGACCGATTCCCACGGGCATTTTTCATTCCTGAGCCTCTCGCCCGACACGTATACCGTGACGGTCTCGAAGGCGCAATTTAACACCGCCTCGCTCGCGGGCGTGACGGTCTTCGCCGACCAAAACTACACGCTCTCGATGGTCCTGAGCCCAGAGCTCAAAACCATCGCGACCGTGCGATCGATCGCGGCCGGCAACCTTGTCAAACCCGGCACCGTCTCGAGCGTTTACTCGGTAAACCCTGCGAGCCAGGCGGCGCAAACCGCGTCGGCCGGTGGTTACAACCTCAACAGTGCCTTCTCCGCACTCTACAACGAGCCCGGCGTGCAAGGGCCGATCGGTGCTTATGGGTGGGGACAGACCTTCTTTATCCGTGGTTCGGCATACTCGCAAGCCGGCTACGAATTCGACGGCGTTCCCGTCAATCGCGCCTTCGACAACTATAATGCCAGCTCGTTGAGCACGTTCGGCCAGCAAGAACTCCAGGTCTACACCGGTGGTTCGCCTGCTGGTGCGAGCTCCCCGACGCTCGCCGGCTTTATCAACCAGGTGATCCGCACCGGCACGTACCCGGGCTATGGCCACGCCAAACTCGGGCTCGGCTCGCCGGGCTTCTATCACCAACTCAACGTGGAAGCGGGCGGCGCCTCGCCGGATCGACTCTTCAGCTACTACATCGGCGTCGGTGGCTACAATCAGTTCTACCACTTCACCAACAATCAAGATGGTGGAAACATCTCCAACAACGGCAACAACCCGTATGCGATCACCGGCCAATCGTCGATCGGCTGGAGCCCCGCTGCGTTCGGTCTCGCGACCACGCGCGGCCCGTGGGGGCAGTGTCTCGCATCGGGTCTCGCCCCGGCGAACTCCGCGTTCGTCGGCGGGACACCAATGTGCGCGAGCTTCGCGCCGACCACGACGGGTCTCAACCAAGTGAGTCCCGCGACGCAAGGCGATCGTGAAACGGTCATGAACTTCCATTTCGGTATCCCGCACAAGCGCGATGCCGGGCGTGACGACATTCAGATCCTCTTCGACGATTTCTCGCTGCCGACGCTCTACGGCAACAACATCAACGCAACGGGAAATCTGAGCCAGATCAATGCGTTTGCGGCCCCGTATTATTATGCCCTCGGCATCCTGAACGGAGCTTCGACGAGCAACCCGATCTCGAATCTCTGCACGGCAGCTCCGATTCTCGCAACATTCAACTCCCCGGGCGTCAACGCTGCCTGCGCAACCGGGACTCCCTCGGTCGCTCCGGTCGGCTATGGCGATGGGTTCATCATGGCGCCCGGCACGACGTTTGGAGAGTCGGCTGGAACCGCATCGGTGGTTCCATACTACTATCCCTCCTCACCGAGCAATCGCGCGTTGAACGCACCGATTAGCCCGACGTTGCAGGATAGCATCATCAACAACGGCTCGATCGTGAAGTTGCAATATCAACGCAACATCAACGAACGCTCCTTCGCGCGCATCTTCGGCTACACGTTCTACTCCGATTGGCTGCAGAGCTCGCCGTACGGCATCGCCGCACTCGATTATGCGCCGGTCTTACCGACCAACCTCATAACGGCCGCCGATTACGAGCTCTCGACCCACACGCGCGGTCTCGGTTTCGAGTACAGCAACCAGATCAACGATAAAAACTTGTTGACCTTCCACGCGAACTACACCACCGCTACCGCGATTCGCTGGAACAACTTCCAAGCGTACCAGGATTCGGCTCTCTATGTTGGTGCTTTTGGATTGAATCAGCCGACGAACCTCGCCTCCTTCAACGGCGGCGTCGCGCAGTGTTACAACACGGTCGACGGCTCGGTCGGCAGCTGCTTCTCAGGAGCGACTGCGGGCACGTACACCGCACCATTGGCGGGCTTCGCAACCGCCAACCCCTGCAGCACCGGGGCGGTGCCTGCGGGAAGCCCGGCCTGCACCAGCGGGGCGCAGATGATCGTGACCGCGCCGGGAGCCTCCGGCTACCGGTCCAACGTGACTCCGGCCTTCACGAACTTCTCGCTGCAGGATCAATTCCAGCCGAATCGTCGGCTGGCGTTGAACGTCGGCGTGCGCTTCGAACAATACACCTACAACTTAGAGAACACCAACACCGTGCAGAACCAGTTCTGGTTTAGCGCGGCGGCGAACACCTATTGCTACTGGTCGGCGAGCGGACAGCCTGCCGAATCGACCCCCAATGCGGTGACCCCGCTCTCGCCGATTCAGACGACCTTTATGCCCGCAGGCGGGCAGCCCGGCGTCTGCTATAACCCCAACACCGGGGCGCCATATACCGATCCGGTTCAGGGAACCGCGCTGCACCCCAATGGCGCCGCTGCGACCGTCGCGGGAAGCACGTTTAACACGCAGCTCTTCTCCCCGGTCTCGATTCCAAGTATCACGAAGTCGGCTCTTTCGCCGCGCATCGGCGGTACCTACACCGTCAACCCGGATACGGTGATCCGGTTCTCGTTAGGCCGTTATACGCAGCCGACCGAGACGGCTTTCGAGCAATATAGCGGGCCCGCAGGCGCCTTCCTTGCTCAGAGCCTGTTCACGCACTTCTGGGGGCTCGGGTTCCGCACGCCGGTCCACGACAACCCGCTCGAGACCTCGAATAACGCGGATATCTCGCTTGAGAAACATATCCGCGGCACCGATCTCAACTTCCGCATCACCCCGTTCTATCGTCTCACCCGGAACCAGCTCGTCTCCGTCTCCCTCGGCGGCAACTTTGCCTCGGGCGTCAATGCGGCAACGCAGAAATCCACGGGCGTCGAAGTGGCATTGCAGAAGGGCGACCCGAGCCGCGATGGGTGGTCGGGACAACTCGCATACACGTTCACGAGCGTCCGCGAGAAATTCTCGACGCTTTCGAACGGTTCGAATGCAATTGCCTACATCAACAACTACATCGCTGCGTTCAACGGCCTCACGAAGGCGGGCGGCGGTTCGGCGTGTTATTCGCCGGCGACGACCAACCCGGGAGCGCCGGTGGCATGTAGTGCAACCACGATTAACAATCCCTACTACTCGATGAACGAGCAATCGTTGCTCTCGCAGAGTTCCTACTACCCGGTCTACACCAATAGCCCGCCGGGAACTGCGGGCAGTAGCTATACCACGCAAAACGCGCCGAACCAGTTCGCGGGTTTTGTGAACTATCGGAAGAAACGCTTCGACATTGCGATCGACGGCATTCTTCAAGAGGGTGCTCGC
>JABEUX010000053.1 GCA_013044185.1 Vulcanimicrobiota bacterium | reverse complement strand
GTTACCCCACCAAGTGGAAGGCTTGAAGTAAAAGGTCGATCGCTTTAATGCCGAGGAACGGCACGATGAGGCCGCCGAGCCCGTAGACGAGTACGTTGATGCGCAGGGCGACGGCCGCACCGCGCGGTTCGTATCGTACCCCGCGCAGAGCGAGCGGAATGAGCGCGATGATAATGAGTGCGTTAAAAATGACCGCCGAAAGGATCGCGCTTTGCGGTGTGGCGAGATGCATGAGATTGAGAGCGCTCATTTGCGGGTAGGCGGCAATAAAAAGCGCGGGCAAAATGGCGAAATATTTTGCAACGTCATTGGCAATGGAGAAGGTCGTGAGTGCGCCGCGCGTCATAAGCAACTGCTTTCCGATTTCGACGACTTCGATGAGCTTGGTCGGGTCGGAATCGAGGTCGATCATGTTCGCCGCTTCCTTTGCGGCCTGCGTGCCGGAATTCATCGCCACGCCGACGTCGGCTTGCGCGAGAGCCGGAGCGTCGTTGGTGCCGTCGCCGGTCATCGCGACGAGTCGCCCCGCCGCTTGTTCGCGTTTGATCAGATTCATTTTCGCTTCGGGGGTCGCCTCGGCGAGGAAATCGTCGACGCCCGCCTCCTTGGCGATCGCTGCGGCGGTAAGCGGATTATCGCCGGTAATCATGACCGTGCGAATCCCCATCGCACGAAGCCGAGCAAAGCGTTCGCTCATCATCGGCTTGAGAATATCTTTCAGCGCGATCAACGCGACGATCCGCCCGTCGACGGCGAGCAAGAGCGGCGTCTCTCCGCGCCGCGCAACGCGCTCGACATCGGCCATCAGGGCCGTATCGGGGGTGCCGAATTCGCGGCACCAGGTGAGGACCGAATCCGGGGCACCTTTGCGAATTTTCGTTCCATCGGGGAGATCGACGCCGCTCATGCGCGTGTAGGCGCTAAAAGGCACGAAAACCGTCCCCGCGGGTACTTCGTTGGGCGCGGCAGATCCAAGAAGATTTTGCGCGAACGAAACGATCGAACGCCCCTCCGGCGTTTCGTCGGCGATCGACGAAAGGAGCGCGGCTTGGGCGGCCCGTTCTGCCTCGACGCCCGCCGCCGCGAGAAGATCGGAGGCTTGACGGTTACCGAGCGTTATCGTACCGGTTTTATCGAGCAAAAGTGTATCGACATCGCCGGAGGCCTCCACCGCGCGCCCGCTCGTTGCCAGCACGTTGCGCTGCATGACGCGATCCATACCGGCGATGCCGATCGCACTTAAGAGGCCGCCGATGGTGGTTGGGATCAGGCAGACGAGCAATGCAACGAGGACGACGATGCTCGCATGCGCTCCGGCGAATGACGAGTATGGGTAGAGCGTCGCAACGACGATGACGAAGATGATCGTAAGCGCCGAAAGGAGGATCGAGAGCGCGATCTCGTTCGGCGTTTTTTGCCGCTGCGCTCCTTCGACGAGAGCGATCATGCGATCGAGGAAACTCTCGCCGGGATTCGCCGCGATGCGCACGACGATCGCATCGGAGAGCACGCGCGTGCCGCCGGTAACCGCGCTCCGGTCGCCGCCCGCTTCGCGCACGACCGGCGCCGATTCGCCGGTGATCGCCGATTCATCGACGGTCGCCGCGCCTTCGACGATCTCCCCGTCGCCCGGGATGACTTCGCCAGCTCGTACCACGACGAAATCGTCGCGCCGCAGCATGCTCGCCGAGATCGATTCGATCTCGCCCTGCGGCGTGCGCCGGTTTGCGACGGTATCGCTCTTCGTGCGACGGAGGTGCTCCGCTTGCGCTTTTCCGCGCCCCTCGGCGACCGCTTCGGCGAAGTTGGCAAAGAGCACCGTGAACCAGAGCCATGCGGAGATCGCGAAATCAAAGCCCGGCGACCCGCTCCGGGTGATGGTCGCGTGCGCCCAGTAGATGCTGGTAAGAAGTGCGCCGATCTCGACGACGAACATCACCGGGTTGCGCGCTTGGACGCGCGGATCGAGTTTGAAAATTGCATCGCGTAGTGCGGTGCGAAGAATGCGCGATTCGAGCAACGGGCGCCCCTTCGCGTGCCGTTGCGATACGTGCTTGGAGGGCATTAGAACGTTCTCCCGGCGTGCAATAGATAGTGGTCGGCGATCGGCCCGAGTGCGTCGGCAGGCAAAAAGGTGAGCGCACCGACGATAAGGATCGTTCCTAAAAGCAACAAAATAAAGGTGGGGGAAGCGGTAGAAAACGTACCCGCCCCTGCCGCAACCGGCCGCTTTCCCGCGAGCGAACCGGCAAGCGCGAGCATCGGGATGGCGACAAAAAAGCGCCCGAAGAACATCGAGATGCCGGTCGCAATATAATAAAAGCGGTCGCCGCCGAGTCCGGCAAATGCGCTTCCATTATTGGCATTCGACGATGAGAATGCGTACAGGATCTCGGAGAATCCGTGCGGCCCGGCGTTCCCAAGCGTCGAACTCCCGGCGGGGAGCAGCGCTGCGATCGCCGTCGGTATGAGGACGAAGATCGGTGTGACGAGAATCGCGAGGATCGCCAACTGCACCTCGCGCCGCTCGATTTTTTTTCCGAGAAGTTCGGGCGTGCGGCCCACCATTAAACCGGCGATAAATACGGTGAGCACGACGAACTCCAGCATCGCATAGAGACCGCTGCCGACGCCACCGGGTGCGATCTCGCCGAGCTGGAGATTGAGGAGTGCGACGAGGCCGCCGATCGGCATAAAAGAATCGATCGATGCGTTGACCGCGCCGGTCGACGTTCCGGTCGTTGCAGCGGTGAAAAGCGAGGAGCCGGCGATGCCGAAGCGCGTCTCTTTCCCTTCCATGTTTCCGCCGCGAACGGCCAGGTGATGGAGGAGCGGGTTCCCCGCCGCTTCGGCGTGGTAGATAATCGCGAATCCGACCCAGAAAAGCGCGAACATCGCGGTGAAAATCGCCCAGCCTTGCCGCGTATCGCCGACCATCTTGCCGTACGTGTAGGTGAGGCCCGCGGCAATGAGGAGGATGAGCAGAATCTCGAGTGCATTACTTATCGGCGTTGGGTTTTCGTTCGGCGAGGCCGAGTTGGCGTTGACGAAGCCGCCGCCGTTGGTGCCGAGTTCTTTAATCGCTTCCTGCGAAGCCATCGGTCCGCCGGTGATCGTTTGCTTACCGCCGGCGAGCGTCGTCACCGTACGATAAGCGTTGAAATTTTGCGGCACGCCCTGCGCGGCGAGAACGATCGCGGCGAGCGCCGCGATCGGCAGAAGAATATAGAGGCATGCGCGCGTGAGATCGACCCAGAAATTACCGAGCGTCGCGATTCCTTTCGCAGCAAAGCCGCGAATGACGGCAACGGCGATGGCGATACCGACGCCCGCCGAGACGAAATTGTGCCAAGCGAGCCCGGCCATCTGCGAGAGATAACTCATCGTGCTCTCGCCGGAATAGAACTGCCAATTCGTGTTCGTGAGAAAACTGATCGCCGTGTTCCACGCCAAGCCCGGCGACAGGTTCGGAAAGTGCTGCGGGTTGAGCGGAAGCCAGCCCTGCGTGAGGAGCAGTGCGTAGAGGTACGCGAAGCCGACGAGCGAGAAACCCAACATCGCCAACGTGTATCCCCGCCAATCCATCGCCTCGTCGGCGCGGACGCCTGCAATACGGTAGAGCAGTCGTTCGACCGGGGCGAAGAGCGGGGTAAGCCAAGTGCGCTCTCCGGTGAAAACCGCGAACATATAGGTGCCGAGAGGTTTCGTACATGCGACGAGAACGGCGAAAATAATAATGGCTTGCAGCCATCCGGTAAGCGTCATCGGCGATTCCTAAAAGCGCTCGGGGCGCAGCATCGCGTACGTAAGGTACGCGAGAATGGCGATGGTGAGCACGAGCCCGACGATTGCATCGATCATGGCGCGTTTAGAGCTTCGCCGTCGCTCGAACGTAGAGTTCGGCGAGCGCGAAGAAGAGAGCGGAGAGCGCAACGAGCGCGGCGAGATAGAGCATTATGGTTGTACTCCTAGTTCCAAACCGATACGTGTTTGGGTATCTGCGCTTCCGGAGCTGCCGAAGCCTAGCCCGGCCGTAAACCCGGAGAGGACGACGCGTGCGATCTCGGCGCGCGCGAAGAGCGTACCGAAATGGTAGGTGGGGGTGAGGGTGAAGCTCTGCGCCGCCGATCCGGGGCCGTAGCCGAGGAGGTCGGCGTTTGCGCCG